>JAZTZL010000013.1:0-52474 GCA_045637425.1 Rikenellaceae bacterium | reverse complement strand
GGATAATAGCAGTTATATGTAATCCATTAACTAACAAATATATTGGGCTCGGTTTGGAATGCAGACCGAGCCTTTTCTTTGGAACATTGTGTAGGTGCAGAGATAAAATTTGATTGATTTTTGCATTTTATAGAGTAAATCTATACTTTTGTTGTATGAATAACTTTCGAGTCCCCAAAATAATCCGCAGTCTCTACCCATCTGAAGTGCTGTGGGATATAGATAGTCAATCATCTGTGTATCTGACATTTGATGATGGACCACACCCTGTTGTGACTCCGTGGGTGCTCAAGCAGCTCGAAAAGTACGGAGCAAAGGCTACGTTCTTCTGTCTAGGGAAAAATGTCGAGCAATACCCCGAAACCTATCAGATGATACTTGATGCTGGACATAGTGTAGGTAATCACACTTATAGCCACCAGAAAGGCTTTAGAATGAGTACGTTGCGATATATAGAAGATGTGGCATTCGCAGCAAATTACATTCATAGCGAACTGTTCAGACCGCCCTATGGGCAAATCAGCAGGACACAAATCAAGCGTCTGTCTCAGCACTACCGCATAGTGATGTGGACGGTGATGAGTCGCGATTACAGCCAATATGTCAATGGTGAGGCCTGTTTCCTCAATGCGACAAAGGGTGTGGAGCCAGGTGCAATCATCGGCTTTCACGATTCGCTCAAGTCATTTGACAATCTGAAGTATGCGTTGCCGAAGGTTCTGCAGTTCTACAAGGAACGAAATATTAACCTCAGAGCAATAAATTTATGAGAGTTACGGTAGCGGTTACGGGTGCGAGCGGTGCGATATATGCACGCCAATTGGTCGAACGACTCGTTGAGTTGAACGTTGAGGTTGAATTGATTCTGACTCAAAACGGCGAGGCTGTAGTTAAACAGGAAAATCAATATAAATTATTAGAAATCAAAGGTGTAACTCGATTTAATAATGATGATTTTTTCACTGCGCCGGCATCTGGCAGCAGTTGCTCTGACGCAATGGTCATTATACCGTGTTCGATGGGAATGGTCGGCAGAATAGCATCGGGCTGCTCGAATGACCTTGTATCTCGTGCTGCGGACGTGATGCTTAAGGAGCGATTGCCGCTGATAATCGTGCCGCGAGAGTGCCCGTTTAACACAATCCACCTGCGCAATCTGCACGAACTAAGCAGTGCAGGTGCAATAATCTGCCCCGCAATGCCGTCGTTCTATAATAATCCGACCAATGTGGAAGATGTGTGCAGTAGTGTTACCGAGAGAATAATCAGACTCTTAGGATTAAAATCCAATCAGCCCGTCTGGAGTAGTAATTCAAACCGTTAGGCTAACCATTTCATAATTCTATCCGTCGCACCGCGTCCCGTTTCAACGTAAGCGGCTGCGGATTGAGATGCCTTTTTCAGCGCTGTTTCATCGCCTTTTAGCGCCGTAAACCATTTATTCAGAGCTTCA
Source organism: Rikenellaceae bacterium (assembly GCA_045637425.1). GTDB lineage: Bacteria > Bacteroidota > Bacteroidia > Bacteroidales > Rikenellaceae > CAJGBR01. Next base: position 51,021 of record JAZTZL010000013.1, on the reverse strand, counting down.
TACGAATTTATTGACTCGGCAGCACCCAATGATATGAGGTCGCAAGCTTCTGCGAATTTTTTGTATTTCGGACCGAATGCTAACGGTAATCCAAAACCCGCCGCTTCGAGTGTATTGTGAATGCCCACGCCGAATCCGCCACCAATGTAGCCAAATGTGCCGTAACGATAGACTTTCGACAAAATGCCAATGGTATCAATGAACAGCAACTCGGCAGACTCTAAATCCGAATCAGCCTTCAGTTCAGTGTATTTCAGCGATTTGCGACTGCATTTTGAAATGAATGAATCAATTCTGTCTTGATGAATTTCGTGCGGAGCAATGATGAATTTCACGTCGCGATGCTCCTCAATCAGACGTGCAAGCAATTCCTCATCTGGAGCCCAAGTGCTGCCAGCAACCAAAACTCGTGCTCCGCAAGCAAACCTCTCGATAGACTCAATGCTCTGATTCTGAGCTACCGTAGCCAAAACTCGGTCGAAACGAGTATCACCCGTTACCGTAACATTGTCTAGTTTAATTCCATCGAGCAGTTTCTTTGACTCCTCGTTCTGCACAAATATATGTCGAAATCCCCTCAACACGGTGCGGAACCGTTCGCCATAGGGTTTGAAGAATTGCTGCGAGGGACGGAAAATCGCCGAAATCTCATACAATTCGCAGCCAATCTCCTGCAGTCGGGTTAGGTGATTCAGCCAAAATTCATACTTGATAAACACCGCCTTACGAGGTCGGACAATATCTACAAAGCGGCGTGCATTTCTGGCTGTATCCAGCGGCATATAGAAAATCCAATCGGCTCCCTTGTAGTTCTTCCGTATCTCGTAGCCCGACGGCGAAAAAAATGTAACCAGAATTTTATACTCGGGGTGCACCTCTTTGAATGCCTCGATTACGGGGCGTCCCTGCTCGAACTCGCCGAGCGAAGCCGCGTGAAACCAAATTATCGGAGCCTCATTACCCTTCAGCGCATCGCTCACTCTACCGAAGAGATTGCGACGACCCTCGACCCACAGACGAGCCTTCTTATTAAACAAAGACGCCAAACGAAGCGCAACACCATAGGCGTGGACTCCAAAATTATACATTAAGGTCTGCATTATATAACTCTTTAATTTTCATATAGATTGATTCCTCATCGAATCCGCACAAGCGTTTCAACTCATCGGGAGTCCCCTGCTCGATAAACTCATCAGGGATACCCATTCTAATGACTTTTACTGCATAGTTATTGTCATTCATAAACTCAACAACAGCCGAGCCTACCCCACCGTTACGCGCACCATTTTCAACCGTAATCACATATCTATGCTCGGCACCTATACGATGCAACATATTCAAATCCAATGGCTTGACAAATCGCAAATCGACGTGCGTAACCGATAAGCCCGAGCACTCGCGTTCTGCACGCTCGATAGCCTTTGCTGCCCAATTTCCCGTTTCGCCTAACGAGAGAACTGCTACATTCTTACCTTCGCGCAATAGTCGCGAACGCCCAATTTCTACGGTCTGATATGGCTGTTTCCAATTGGTCATAACTCCCTTTCCTCGAGGATATCTTATGGCTACGGGGCCGCAACCACCTAACTGGACCGTGAACATTATATTGCGCAATTCAACCTCGTTCATCGGTGCAGCAATAGTCATATTCGGCACACAACGCATATATGCTACGTCGTATGCTCCGTGGTGCGTAGCTCCATCTTCGCCAACCAGACCTGCACGGTCAAGACAGAATGCCACATCAAGGTTCTGCAGCGCTGCATCGTGAATCACATTATCATAAGCACGCTGCATAAATGACGAGTAAATCGCACAGAAGGGCATCATACCAGCACGAGCCAAACCTGCCGAGAACGTAACGGCGTGTCCCTCTGCAATGCCCACATCAAAGCATCTTTCGGGCAATTTGTCCATCATAATTGAGAGCGAGCTACCCGACGGCATTGCGGGAGTGATGCCCACAATGGCAGGATTCAACTGCGCCAGTTCGAGCAGTGTCTCGCCGAAAACATCTTGAAATTTAGGCGGCTGAGGAGTATTTGCACACTCTTGTCGTTCGCCTGTCTCTGGAATGAAAACTCCCGGAGCGTGCCACGGACCAGGATCGTTTTCTGCCGGAGCATACCCCTTACCTTTCTTTGTCAGAACGTGCAATAACTTAGGACCTTTAATGCTCTTCAAATCAGACAGCACTTTGGTCAGATGAACTACGTCGTGGCCGTCTACGGGACCAAAATATCTGAAATTCAGGCTCTCGAACAGATTGCTCTGTTTGAGTAGCCCCTGTTTTGTCGTATTTGTAATGTTCTGCATCATACGTCTGAGTTCGGGCATAGAACTCATCGCATTCCAAACATTCGCTTTCAGTTTGTTGTATCGCTCGGAGGTTGTTATGGTCAGCAGATATCGGTGCAGAGCTCCCACGCCGTCATCAATCGACATATTGTTATCGTTGAGGATTACTAGCAAATCAGTATTCTGAATGCCCGCATTGTTAAGCCCTTCAAAGGCGAGTCCGCCTGTCATCGCGCCGTCGCCGATTACGGCAATGACCTGTCGCTGCTCGTTATTGAGTTTGGCTGCCGTAGCAATGCCCAGCGCTGCAGAAATCGAATTCGATGCGTGTCCCGCCGAAAATGAATCATAGGGACTCTCCGAAGGTTTGGGGAATCCGCTCAGACCTCCCAATTTACGATTCAGGTGGAAACGGTCGCGTCTGCCCGTAATAATCTTGTGGGCATAGGCCTGATGGCCCACGTCCCAAATCAACTTATCCTCGGGCGTATTGAAAACATAATGCAACGCAACTGTCAGCTCTACCACACCCAAACTCGAACCGAGATGGCCCGGATTTCTCGATACCTCGTCAATGATAAATCGTCTCAACTCGTCGCAGTATGATTGCAATTCGTTAAGCCCCAATTCCTTAAGTTCGGCAGGCGAATCTATCTTTGATAAATAGCGATACATTGTCATAAATGGTTTTGCTACAAAGGTAGCGAATTTTGCCAGATATTGGATTCAAAATTTCGCAGAATCAAAAATTTTTCGTACATTCGTGGCTGTATTAACATTTGTAGTCTATGAAAAAGTTTGGTGTTGTATTGCTAATGCTTGCCACAGTGGCGATTGCGAGTTCGTGCGTATCAATGAAGAGATTCAACGAACTGAAGGCTGATGCTATCCGACTCGACAGCCAGAATAGCATTAAAGCTGAAAATATTGACAGACTGAATGGCGAGATTGCTGCACTGAACAACAAAATCGTGACGCTTAACAACAATCTATCTGATGAACGAGCCCGCCATCAACGTAATGTAGAATCGGCTCAACGTAACTTTGATGAGATGAAGAGCCGTTATGAGCGATTGCTGAGAGCAGGTTCGGAAGAGGCTGACAAGATGTTGAGAGAGATTGCTGATAATCAGGCACGTTTGCAGGAGCTAGAGGCAATTCTCAAGAATCGTGAGGAGGCTATTAATGAAATAAAACGTACCGTAAGCAATGCTCTGCTCGGATTCGAGGGTAAGGGACTGACCGTAACCCAACGCGACGGAATGGTGTATGTATCTATGGACGATAAGTTATTATTCAATTCTGGTAGTTTCCAAATCGGCGCACAAGGCAAAAAGGCTGTTGAGGAGTTGGCTGTGGTGCTAGCTCAGAATCCGGATATCAACATTATGGTCGAAGGTCATACGGATAATGTGCCATATAAGGAGAACGGTCACCTGAAAGATAATCTCGACCTGAGTGTTAAGCGCGCTACTACGGTGACTCGTCTATTGTTGCAGAATAAGGGTATTGCTCCGGAGCGCATAGTTTCAGCTGGTCGTGGAGATGCGCTGCCGTTGGATAGCGAAAATAGTCGTGAGGCAAGACAAAAGAATCGTCGTACGGAGATTATTCTGACTCCGAAACTTGATGAATTGTTTCAACTTGCTCAATAAAATAGAATAAAAATAAAACACAATGTATAAACGTATTCTACTGAAACTTAGCGGGGAATCAATCGGAGGAGGCTCGTACGGGCTCAACTCCGAAGTATTGAAGAGTTATGCTCGCCAAATCAAAACCATCGTGGACAAAGGTGTGCAGGTGGGAATCGTCATCGGTGGAGGAAACATCTTCCGAGGCCTTAGCGGCTTGGGTGAAGGCGTAGACCGTGTTACGGGCGATCAGATGGGAATGTTGGCTACGGTCATCAACTCTTTGGGATTACAATCGGCCTTAGTCAGCGCAGGGTGTCAGGCAAAGGTTATGACCTCGATAAATATGGCACCCGTTGGTGAGATTTTTTCGAAGAGTCGCGCTGTTGAGTATCTCAACTCTGGCACCGTGGTAATTGTAGCCGGCGGTACAGGAAATCCTTTTTTCACAACTGACACAGCTTCTGCGCTGCGTGCAGTCGAACTCGAATCCGAAGTGCTGCTGAAGGGAACCAGAGTGGACGGTGTCTACACTGCTGACCCAGAAAAAGATCCAAATGCGGTTAAATTTGAAACTATATCGTTCGACGAGGTGATCAGTCGTGGACTTAAGGTTATGGACCTCACAGCATTCGCGCTGTGCAAGGAGAATCGCCTGCCGATACTCGTTTTTGATATGGATACAGAAGGAAACCTCGAACGTGTAGCCGATGGTCAAAACATCGGAACACTTGTCAGATAACAATCTAAAAACTTAATAATATGGAAGTAAAAGAGATAATCAGTGCTGCCGAAGAAAAAATGGCAAGATCAATCGAACATCTCAAAGATGAAATGGCAAATATCCGTGCCGGCAAGGCATCTCCTAATGTGTTGAATGGCGTTATGGTTTCGTACTATGGCAACCAGACTCCGATCAATCAGGTGGCTAGCGTAGCTGTTCCCGATGCGAGAACTATCACTATTTTGCCGTGGGATAAGAAGATGATTCCGGTTATTGAAAAGGCAATCTTGGACGCTAATATTGGTTTGACTCCGTCGAACAATGGCGAACACGTTCGTCTGACTATTCCGCCACTGACTGAAGAGCGTCGTAAACAACTCGTTAAGCAGGTTCGTGCTGAAGGCGAACAGGCTCGCGTTGGTGTGCGTAATGCACGTCGTGATGCAATCGAAGTTCTGCGCAAGGAGCAAAAGAACGGTATGCCTGAAGACGTAGTAAAAGATGGCGAAGAAAAGATGCAAAAGAGTACAGATAAATTTTCAAAACTTATCGACGAAGTTCTCGATGCTAAAGAAAAGGAAATTCTTACTGTATAGATGATTATTCTTCAGAATATCAAAGGGCTGCTCCATCAAAGGGCAGCCCTTTTTGTGAAATAGAGTTAAATATGTTGAGACAAAAAAGGCCGTCCGAAGCGGACAGCCTTTAGTAGATTTTCAATTTCGGAAACCTTATTCAGCAATCGGAGTTACTGAAACATAAGATTTACCTTCAGCTTTCTTCTTGAAAGATACAGTTCCGTCAACCAAAGCGTACAGAGTGTGGTCTTTACCCATTCCGACGTTAGCACCCGGATTGTGCACTGTACCACGTTGACGAACGATAATATTACCTGCTTTAGCGAATTGACCGCCAAAGAGTTTCAGACCCAAGCGTTTGCTTTCCGATTCACGGCCGTTCTTAGAACTACCTACCCCTTTCTTGTGTGCCATAGTACTTCAAGTTTTTCGTTAAGCAATGATGTTAGTAATTTCGATCTGAGTCAAGAATTGACGGTGACCGTTTTTAACTTTGTAGCCTTTACGACGTTTCTTCTTGAACACGATAACTTTGTCATCTTTCAAGTGACGTACGATTTTAGCTTCCACTTTGGCTCCTTCAACTACAGGTGAACCAATCTTAACCTGACCGTCATTGTCCGTAAGCAGTACTCGATCGAAACTCAAAGAGGCGCCTTCATCGCCTTTGAGACGGTTTGTGTAGAGTTTGCGACCGCTTTCAACTTTAAATTGTTGACCTGCTATTTCTACGATTGCGTACATTAAATTATTTTGTTTTAAAGTGTTTATTTCACATTTAGGCTGCAAAGATAGACATTATTTTCTTTTTGCACAAATTTTCTCAGTATTTTTATCAGTTCATTCAGACAAGTCTATATCTATCAATGACTTACAAACCAGTGATTTTTTTGATTTCATTCAACTCGTTCAGCGCTTCGAGGGGTGTGAGCGAATTGATATCCAAATCTTTGATTCTATCTCGAATCTGGCTCAATACAGGGTCATCTAACTGAAAGATACTCAACTGCATATCCGACTTAGGTGCAATCTGTGGAGCAATACGTTCGCCATCAGCAGCACTTCTTCTGCGGCTTTCGAGCAATGACAAAATTTCACCAGAGCGGTCTACTACCGTGCGTGGCATTCCGGCCATTCGCGCAACGTGAATACCGAAAGAGTGTTCTGTCCCACCTCGCACTAACTTTCTGAGGAATACCACTTTGCGATTGACTTCCTTAACCGATACGTTATAATTTTTGACTCTCGGCAGCAGCTCTTCCAGTTCGTTAAGTTCGTGGTAATGCGTAGCAAACAGCGTCTTGGGTTTCATCTTTCCGTGCTGGTGCAGATACTCGACAATAGCCCACGCAATCGATATGCCGTCGTATGTACTTGTTCCGCGACCAATCTCATCTAACAGAACTAAACTCCTATCAGTCACGTTATTAAGGATATTTGCAGACTCAAGCATTTCGACCATAAAGGTAGATTCGCCTTGCGAGATATTGTCCGATGCGCCGACTCTGGTAAAGATTTTATCCACTACTCCAATCGAAGCCTGAGCTGCCGGAACGTAGCTACCCATCTGAGCCATCAGCACTATCAATGCAGTCTGTCTGAGTAGCGCCGACTTACCAGCCATATTCGGACCCGTAATGATAACTATCTGCTGATCAGTCTGGTCGAGCAGAACATCATTTGGGATATAGACTTCGCCTATAGGCAGCAACGCCTCAATTACCGGGTGGCGTCCCGATTTGATATCCAGCGTTTTCCCATTATTTACTTCTGGGCGACAATATCTAAACTCATACGCAGTTTTTGCGAATGACATCATACAATCGAGTTTTGCAATATTCGACGCATTTTGTTGCATCAATGCTACGTGACGAGTCAGTTCGGCAAGCAGTGCTTCATAAATTTGCGACTCTATTGAGATAATTCGATCTTCGGCTCCGAGAATCTTCGCCTCATACTCTTTAAGTTCTTGAGTAACATATCGTTCTGCACTGACAAGTGTCTGTTTGCGAATCCACTCCTGTGGCACTTTGTCTTTATGCGTATTGCGCACTTCGATATAATAACCAAAAACATTATTATAACTTATCTTGAGCGACGGGATCCCCGTGCGCTGACTCTCACGTTCCTGAATATCAGCCAATACAGCCTTGCCGTTCATCGCGATTTTTCGCAGTTCGTCAAGTTCTTCGCTCACACCGTCTGCGATTACTCCGCCTTTTTGAATTTGGTTTGATGGGTCGGGATATATTTCGCGTGCAATGCGTTCTCTGATTTCCACACAGGGATTCAGTTGTTCGCACAACTCCTGCAATCGTTTATGACCACAGACCCTCAATACTTCGGATATTTCATCAACCGAATCGAGTGCCGTTTTCAACTGCACCACCTCACGTGGCAACACTCTGCTCGTAGCCACTTTTGAGATGATTCGCTCCATATCTCCGATTTGGGCTGTAAGTTCAGTAAGTTGCTGACGCAGGTTATTATCACCAATCAACTTTTCGACCATATCGAGTCGCTCATTGATATCATCAACGTTCCTCAGAGGCAGAGCAATGAATCGTTTTAACATTCTGGCTCCCATCGGAGTAACCGTACGGTCGATGACCTGTGCGAATGACTTGCCATCTACGGAGTTGGAATTGAACAGTTCAAGATTTCGGACTGTGAATTTATCCAGCCATACATATTTATCTTGGTCGATTCGCGAAATAGAAGTAATGTGTCCGGTAAGTTTGTGTTCAGTGAAATCGAGATAATAGAGTATTGCTCCAGCTGCAGCAATGGCTTCAGGTGAAGACTCAATGCCATATCCCTTCAGTGAATGGACATCAAACTGCAACATCAACTTTTCTGCGCCGCGTTCAGCCGAGAAAATCCAATCCTCCAACTTATATGAGTAGTATTTATTTCCGAACGACTCGACATAACAATTCTCTTTCCCACGAGGATATATCACCTCTTTGGGATTCATATTGGAGAGCAGGCGGTCGATGTAATCGACCTTGCCGTATGCTGCGAAGAATTCACCCGTGGACATATCGAGAAAAGCGGCTCCGCAATCTCGCTGCCCGAAGCAGACCGATGCCAAAAAGTTATTTTCGCGATTATCGAGATTTGTATCGCTCAGTATAACGCCCGGAGTCACCAATTCGGTAATGCCCCTCTTGACGATACCTTTTGTCAGTTTTGGGTCTTCGAGTTGGTCGCAGATTGCCACACGCTGACCGGCACGCACCAACTTGGGCAGATATGTATCCAACGCGTGATGAGGAAAGCCAGCTAACTCGACAGACGATGCCGAGCCGTTAGCACGCTTTGTGAGCGTAATGCCCAAAATCTTGCTCGCCTTTATTGCATCATCTCCGAATGTTTCATAAAAGTCGCCTACTCGGAACAGCAGTATCGCGTCGGGGTGCTTAGCCTTGACATCATAATACTGCTTCATCAGCGGCGTCTCGGCATATTTCTTTTCGATTTTAGCCATTTTGTCTGCTACTCTACGATATGTGCGATGAGCGTAGCCGCGCTGCAATCATCAACATAAACCTTTACATAATCCCCTGCCTTGTAACCTTTACCCGGGAATACTGCCATTTTATTTTGAGAAGTGCGACCACACAAATCGTCTTTATCTCGTTTCGATTCGCCCTCAATCAACACTTCGAACACCTTGCCCACATCTTGTCGATTATTTTCGAGAGAAAGTTTATTCTGCAACTCGATAATCTCATTCAAACGGCGAATCTTCTCCTGTTCGGGAACATCATCTACCATTTTGCGAGCAGCATAGGCTTGTGGGCGTTCTGAATATTTGAACATATAGGCCGAAGCATATCCGACTTCACGCATAAGCGAAAGCGTAGCCTGATGATCCTCTTCGGTTTCGGTGCAGAAGCCCGAGATTAAATCCGTAGTAATTGCACAATCCGGCATAGCTCTACGAATAGCTGCAATTCTGTCCAAATACCATTCACGACTATATTTTCTATTCATCAGTTCGAGCATTCGAGTGCTGCCCGACTGAGCCGGCAGGTGTATTGCACGACAGATGTTCGGGTGTGATGCGATACATTCGATGAGTCTGTCACTCAAATCCTTCGGGTGTGACGTAGCAAAACGCACTCGCAATAACGGACTCACTTCTGCTACCATTGCCATCAATTCAGGGAATCCGACTTCACCGAACTTGTACGAATTGACATTCTGACCCAGTAACGTAACTTCGCGATAGCCTCTTTCAAACAGGTCGCGAACCTCTGCCATAATTGTTTGTGGGTCGCGGCTGCGTTCTCTACCTCGAGTGAACGGCACAACACAATATGAACACATATTATCGCAACCTCGCATAATAGACACAAATGCCGAAACTCCATTTTTATCGAGTCTGACCGGAGCAATCTCGGCATATGTTTCTTCTCTTGACAGTAATACATTCACCCCGCGCGTTCCCGATGCAGCATCACACAGCAATCGCGGCAAATCTCTGTAAGCATCTGGTCCTACTACGACATCTACAATCGGTTCGCGTTCAATCAGTTCATCTTTCAGACGCTCTGCCATACAGCCTATTACGCCCACAAGCAACGCACGTTTGCGTTTCTTGTAGACCTTAAATTCGTTCAATCGTCCCCAGATGCGTTGCTCGGCATTATCTCTTACCGAGCAGGTATTAACCAATATAACATCTGCCTCGGCAATCTCCTCTGTGTAGATGTATCCATACTCTGAAAGAATCGAAACAACAACCTCCGAGTCGCCTCGATTCATCTGGCAACCATAGGTTTCGATGTAGAGTTTCTTTCCAGCACCCACTTGTGCGATAAATTCAGGTTTAATATTTTGAGTCATATCGTTTTTCGTTTATTTTCCACGCTCGGGATATGCAATTCGCGCGTGGTATATATTTGCAAGTTTAATTTTCAATTCTTCCTTAACGGCCGCAATCTCTTTAAGCGAAAGTTCCGATTGGTCATATTGGTGACCACGAGTCTGAATCTCGACAATCTTATCCACCAGATCAGAGATTGAGTCAATTGAATACTCTTCGAGTGTTCTTGAAGCTGCTTCTACGGCATCACAAATCATACATATAGTCACCTCCTTACCTCGAGGCAATGGCCCCGGATAGACAAAATCTTCACGATGTACATCATCGGGAGTCAGATTCATCTGCTTTGAGTAGAAGTAATATATGAGTGAGGTTCCGTGGTGAGATTCAATAAATTCGAGTACCACTTTCGGAATTCGGTTCTTATGAGCCAGTGCAACACCTTCATTAACGTGACTGCGTATTACGGCAGCGCTCTCTGCAGGCGATAGATTCGAGTGGGGATTGTAGCCTGCAGTCTGGTTTTCGACAAAATATTCAGGATTTGCTATCTTTCCAATATCGTGATACAATGCACCTGTTCTTGCCAGCAGGGGATTTGCTCTGACAACTTTTGCTACGGCCTCAGCGAGGTTTGCCACCTGCATCGAGTGCTGGAACGTACCCGGAGCCTTATGCGATAACTCGAGCAACAGTTTTTGATTCGTATCACTCAACTCGAGCAGTGTAATATCACTGACAAAACCGAACAATTTTTCGATGATGTAGATCAGTTGATAGAGTCCCAGCAGGAAGACTGCGCTCAGCAGGAACCAGAAGTATTCACCAAACTTAATTTCCGACAAACCTCCGAGTTGAATCATCTGCATCGCAGTATATGTAATGACCGATGCGAGCAGAACTCCTCCCGTAGCCAAAAACATACGATTTCTGCGGTATGAACTTCTCAATACGAATAGTCCCACAATACCTGCGACGAAATTTACTAAGAAGAACTCCATTGGCTTAGGAACAATCAACATACAGAATAAGAGTGATACTACAAATTCAAACACAGCCATTCTCACATCGAAGAATGTCATTACGAATATAGGTACGATGGCGAATGGTATAACATAAATATTGAGCCACTGGGTATGTACTACAGATGAACACAATAGCGCCATAAGCAGATATATGGTCAGCGTAAAGAGTACGTTGCGGATTTCCTTCGAGAATTCGGTCCTGAAATAGCGCAAGAATATATAACTCAACACCATCAGTATGACTACGATTATAAAGTAACCGATTCTGATAACCAGACTATTCCCTTCTGACACATTCAGTTCTAATGCTTTAGATAGCGAACTAAGACGAGCAAATGCTTCGTGATCAATTAATTGACCTGCAGATACGATCACCTCATTTCTGCTGATTATGCCGCGCGTAGCGGGAAGTTCCTGCAATTCACTTGCCTTTAGTTTCTCATTGAACGATTCGTCATATTCATACATCGGCGAGATGTAATTGGCCAACATCAAATCGCCATATTTTTTAGAGATTCGCTCGGGCAGCGTCGCCATCTTTTCTGCCAAACGCTGAATGGCACTCTCGCGAGTGTACAATTCGTTTATTGATATCTGGTCGATGCGTTCGCCATTGTCCACACGAATGAGTTGTTCTCCCGATATTTGGTCGGTGGCAAACTTATCCTTGTTCGACAAAATGCCCTTGTCGTATATCTCGTTCAGCACCCGAGCCAATGCTACGCCCACAGCCTGACGTTCGGTCAGATCATCGCTCAAGAATGGGCGCGGAATCTCCATCTGTCGGTCGTTAATAGAAAACTCTGCTTTAACCAGACTCAAAGCTTGCTGGCGTGCCTGTGTGTTAAGTCTGTATACGGGTATGTAGTTTTCTTCTGCGTTGCGGCGGTCGTTCTCGATTTCAGCATCGCTCTTGAAAATTGGTACATCAAACGGAGCCTTCAGCGTAGCGTGATTCCAACGTTCGCCTTCACGATAATCGCCAAGAAATTTGCCAGAATTTGGCATCATTCCCAGCATCAATACCGCTGCGATGATGTATACCGAAAACCTTAAAAATTTCTCTTTTTTCATCAGAGTTCGATTTTATTCTTCTATTGACTTGAAACCTTCTCCGTAGATGTCGTGAGCATTTGAAATCACGATAAAAGCCTTTGGATCAACCTGATGGATATACTCTTTGACTCTCGAAATTTCGCGACGGCTTACGACAAGAAATATCATATTCCTATCCTCTTTTGTGTACATTCCCTTAGCCGAAATGTATGTACCCGAACGTTTCATTTCGTGGAGGATAAGATGTTCGAGTTCCTCTTTTTTCTCAGAGAAAATGAACAGCACGTTGTTGTTCGAGCCGCCATCTACGACAAATTCGAGCATCTTCGAACTCATAAAAATCACGATAAGCGAATACATCGGCATCAGCCACTCGCCGAATACGGCAACACCAATCAGTGTGATACTCGAATCGACAATCAGCACCGCGCGCGACAATCTGATATGAGTGTATTTATGAACAATCATTGCGATGATATCCGAGCCGCCCGACGTAGCGTGGGTCTTGAATACCAACCCGAGTCCGAGCCCGAAAATCGTACCACCGAACAGACACGCCAGCAGCATATCATCAGAAAGATTAATATTACCGCCCAAAATCGTAGCAGGGTCAGTTCCCCCGAACAATACTGTCAGAGCATTCATCATCAGAGGACACAATATAGATACTACGATTGTTTTGCCACCGAACTTTGCTCCGAACATTTTGAGCGCAATCAGCAACAGCGGGATATCCATAAACAGGCCGAATGTTCCAACCATAACATTGGGCCAAAAGTGATTCAATACGATACCGATACCATAGACTCCACCGGGGATAATTTGATATGGAGTGATGAATAAAACATAGGCAATTGCCATCAAAAAACTACCTACAACTAGATAGACGCCCTGTTTCCAGAATTTCGAATCTTTTAATTTTTCTGCTAATGCTCCCATATAATTGTGTACAAAAATGTTAATTTTACAAAAATGAATTAAACCTATCTTGCAAAATTACATTATTTACGGCAAACAGCATAAATTTTAGGAAGAAAAATTGTACTTTTGCAAAAAGTTTAGACTATGACTATTGTTTTACTAATTATAGGAGCCTACTTGTTGGGGTCGATTCCGAGTGCCGTATGGATTGGCAAACGTTTTTATGGTATTGATGTCAGACAATATGGCAGTCACAATGCGGGTGCTACCAACACATTGAGAGTGCTGGGTAAAAAGGCTGCATTGTTTGTATTTCTGATTGATGCGCTGAAGGGTTTTGTTGCAGTTTTGTTGGCTGCATTCTCACCCTACTTTGCTGGCAGTGATCCGTTGTTTAACTTAAAAATCGGATTGTTGGCTGCGGCTGTATTCGGACACATATTCCCTATTTTTGCGGGATTCAAAGGCGGTAAGGGTGTAGCGACTCTGGCTGGTGCGATGTTGGCTGTTTATTGGCCTGCGGTTCTTTTATGTTTGGCATCGTTTATTGTGATATTGGCTCTGACCAAATATGTTTCGTTGAGTTCGATGTCGGCAGGAGTATTGCTGCCGATTTATGTCGTATTCGTATTCGGCGAAAGATCTGCATCTTTGATCATAACCTGTTGTGTGATTTCATTGCTGTTGATTTTCACACACTCGAAAAATATTCGCAGACTGCTCAACGGCAACGAATCAAAAATAAATTTCTCAGGTCGCAAGTAATTTCCCGGGGAGGGGCTCTATACTTTGGCGAACCTCTCTATACATTTTTCTAAGCCTCTAAACGTGTTTTGGGACTATATACTCGAGGCTAAACTTCTCTGATTGTTTGTAACTTCTGCGTTAAAAAGGTCTGACGTCTGGAACGTAGTCGATCTCGATATTTCCGTCGGGGTAGTGCGTCGCTGCAATCAGATCGAACTGAATTTCACAATCAACATTATACTGCTCGATGTAGCGCTGCGCAGCCGACACCAATGAGTCGAACTTCTTTGCAGTCATCGCATCGTATGGCGTGGTTAGTCCATTTGATTTGCGACATTTAACTTCAACAATGTGGATTACATTTTCACTGCGGGCTATGATGTCAATTTCGTATCTACTGCTACGCCAATTTCTGTGCAATATGTCAAACCCTTGCGAATACAAAAATCGGACAGCGGCATCTTCGCCTCTCTGTCCGATTTCAGTTTTATCACTATTAGTTTTCATCTACCGAATTAATTTTGTCCATCACAGCCTTTGCTGCAGCCTGTTCCGCCTCCTTCTTCGACGACCCGCGACCGCAACCCTCTTCACGGTTGTTGATTACTATCAATGATTTGAATACCGGCATATTTTCCGAGTAATTTTCGGCAGGCTCGGTTTCAAACTTAATCTGCTTGTGATATTTCTGAGCCCATTCAATAACCCGACTCTTAAAATCGGTCTCGGTTTGAATTAACTCATCAATATTAAAAAATTCTTTAAGGAACTTATTTATAATCAATCGGTTGATGAAATTGTAGCCTTTATCCAGATAAATTGCACCAATCATAGCTTCAAATGCATCACCATATAGATGCTTCTGGCTGTGAGCTGCATTGTGTTGCAGCACAACATAATTATTCAAGCCTATTTCGGTGCTAATGCTGTTCAGAGTACTTCGGCTGACTATTTTCGAGCGCAACTTTGTCAGAAAACCTTCGCTTTTGTCGGGGAATTCAATGAATAAGTAGTCTGAAACAATTGATTCTAAAACGGCATCACCCAAGAATTCCAAACGCTCATTATTCATCGTTCGGCCATCTTCGAGTGTTATCGAGGCCGAACGGTGAATAAGTGCCAATTTATAGAGTTCAATATTATCGGGACAAATTCCAAAGACATTGTGAATAGCCCTATAATACTCTTTATCTGCTCCGAACCTTAGTCTAAAAGGACGAAGTAAAAAATTCATCTTCTATCTTCGTGACTACAATTTGCGGAAGATGACTGTCGAGTTATGACCACCAAATCCGAAAGTGTTGCTCATAACAGCGCGAACATCACGACGTTGAGCTACGTTTTCTGTCAGATTCAATTTCGGGTCAATCTTTTCGTCGCGGTTTTGGAGGTTGATGGTCGGAGGCACGATACCTTTAGTAATTGCCATAATACCAGCCAGAGCCTCAATTGCGCCTGTTGCACCCAACAAGTGACCTGTCATAGACTTAGTAGAGCCGATGTTGATGTTGTAGAGTGCATCGCCGAATGTAGATTGCAGAGCCAAGATTTCAGCTACGTCACCAACCGGAGTAGATGTGCCGTGAGTGTTGATGTAGTCAATATCTTCGGGATTCATACCAGCATCTGCCAAAGCAGCTTGCATAGCACGACGTGCACCGTTACCATCAGATGCGGGAGCTGTCATATGATATGCGTCTGCACTCATACCACCGCCGCACAATTCGGCATATATTTTTGCACCACGAGCAACTGCGTGTTCGTATTCTTCGAGCATCAGTGCACCTGCACCTTCACCCATAACGAAACCATCACGATCTCTGTCGAACGGACGAGATGCGCCTTGCGGGTCATCATTGCGAGTTGAGATTGCAGACATTGCGTTGAAACCACCGATACCAGGTTCGTTGATAGCAGCTTCAGAGCCACCAGTCAAGATGATATCAGCTTGTCCGTTGCGAATCATATTGAGTGAATCGATAAGTGCGTGGTTAGATGACGCACACGCCGAAACTGTACAATAGTTCGGGCCTTTGAATCCGTACTTCATCGAGATATGACCTGCTGCGATGTCAGCGATCATACGAGGAATGAAAAACGGACTCATTCGCGGAGTAAAACCTCCCTCCACGAAATCTTTAACTTCATTGTAGAATGAACCGAGACCTCCGATACCAGAAGCCCAGATTACGCCGGCTCTTTCAAGGTTTGTTTTTTCGAGGTCAAGACCAGAATCTTTGACAGCCTGTTCAGCTGCAACAAGTGCAAATTGAGCAAAGAGGTCATATTTTTTCACCTCTTTTCTTTCGAAGTGATTCAGTGGGTCATAGCCTTTAACCTCAGCTGCGAAACGTGTTTTGAATTTAGAAGCATCAAAACGAGTGATAGGAGCTACGCCGCTAACACCATTTTCGAGGTTGATAAAATATTCTTCAGGACTGTTTCCCAGCGGGTTCAAAGTACCAATACCAGTGACAACTACTCGTCTTTGTTTCATATAATTAATTATGATATTTTGTTGTGCTTAACAATCAGTTTTACTAGTGTGCTAAAGACGCAATTCAGACTTGCTCCCCGTTCTTTTTACAGAATAGGGAACAAGTTGATATTGCACTTTAACGGCATCTGAATTACTGTTTCGACTCGATGTAAGAGATAGCGTCTCCAACGGTCGCAATTTTTTCAGCGTCTTCATCTGGAATAGAAATGTCAAATGCTTTTTCAAATTCCATAATGAGTTCAACGGTGTCCAGTGAATCTGCACCAAGGTCGTTTTGGAAATTAGCTGCAGGAACAACTTCTTCTGCATTTACGCTCAGTTTTTCTACGATAATCTCAACGACTTTAGAAGCTACTTGTGACATGTTTTTTCTTTTTAAGTTCAACAATAATCTCTTTTTGATTCTGACGTAAATATTGTAAAAAAACAAATATTTAGCCCGAATCTTTTGCAAAAGTATAACTTTTTTCCTTAACTTTGGCATCGAATTCAAACTTTTTGACAATATTTTTTGCACAATATTTGATAATATATTGACAATGAGAAATATAGCAATATTCGCTTCCGGCAGCGGAACCAATGCCGAAAATATCATTCGCCATTTTGAGAATTCAAATTTGGCTAAGGTCAGAATCGTGCTCTGCAACAAGCCTGATGCGTTTGTGTTCGAGCGTGTAAAGAGACTCGGGGTTGAAGCCGTAGCTTTCAATCGCCAGCAGTTCAACTCTGGTGAGGTATTGAAAATGCTGCGTGATGCGCAGACCGACTATGTAATTCTTGCAGGATTCTTGTGGTTGATGCCGCAGGATATTCTCAAAGAATATGAGGGGCGAGTAATAAATGTACACCCGGCACTGTTGCCAAACTATGGCGGCAAGGGTATGTATGGCGACAATGTGCACAAAGCAGTTGTAGCTGCGGGAGAAAAATTCTCGGGAATTACCGTACACTTGGTTAATGAACATTATGATAGTGGTGACATTCTGTTGCAGGCTACCGTAGCGCTCGAGGAGGGGGAGACTCCAGACTCACTGGCACAGAAGATTCACCGACTCGAATACGCCTATTTCCCCATCGTGGCAGAGACCGAAATCAAACGAATATTTTACTCTGAATAAATCTGAACAAATAACCTTTAATATATATAAATTATGAGATTACTTTTGATAAGCAATTCGACAAATGCAGGTGAAGCATATCTCGAATATCCGAAAGAAAACATTAATCAATTTTTAGGCGATATCAAAGATGGAATCATCTTTGTGCCTTATGCTGCAGTTTCATTCTCTTACGATGAATATCTCACAAAGGTTCAGAATCGTTTTAATGATTTTGGAGCAAAGATTGAGTCTGTACACAACTTTGAGAATCCGGCAGATGCGATTCGCAACGCTAAGGCTATCGTAGTCGGTGGTGGTAATACTTTCCACCTGGTTAAATGTATGCAAGAGACAGGTGTAATGGACGCTATTCGTGAAAGAGTATTGGCGGGAGTTCCGTACATTGGTTGGAGTGCAGGTTCAAACGTGTCTTGTCCGACATTGTGCACAACGAACGATATGCCGATTGTTGAACCTCAATCGTTCAATACATTGGGTTTGATTCCATTCCAGATTAATCCTCACTATTTGGACGCACACCCTGATGGACACGCTGGCGAAACACGCGAACAACGCATCATCGAGTACATCGCGGCAAACCGCCAAATGTACGTAGCCGGTTTGCGTGAAGGTTGTATGTTCTTGGTAGAGGACGACAAATTGACATTGATAGGTAAGCGTCCGTTGCGCGTATTCCACTACGGAGAGGAGACACGCGAATATAACGCTACGGACGATATCTCGTTCCTGATGAACCGATAGTGTGTATTATCACCCCAAAATAAAATCCAGCCTACCCCGATTGGAGATAGGCTGGATTGTTTTAGTTTTTAGATGTTAGAACTTGATACCTGCAGAAATTCCGATGTAACTCAGTCGGTGCCGTGCCATAAATTCGGTAAAATCACGTACATATTCTAATCCCCACGTAAATCGATTATGTGTGAAATTTACACCCAAAATGTAACCAAAGTTGAATCGTTTTGCGGCATCTTCACCACTAAACCAATCATCTGAATCGTTTTTGTCTCCCCAGCCATCATAAGTTCCTTTTTTCCCTAAAATATTTCCACGAGTATTCAAACCTCCGTATAAAGAAAATGTCTTAGTAAATTGATACGCAACTGCAACGGGAATATTAACCGAGATGAATTTCGTATCTGCATAATTTCCAGTTCCAGATCCATAAAATACATTAGCCCCAAATTGCAAATAAACAGGTGTTTTGTGGTGTAAGCTAATGCCTTTTGTCCAGATTAATGATGGTCCATTCATCATATCTTCCACCTCAATACCTATTCTACCATACCCAACTTGAATACGTTGATACGATTTTTCATAATTTTTAGCAATGCCATCAATTCTTTTAATCACATTTGCAACTGGTTCTTTTGTGATTTTTTCAACTTCTGACATAGTGTAAGAAAACACACTGCCATCTGCCGTCTGAATTTTTAACGATTTTTCAGGGACTTGTTCTGTGATAACACCGCGAACAATACTTCCATTTTTGAGATAAACAACCTCCTGTAATTTCTGTTGTGCAAAAGCACTTCCTGCCATTAAGGCAATGCTCATAAGAGCGAGTAAAATCTTTTTCATTTTTTAAGATTTTTTTTACCGTATCATCTCCCGTGCGGTGGATTAGTAGGAAAAAAGAAAGTGTGGAGATGAATCCGTTTGTCAATCTGAAGGTTGTGGAAAGACCCTAACTGAAATAAACGCTACAATGCCCCACACCTGTATAGCGTGAGGCTTGGACACAGAACGTGCCAATACTCTCATACATATACAAGAGATGAGTGCTGTTCGTTATCCTTCAGTTTAGAAAACTTCCACATTTTCAGATTAGGACTGCGAAAACACTTTCTATATGTCCGCCGAGGATACAACACCCTCGACACCGCAAAGTTAAAAAGAATTTCCGAAACGAACAACACTCTTTGGGGCATTATTTGCGTAGAAGGCAACTATTAAATTAGATGGATAACTTGAGTTATGTTATTAAGAATATTATGTGGTAATTTGTAAAAAAAATCTGTTTCAGTTTATACCGAAACAGATTTTTGTATTTGGAATGATAAGTAATTTTAGCCCAATTTAGCCATAAATCGCGCACTTTCCACAGCTACACGGCGATGGGTTGCGCGTCCAATTTCGCCTCGGTCATCTGAAGCTACGATTGTAAACTCTACTGCGCGACCGTCTACACAGGTAATCGTAGCCTGTGCCTCAACAGATGCACCCATTCTTGTTGCTCGGGTGTGCTCCAGGTTGAGCATTACGCCTACCGTAGTCCAACCTTCGGGCAGCGCTCCTTCAAGTGCTACGCAGGCACTTTGTTCCATCAGGGCTGCCATCGAGGGCGTAGCATAAACTTCCAGCAGGCCGCTTCCTACCGCAGCCGCACTCTTTGCTCGGTCAACAGTTGTTGTCGCAGTGCCTACTGCTCCAATTTTTGCATTGATTTCCATAGTTATTTCTTTACAATTTTTTCCGCCATTGCAGTTGCCAATGCGTCACATTCTGCCAATTTATCCGGATTAACAATGCCAAAAATTTCTACCGGAGCTGCAACTTGTTCCCAGCCGGATTTTTCTGCGAATTCGTTCAGACGGCGCACTCCGCCACCATTCCAAGTATACGAGCCGAACAAACCTAAATAGCGATTCTTAAGACTCAGGTGTGAGATATGTGAAACTACTTCGTTCATAGTCGGAAGCATTTCGCCATTGTATGCGCAGCTACCCAAAATGATACCCTTGCAACGCCACATTTCGCTAATCAGGAATGAAACGTGTGTCTTAGATGCATCATAAACTCGGATATCTCTTACACCCTGTGCTGCCAATGTGCGAGCAATGCGGTCTGCTACGGCTGCGGTGTTTTCGTACATTGTACCATAGATTACCACAACTGCGTCATCGGCCTCATATTTGCTCCACTTGTCGTACAATCCCATAACGTAGCTCGGGTCTTCTCTCCAGATTGGTCCGTGCAGCGGTGCAATAATCTTAACCGGAACGCCTGCCAATTTTGCGAATGCCTTTTGAACCATACCTGAATATTTGCCCACGATGTTTGAGTAGTATCTGCGCATCTCGCTATCGTAGCGACCCTTTGCAAATTGGTCATCAAACAATGCTCCGTCGAGTGTGCCGAATGTACCAAAGGCGTCTGCCGAGAATAGAATTTGGTCAGTTGCATCATATGTAACCATACTTTCTGGCCAGTGAACCCACGGTGTGAATACAAATTTCAGTTTGTGTGCACCCAGGTCGAGTTCATCGCCATCGGCTACCTCTACCAAATTGTCAGTGATGCCGTAATAACCTTCCAACATCTTGAATGTCTTGGCATTGCCGACAATCTTGATATTTGGCCAACGCTTCTTGATTTCGCCTACTTCGCCAGAGTGGTCGAGCTCCATATGGTTTATAATCAGATATTCAGGCTCTCTGCCATTGAGAAGTCTTACTATCGAATCAATATATCCTGCGCCGCGAGTGCTTTCCACCGTATCGAGCAGGGCAATCTTCTCGTCCATAATGACATACGAGTTGTAGCACACACCTTCGGGCAGCGGCCACAAATTCTCGAAAAGTTCTTTTCTTCGGTCGTTTACGCTAATGACATAAACCGAGTCATTAATTTTTACAAAATTATCCATCTCTACTTATCTACTTTTAATTTATTATGTTTGTTTTTCTATAGTTCTCCAGCTTCGTACATTTTGATAATCATCTCGATTATTCGGTCTTCTCCTTCTGCATCGTAGTGGTCCTTTAAGTTCGAACCGAATATACGGGCAATAGTCTGCCAAAATGCAGCTGAGATACTCCCCCTGAACTCTTTGAGCAATGCATACGACGTGCTGCCCGTTTGTCTGTCTATCAACTTGATTAGAATGCGCCCCTGACTTATCGACATTCTCTTCAGAATGGGAGTGTAGGTCTTTATCAACTCCTTTTCTACAGCCTTGACGTGTTGTTCTCGTTCGCGTTTAGTCGGTATCCGAGCCAACTCAGCCTCAAGTTGCAACATTCGCTCATTAGCATAACGCGCTATGGGATAGACCTTTTTTACAATTCTTATCAGACGTTCATAGCGTCTCATATCTGCCTTGCGAGCAAATACCGTAACAGGTTTCAATTCAACAGTCAGTATTGACTCTCCCTTATAGTTTGTTCTGCCATATCGAACAATGTTTGATTGTCCGAGACTCGGTAACCCGAGACAGACCAGCATTGCGACTACAAGTATGTTCGTTAAAAACCTGTTCACAAACCTTTTTGCTATGACACTTTTGTTCTAAACCGAAATGATTTTTTCAAGACATTTGTCAATCATATTTTCTACTGCATCGCGATAGTTTGTATTGCTGTGTCCCGATGCTCGTTGAGCGATAGCTACGCAGACCGTTGTTGCTTCGTGCCCCATAAGTTTTGCCAGACCTGCCAATGCCGAGGATTCCATTTCGTAGTTGGTTATTCTCAGTCCTTCTGCGCGGAAGAGTGACAGTCGGTTGTTGAAGTCGGGCGGAGTAGATGGTTGAAGTCGCAACCATCTGCCTTGCGGGGCATAGAAACCCGGAGCCGATACGGTCATTCCCGGTATGGTAATATCTTCAAATTTGCAGTTCAGAGTCTCTGACGACTCGATGAAATATGGTCTGCCCATCATCGGATTCCATTCAACAAAGTCGCAGAAACGACGCTCGAGGTCTGTGCGACAAATCTGATTTCGACCCTGATAGAAGTTGAGTAAGCCGTCAAATCCGATTGAAATCTTTGAGAGAATCATATCTCCCAGCGAGATGTCGGGCTGCAGCGTACCAGAGGTACCTAAACGCAGTAACTTTAATTTAGACAATTCCTCTTTTTCGCAACGTTTGTTGAAATCAATATTCACTAAAGCGTCCAGCTCGGACAGTACTATATCTATATTGTCTGTGCCGATGCCGGTCGAAACGACACTTACGGGAACGTGTCCATACTCTCCAGACACGATTCTGAATTCGCGATTCTGAACCGAACAATATCTCTTAGTGAATCGCTCTGCCACTCGGTCTACTCGGTCGGGATCGCCAACCAAGATTACTCTGTTTGCTAACTGTCCCGGTCTTAGGTGCAGATGAAAGATACTACCGTCGGGGTTGAGCATCAATTCTGAATCCTTAATCTCTCTCATAAAGCTAAACCGTTGTTGATTGAGTTATTAATCCATTTGGACGTAGGTGTCAATCTCGTCTTGAGTCAGTTTACGCACCCTCTTTGCTACATCTTGCCCCTTGTCGTTCTTGCCGATTTCGAATGTGACGTAGTCGTATTGGCGAAGTTCTTGGAAATTGCCATCTACATCAAGATAGTGGAAAAACAGATTGTTATTGGGATACTTGATAAAGCCATAGCCATTCTTGACCATCATTATTTCGCTGATTTTGAACGGTGCATCTTCAATTTCATCTTCGATGTCCAAATCTGTGTCCGAGTCGTGATCCACATCTACATTGTTTTCCAAATCGACATCGTTGTTCTGTTCAGGCTCATACGATGTAAAGCGATTGTCTGCGCCCACGAATAGGTTTGATATCAAGATGTTGTTTTGTTCCAAGCCGCAGTCGATTACATCGTGCATCGCGATGGGGTAGGTTGCCAGTTGAATCAGTTCGCGAGAGGTGCGAGTCGAAACTTTCACACCATCGTCGTTTTTGTATTCGAATTCCCAACCAAGCAACATTACGGGTACCCCCAGACTGCGCAGTTTGCGCATCAATTGTACGTAATCTGTATCTGAAACAAGAAGAACCACCATATCCAATCTGTTCAGCATCGCCAATTCATAGACTTCAAGTGCGAGCCATACATCAATTCCACGCTCCTCTTTTCTGCCTTGAAGGTTGCGCAACGGTAGGTAGTGTGTGTGCACGCCCTCTGCCATCAGAATGTCGTCGAATACACGATCATTATAGAGTTGAGTGCCGCGATTGCTTGCTTCAGAGGCATTGATTCTACCTCGGAAGTAGTGCGACTCTGTTATGATACAATTTCTATAATCTAAATCTTCCTCCTCTGCGACACGATGTCTGATGAATTCGTGCAATCCATTGATGCTCAAACGACTGTGTCGAGGGTGAATGTAGTTGTAATAATTTGATGTGTGGAGCAAAAAATTACCATCATAAAATACTCCAATTCTCATTTGATTAGAACGATCTCTCATAATCTGCAATTATTATATATGTTACTATAAGTTTCTATATTAATTCCCTCACTCGATACAAATCCCATCTCACAAAAGAATTGTTACAAATATAGCAATTCTTTTCAATAATATTAATATTTATTGTCAAAAATTACTTTTTTAGTCCGAATTCCATCAGAAAAGCCTTGATGAATTGGTCTAAATCACCGTCCAGTACACCGTTCACATCGCTGGTCTCGAGTTCACTTCTCAGGTCCTTGACCAACTTGTATGGGTGCATAACGTAGTTCCTAATCTGCGAGCCCCACTCAATGCGCTTCTTCTGCCCTTCGAGTTCGGCCTGTACCTCCATTCGTTTCTCAAGTTCCTTCTGGTAGAGCTTCGATTTGAGAATTGCCATAGCGCGTTCACGGTTCATCAGTTGCGAGCGCGTTTCGGTATTTTCCACCACAATACCTGATGGCAGGTGGCGCAATCGCACGCCTGTTTCTACCTTATTTACATTTTGTCCACCGGCTCCGCTCGAACGATATGTATCCCATTCAATCTCCGAAGGGTTGATTACGATTTCGATTTTGTCATCGACTACGGGAGAAACGAAAACAGATGCGAATGTAGTATGTCGGCGCGCATTTGAATCGAACGGAGAGATGCGAACAAGACGGTGCACTCCGTTTTCGCTTTTGAGGTAGCCGTAGGCGTATTCGCCGTCAATCTGTATGGTTGCTGATTTAATCCCTGCGATTTCACCATCTTGAACATCTACGTCTTTGAGTTGGTAGCCTTTTCGTTCTGCCCAACGGCGATACATTCTGAGCAACATTGCAGCCCAGTCGAGACTTTCGGTGCCGCCTGCACCGGAATTGATTTCGAGTATTGCGCCGAGTTTATCCTCCTCATAGCGCAACATATTTTGCATCTCGAGTGCCGAGATTGCCTGGTCGGCTCGGGCGTAGGCTGCATCGGCCTCTTGCGGTTCAACAATACCCTCCTTTACGAAATCGGGCATAAGTTCGAGTTCCGCAGTAAGTGTACGAGCCTGCTCAAAACCAGATAGTTGTGATTTTATGGCTGCGCTCTTTTTCAGTTGTTCTTCGGCAGCCTTCGGGTCGTCCCAAAAGTTTGGATCGCCCGCTTTTGATTCCTCTTCGTCGAGTCTGATTTTTAGTGTATCGATGTCAAAGATGCCTCCTCAGCGAATCCAGTCGCCTTACAACATCTGCTATTTGTTCAGTAGTAATCATTTGTTAATTAGTGATTTAATAGGTTTTCGGCCTGTTTGCGAGCAGCTTCGGTCATATCGCTGCCCGAAATCATCTTGGCTATCTGTTCGATTCGTTGCTCGCGAGTGAGTTTGACGATTGATGTCTTTGTATCCTCCTGCGAATCTGTTTTATAGACAAGGAAATGGGTTTCACCTTTGGCTGCAATCTGTGGCAGGTGGGTGATATTTATAACTTGAATTCCCCGAGAAAGTTGCTCGATTAGTGTACCCGTCTTGTGGGCAATCTCGCCTGAAATACCTTGGTCTATTTCATCGAAAATCACCGTGGGTAACTCCTTGTATTTTGCAGCCAATGCTTTGATAACCAACATTACGCGTGCCATTTCACCGCCTGATGCAATCTTTTCCAGCGGCTGCAGCAGCTGGTTTTTATTGGCTGAAAATATAAATTCTATTCGGTCGCTGCCCTTGATGTTCGGTTGGCAGTGTGTGAGTTCTATGTCGAATCGGCCATTGACCATACCCAACTGCGCAAGATTTTCGTTCACAAAACTGTTTACTTCGGGAATTGCGCCCATTCTCGATTCAGAAATCTTCGCAGCAATCGACTGCATCTCACTGTGTTTCACAGCAAGTTGCGACTCTATTTCAGCAATCTCATCATCATAGGATTCAATTTTGTCGAGTTTGTTTCGCAGTTCATCTCTCAGCGCAATCAGTTCGGCTACACTCTCTGTGTGGTGTTTCTGCTGCAGCGAGTAGAACTTGTCAAGTCGCTGACTGACAGCCTCCAATCTTGCTGGGTCGTCGTATGTGTGAGCCGAATGAGAATCACACTCCGACGCTATGTCCTTGAGTTCGACTGCACATTGTTCGATTCTCTCTGCCAACTCCTCCGCCTCTGGCAGCCACTTACTGATTCGGGATAACCCATTCTTCAAACCTTTGAGTTGAGTAATCACAGCCGCTTCAGAGTCATTCAGCACTGCCGAATTTTCCATCATAACGGCCTTAATCTCCGACGCATAGGTCAAACGTGCAGACTCTTGTTCGAGCGACTCCAACTCGCCATCAACTAACTTAGCCTCTGCGAGTTGTGTGTATTGAAAGTTCAGATAATCGTGCTCGCTCTTGCTATTTGCAGCCTCAATTCTAACCTCGTCCAACTGCTTTTCCAATGCTCGACACTCATTATATTTTATTGCGTAATTGTTCAGCTCGGTTTGATTTCCTGCTACGCAATCGACCAAGTCAATTTGAAATGACAAATCTCCCAATAATAGATTTTGATGTTGCGAGTGAATGTCAATTAACTTGGAAGTTAGAATTTTCAAGTCCTGCAACGTAATTGGCTGATCATTCACATAGGCACGACTTCTGCCCTCTGCCGAGATAGTTCTGCGTATTACCGCCGTGTCGAACCACTCGATATCGAGCGAGTCGAACAACTCCTTGAACGACTCCGTCAATTCGAATGACATCTCAACCACGCAGTTGCGAGCTCCGCTTTTAACCTGCGCAGCATCTGCCTTTGCGCCGAGAATCAGTCCCATTGCGCCGAGAATGATTGATTTCCCCGCGCCTGTTTCACCCGTTATCGTGTTCAGTCCCGATTCGAAATTGACATTCAACGACTCAATCAGGGCAAAATTCTCAATGTGCAGTTCTCGTAACATATCTTGGTTTAGTGATTGTCAAATTCAAAAACAAGTTCGTCCACGATATCCCGTGCAACCTCAGCCTTGCTCTTCAGTTCGTAGAACGTGCGGCCATTTGACCTTATTATAGTAATCTTATTTGTGTCGGTACCCATTCCTGCGCCTGTGTCGCGGAGTGAATTCAATACGATGAAATCCAGATTCTTGCGTTCAAGTTTCGACTCTGCGTGTTCCAATTCGTTATCTGTTTCGAGCGCGAATCCGATAACCTTGCGTTCGCCTTTACACGCGCCGAGCGCAGCTGCGATATCGTGTGTGGGCACCAATTCAAGGTTCATATCATTAACCGATTTCTTCAATTTGACACTACTCTTGAATGCGGGTGTATAGTCGGCTACTGCCGCGGAGAGTATTGCAGCATCTGCTCGGTCAAACTCATCTGTACAAGCGTTGTACATATCTTCGGCAGACTCGACTCGACGAACAGTTACACCCGGAATCGTATCTGGATTAACCGACATTCTACCTGCTACGAGTGTGACTTCGGCTCCTCTCAGCGACAATTCGCGCGCAATAGCGCACGCCATCTTGCCAGACGAGTCATTCGTGATATAGCGCACAGGGTCAATGCGTTCGATAGTGCCGCCACCATTAACCAATATTCGGCGACCTTCCAATTCGCTGGTGCGGTTCAGAATTATATCGAGTTCTTCAACAATCTGCTCTGGTTCAGCCATTCGGCCCTTACCATCGAGTCCACTTGCCAATTCGCCGCTGGCTGGTTCTATAACGAAATTGCCAAACTCTCTGAGAGTCTTCAAGTTGCGCTGAGTAGTTGGGTGTCCCCACATATCAAGGTCCATTGCCGGAGCCAGAAATACCGGACAACGCGCCGATAAATATGTAGTTACAAGTAAATTATCTGCTACACCCGTAGCCATTTTGGCTATGGTCGATGCCGTAGCCGGAGCAATAATCATCGCATCTGCCCACAATCCGAGTGAGACGTGGCTGTTCCACTCTCCATTTTCAGGATTGAAAAAGTCTACCAATACGGGAGATTTCGCCAACGTAGCCAGCGTCAGCGGAGTGATGAATTGTCGTGCTGTCGGAGTCATTACAACCTTGACTTCTGCACCTTGCTTAACCAGAAGGCGAATCAGAATTGCAGCTTTATACGCAGCAATCCCGCCCGTAACGCCTACTATTATATGTTTATTTTTCAGCATAATATGAAATTGGGGTGTAAAAAAATCCGGAGCGACCCTTCGTCACATCCGGATTCAAAGATTTCTCACCGCGAAGGTTTTTTCAATAACTCAAGCGAGAAATGATGTTATCAGTTCTGTTCGGTTTCACGAAAGAACAACTCTCCATTCAGAAACTCCTCTGTAGCAACCAAAACAGGTTTTGGCTGACGTTCGTAATACTTTGAGATTTCGATTTGTTCGCAATTCTCAAATGTTTCTTCAAGAGTGTCATTGCTGGTCGAGAACTCTGCGAGTTTTCGATTCAGTTCCTGTTTCATCTCTACTGAGATTTGGTTTGCACGTTTTGCAATTACCATCACAGATTCGTAGATATTACCTGTCGGGTTATCCATCTTCGACAGATTGCGAGTGATGGTGTTATTCGGAACGTTCTTCTTGATTTCCATCTTCTGTTTTATTATTTTTTTTGGTTGACTGAACAAATTTTTGTGATGCTTTATAGATTTTCTCTACAGCTTTTTTGTGTTTGGTTTCAGGGTACTCGGAGATGAAGTTATAGTAGCTGTCGATAGTGTCGAGGTATCTCTCGTGTCTGAGCTCATCGACAGAATTTTCTGCGAGTTCGAAACTTGACTTCACAATGAGGAACATAATTTCCTCTTTGTGCGTAGTCTCTGGTTGGATTGCCAATACATTCTTCAGCGCATAAACCGCAGATTTGTAGTGTCCTACGTTGTAGTAAACTTTTGCATTGAGCAACTCCTTATCATATATCTTTTGTTGCAACTCTGCGATGTATCCCTCGACCTCCTCCTTGCGACTTGTTTGTGGGTAACGTTTCAGGAATTCGTTCATTGCTTTCATTGCCAAATATGTCGTAGTCTGGTCGCGTTCTGGACGAGGCGACTGATAGTAGAAACATTTAGCATAGTGATACTCAGCATCTTCGATGAATTCGCTATAAGTAAAACGCTTTCTGAATCGGTCGAACAATCCGCTGCTGGTCTCGAACGCGCCGACTCTGAAGTGGCTCAGTGCTTGGAAGTATAGCAGAGAATCGCCTTCGGTGCGGTTTACAAAGTAGGGATAAACCTCTTCGAAGACTGCAATCGCACGCTCGAATTTTTCAAGTTCGAACATTCTCATTGCATATCTGTACTTTAGCTGATAATCCTTACTACGGTAGATTTTGTTATACGAAATATCTTCGATTTTCTTCTCTTTTTTCACTGCGGGCGTTTCGATTTCAGGCTGCTCATTCACAATAGCAGTGCCCTCATTTGCATCGCGTTCTGAGGTGATTTTCTGCCACATAGAGCAACTGCTCGATACGGCGCCGAACGCCACTATCAATGCTACAGTTCTAATCGCACGTTTGAAACTACTCCTTATCATATAGATATTTTTATCGAATTAACTCACAAAGGTAATCAATTTTGCAAACTTTTTCAAAATTTTTCATTTTTTTTATCCCTTCATCATTTTTCTTCGCCGAGTTTGGAGCCGTAGTCGGGCATTGCTCAAGTGCAAAATAATTGCAATACTACAGTTTTGCACGCTCACAATCCATTTTAATAAATCAAAAAAATACCCTCGACAGAATTACTGCCGAGGGCGTTTTTATTAGCTACACTTTGAAAATTATCTGAAGATAAGCGATATTTCAAATGTCGAATTGCGAGTGTTTTTGTCTCCGATGTAACTTTTCTTGTAAACATTGGTCAGACCTTGTGTGTATCGGAACATTATGTGAGTGTCTTCACAAATTTTATATGTTGTTCCGAGACCAACGCCAAATTCGGTAGTGTTGAAGTCTTCGCTGCTCAAGATTTTGATGTTACGATTATTTTTGTCGCCTTTGGTTTTTACTCGCGCAGATGCAAGCAGTCCTAATTGTGGAGCTACGTCAAGACTGAGTTTCGGTGTTATAAAAAATCTTGATACAACGGGGATATTTATGTAGTTTAATCGGTTGCGAATGCGAACTCCATCTATGACTGCCGTAGAGCCTTGTCGAGAGAAAATGGCTTCCGGTTGCAGTGAATAAAACGATGAGATTTGGAATTCGTATCCGAAGCCAATATGAAAACTTAGCTTATAGTTATGGTCAAGATTTGACACATTTGATAATGTAAATCCTTGTCTTGTGTAAAATTCATCTGGAAGATCGCTATTAGATTCAATTCTAATCTTCGCTTTTTCGATCTCCATCTTTGCTTTTTCCGCGATGATTGACTGAGCGTTTGCAATGTTTGCACTTAACAAACACAATGCAATTAGTAGTTGTAGGTGTTTCATTGTGATTAAATTTTGGTTAAACATTTTTGCAAATATATAAAATATTATTTATTTATAATAACACAACTACACAAAAAAATGCTTTAAAAATATAAATGATTGATAGAGTGCTGACTGATTAAGATTAGCAATATGACTCACATTCTAAAAAGTGTAATACCTGTATTTCAACACAAGAGCGAGATGGTGTTTAGTAAGAAAATTTAGCACATTAGTGTGATACATAGTAGTCATATAGAGCATAACGCACAAAATGGCCTCTCAGCCCGTTTTGAGCCACATTTGTTCATTACTTGTGTTTGTAATAAATTGATTTATAATGATTTATTTTTAAGTGATTGATTATTAGCGATTAGTGAAAGTATGAGAAAAATGTTAATTATTTGTTGAAAATAGTTGCTAAAAAATTTCGTTGGACCATATGAATTGACTTACCTTTGCAAGGTGTAAGAGATTCCAAAGAGTGGCAGTTGAACGAGAGTGGCAGTTGCCGATTTTAGTGCAAGAGTATTGAGTGTTAGCGAAATTGAGTTATGAAATTATGGACTCAATTTTTTTGTCATTAAACCTTGCAGTTGGAAATAGTAATTTAAACTCAAAAAATATATATACAAGATATGACCAAAAATACTACCCATAACGAAGAACTTGTCGAGTATTCGTACAAAGACGCCGTTTCACAGGCTACGGAATACTTCGCAGGTGATGAGCTGGCTGCCACAGTGTGGGTCAGCAAATATGCGCTGAAGGATTCGTTCGGTAAAATCTACGAAGCATCGCCAGAACAGATGCACCGAAGAATTGCCGCAGAAATCGAACGAATCGAAAATACCTACCCCAATCCAATGTCCAAGGAGGAGGTTTACGATCTGCTGAAGGATTTCAAATATATCATTCCTCAGGGCGGTCCAATGACAGGTATCGGCAACAATTTGCAGATTGCATCGTTGTCTAACTGCTTTGTTATCGGACACCAGAATCCTGCAGACTCTTACGGCGGCATCATTCGCATCGATGAAGAGCAGGTGCAACTGATGAAACGTCGCGGTGGCGTAGGACACGACTTGTCGCATATTCGTCCGACGGGTAGTCCCGTATTGAACAGTGCGCTGACCTCGACAGGTATCGTGCCGTTTATGGAGAGATATTCAAACTCGACTCGCGAGGTGGCGCAAGATGGTCGTCGTGGTGCGCTGATGTTGTCGTTGTCGATTAAGCACCCAGATGCTGAGAATTTTATCAATGCAAAGGTTGATACCGGTAAAATTACAGGTGCAAACATCTCTGTAAAGATTGACGACGAGTTTATGAAGGCTGTCAAAAGTAATGAGAAATATGTTCAACAATTCCCGATAGATTCACAAACTCCGACACACCGTAAAGAGATTGACGCTACGGCTCTGTGGAAAAAGATAATCCACAATGCGTGGAAGTCTGCCGAGCCGGGAATCCTCTTCTGGGACACTATCGCAAGAGAATCTGTGCCCGATTGCTATGCAGACCTCGGATTCAAAACCGTATCTACGAACCCTTGTGGCGAAATTCCTCTCTGTCCGTATGACAGTTGCCGTCTGTTGGCGATGAACTTGTATAGTTATGTTGATGACCCATTCACTACAAATGCGTCATTCAACTTCGAAAAGTTCAAAAAGCATATTCACAAGGCGATGAGAATGATGGACGATATTATCGACCTCGAACTCGAAAAAATCGAAGCCATCATCAAGAAGATTACTTCTGACCCCGAAGATGAAGATATTCGCCGCGTAGAGCACGACTTGTGGCTCAAGATTAAGGAGAAAGCACTGATGGGTCGTCGTACAGGTTTGGGTATTACAGCTGAAGGTGATATGTTGGCAGCGCTCGGTTTGAGATATGGAACCAATGAGGCTATCGACTTCTCGGTTAAAGTGCAGCAAACTCTGGCCGTAGAGGCTTACCGTGCATCTGTAGTAATGGCTGGCGAACGTGGCGCATTCAAAATTTTTGATGCTAAACGTGAAGAGAATAATCCGATGATTTGCCGAATCAAAGAGGTCGATCCAGAACTCTATGAATTGATGCTGAAGAATGGTCGTCGTAACATTGCGATGTTGACTATTGCTCCTACAGGTACGACAAGCCTTATGTCGCAGACTACATCTGGCATCGAGCCTGTATTCCTGCCGGTGTACAAACGTCGCAGAAAGGTGAATCCGAATGATAAAGATGTGAAAATTTCATTCGTGGACGAAGTGGGCGATTCTTGGGAAGAATACAATGTTTATCACCACAAGTTCTTGACTTGGGCTGGTATCAATGGATACTCTGTGGAACAAATCAATCAGATGAATAATGACCAAATTGACGAATTGGTTAAGAAGTCGCCATACTATAAGGCTACGTCTGCAGACATCGATTGGGTGAATAAAGTCAAGATGCAGGGTGCTATCCAAAAATGGGTTGACCACTCGATTTCAGTAACTGTAAACTTGCCGAATGATGTGACCGAAGAACTCGTGTCTGAAGTGTACATCACAGCTTGGGAATCGGGTTGTAAGGGGGTAACTGTTTATCGAGACGGTTCGCGTGACGGAGTGCTCGTTTCAAACAAGAAAAAAGAGAAACAAACATCGGACAGACCGCTGCACCGTCCGAAGGAGTTGAATGCGGACATTATTCGATTCAAGAACGGTGATGAGGATTGGATTGCATTCGTGGGTATGTCCAATGGTCAGCCATACGAAATCTTTACGGGTAAAATCGAAGAAGATGCGATGTTTATTCCTCGCAAAATTACTAAAGGGGTAATCCTTAAGGTGCGTGAAGAAGATGGCACTAAACGATATGACTTCCAATACAAGGATAAGTACGGATACACAAATACAATCGGTGGTATCTCTCGTTTGTTTGACAGTGAATTCTGGAACTACGCGAAGTTGATTTCGGGAGTGTTGCGTAACGGAATGCCGATTGTTGACGTAGTTCACTTGGTTGAGTCGCTGCGCCTTGATAGCGAAACAATCAATACCTGGAAAAACGGTGTAGCTCGAGCATTGCACCGCTACATTCCGGACGGAACGAAGCCTAAGGCTCCGAAGTGCCCCGAGTGCGGTCAAGACACGTTGCTGTATCAAGAGGGTTGCTTGGTTTGTACCTCTTGCGGTCACTCTAAGTGCGGATAGCCTTTTACAACTAACCATATCATCGGGAGTCTGTCTGACATAGTGTTAGGCAGACTCCCATTTTTTGTAGCAGATTAATAAAAACAAACCGCCCGACTTATTCAAGTCGGGCGGTCGTGTCGTTATGAATGTTGAGTCTAATTCTGAGCTGCCTTAAGTGAATGTTCTTTCCAGCCGATGGTCGATTTGTAGGTGTCAACCGATTTTTGTGGTACATAAACCGAATTAAGTTTGTTCAGTGACGAACCTAGTATCGAGTCAACAACGGGTGGCGTGATAGCTGTACAGTTCAATTCTTCAAGATCCAAACATTCCTGGAATACAGCACGTCCGAGTGATGAAACATTTTTGGGGAGTTCCATCTTGACGAGTCCTGTGCCTGAGAACGAGTAGTTGCCAATTTTGTTCGTTTGATCGGGAATCTTGAATGCCAAAAGCGAGTGACAACCTGTGAATGCGTAATCCAAAATATTTGTGGTCGCAGAACTGAGTTCGACTTCAGTCAAATTTGAACAGCCGTCAAATGCCCAGCTTTCGACTACGGTTACACTCTCGGGAAATTTAATCTTGCGCAGCCCTTTGCAGTAAGCAAATGCCGTAGTTTTTATCCTATTTACGCTGGTGGGGATATTAATGCCGGTCAATCCTTTGCAGCCGAAAAATGCAGAGTTGCGAATTTCGGTTACACTTGATGGAATGACTACATTTTTTAGGTTAGTACATTGGAAGAATGCGAATTCTCCAATCGCCTGCACTGACGATGGTATTGTGTATTGTGTCAGTCCGCTGGTTGTTACTGCGCGCAGCACGTTGTCCACAATCAGAGCTCGACCATCGGGTGATAATTTGCTCGAGAAACGGGTCAGTTTTTCACAGCCATAGAATACACGCTCTCCGATATATACTACACTTGACGGAATAAAAATTGATTTAAGAGATGTACACTCGCCGAATGCATAGTGACTGATAGATTTTATGCCCTCGGTGAGTTGTACGTCGCTCAGACTTTTACATCTTGCAAATGCTGAACGTCCCAGCGAATCTGTACTTTCAGGGAGTCTTATATTTGACAGACTTGAGCAGCCTGAAAATGCAAAGTTCCCGATATACTTCAGTGTTTGTGGAAATTTTACGCCATCTAATTGTTTGCAGTCGCAAAATGCCATCTCTCCGATTTTCTCGACATTTGCCATTTCTACTCTCTTGAGGTTGTATGATTCCTTAAATGCGCCATTGGTCAATTCGGTCAATGACTCGGGCAGTATGACTGAGACTAACTCCTTGAGATAGAGTTGCCAACTGATTGATTTGATATTTACTCCAAACAGGTCGAGATGTTTCAATTCTTTGAAATGTCTGAGTTTGGAAAAGTCTGTTGAGTCCATAGGTCCTTCGATTTTCAACGACTGCACAGACTCGAAATCTCCAAGAAATATTTTTTCTTCGAATTTACCCGCAGTGTCCATCTTAACCGATAACTTAGCAACATTGCTCTGTGTTATGAAGATGGTTTTGATTACCTCATCGTGTTCGTTCAGCAATCTCACAATGGAGTGTCTTATTGCAGAGTCCGCTCCCTCTTGTTGCGGAAAACTATAAATCTTGAAATTCAATACATTCTCATATCGCTTTTCTTCATCTTTTTTTGTAGGTGCAACAATAGACGGGTCTCCATAATTTTCGTAGTCTTCGAGGCTTTCATCTGAAAATGCAACTCTCACTCTCTCAATTAATTGTTTTACCTGTCCTACGAAACTGTCCTTATTTTCCTCTTCTTCATCGGCTTTTTCAAGGTCTTTGTAGTCGAGGCCGATAGAGTCGCCCTTCTCGCTCTCAATCCAATATCTGTCGTTTGTTGGAATCGAGACAATATATTCTGTCATATCCAGCGGAAGATCTACGTGATATTTGTCCATAATTTTGGCTGCAAAAACAGTCGCAGGAATAGAGACCGTAATGCGCTTTCTCATATTTATCGAATACAGCACGGGAGTCTCGTTCTTGCGACTCGCCATAAGATAGACTTCGCTGAACTTCAATGTGTCAGGAGTCGTGATGTGGATTACTCCCTTCGAGTTGTTAATCTTCTCGATTCGTGCTGTGTAGCCATCAAAACATTCTGTCGAAACTTCAATTTCGCCCAATTTGTCGGCGTTAGGAATTTCGTAATCAATCGAGTAGTTCGTGCTCGGTCTGACTTCGAAATCTGAAAACCCAGGAAACGAAATATAAAAAGATTGTCTCATCGGGTAGAGAATTTTCTCAATTGGAGTTATGCGTTTCTCTACAACGACCTCTTTTTCTTCGCTCTTTGTCATATTGACGATTGCGATAACAATCAGCAGTGCGATAACAATCAACGCGCCTACTCGTTGTTTCGCAGTCAGCTTTGTGGTTAGTTTTGCAATAAACTCTTTCATAACAATTATTTTTCTATTTTAATGCTCCGTTTTTGAGGATATATTCTGCTATTTGCACTGCGTTCAGTGCTGCTCCTTTACGGATTTGGTCGCTCACTGACCAGAACGAGAGTCCGTTCAGATTGCTCAGGTCTTTGCGCAGGCGGCCGACATAGACTGCATCGCAACCTTCCAATTGCAGCGGCATTGGGTAGATGCGCTCCTCGGGGCAGTCGCAGAGAATTGTGCCCTCGCCAACCTCAAATCTGCGCGATAGTTCGGTCAGGTCTATTGGTTCTTCGGTCTCTACCCAGACTGCTTCGCTGTGGTTGCGCATTACGGGTACGCGAACGCACGTCGCGCTGACTTCGATGTCCGACGACATAATCTTGCGAGTCTCGTGATACATCTTCATCTCCTCTTTTGTGTAGCCGTTTTCGGTGAAACTATCAATGTGAGGTATTAGATTGTATGCCAACTGATAATAGAATTTTTCGACCGTAGGAGTTTCGCCATTTACCAGCTGGCGGAATTGGTTCTCGAGTTCAACCATTGCTTGAGCACCTGCACCGCTTGCCGATTGGTAAGTGGCTACGTGTACGCGGCGTATGTGCGACATCTGTTCTATGATGTTCAGCGCCACGACAAGCTGAATCGTAGTGCAGTTCGGGTTTGATATTATTCTTCGCGGCGGGTTAAGTGCTGCCGGTCCATTGACTTCGGGGACTACCAAAGGCACGTCATCGTCCATTCTGAATGCGCTTGAATTGTCAATCATAATGGCTCCGTGGCGGGTGATTGTCTGCCAGAATCGGCGTGAGGTCTCGGCTCCGGCCGAAACAAATGCGATGTCTATGCCTTTGAAGGCGTCGCCATCTTCAAGCAATTCGACTGTTATCTGTTGGTTGTTGAATTCGTATGTTGTTCCTGCGCTGCGCTCCGAACCAAATAATCTTAGTGTGTCAATGGGGAAATTGCGCTGCAAAAGAACCCTCATTAACTCTTGTCCTACGGCACCGCTTGCTCCGACAATGGCTATATTCATAACGATTGTAACTTTTATTATTTCCGCAAATATATGATATTTTTCGATACATATTGATATTTTATACAATAATATTTGTGCTAACAGAGATTTTGAAAAATGGTAGATATTTGTGGGTCTAACCTCAAAAATAGGATTTATGTCAAAGTATTTTACTGTAAATGAACTGACCCGCTCGGATAAGGCTCGTCAGAACGGAATAAAGAATATCCCCTCGCAGGTTGTCACTCTGAAATTACAGCAACTGATAGAACGGGTACTCGACCCATTGCGCGAATTGTGGGGTGCACCATTGCTAATCACAAGTGGCTATCGTTGCACCCAACTCAATAGATTGGTGTGCGGAGCCGAAAATTCACAACATATTGTAGGCGAGGCTGCTGACCTGACTGCGGGTAGCCGAACCGAAAATCGTGCTCTGTACGAGATGGCTGTGCGTAGCTCAATTCCATATGACCAGATTATTCTCGAAAAGGGCGGAGCCTGGATTCATATCTCATACCGTCGAAATCACCCACGCCGACAAAATCTGGAATTATGAGTAGAATATTATTTGCAATAGTGGCTATTTTGAGCGTAATGCTTTGGTTGTCAATGGAGCAGAATAGGTCGTTGAGCGTGGAGTGTAAGCGGCTTGAGTCGAATCAAGAGATTTATTTTGATTCGTTGCGTCGCTACCGAACCGAGTCGGGGCAGTGGGCTGTTTCGACCGAGGCGTTGAGGTTGAGGTGTGATGAACTCGAGTCGCTGCTGGCGGAACGAGCTCGGATAATCGACCAACTGAAAATCAAAATACGCAGAGTTGAACAAATCGCTCAAACTGTGAGCGATACGAAAATCGTGATTAAAGAGCGACTACTGCGTGATACGATATTAGCAGATGTTGATAGCCACTCGTTCGTCTGGAGCGATTCGTGGAGTAGAATAGAGGGTGTGATTGAAAAAGATTCTGTAGCCTGCAAAATTGCAATTCGAGATACTCTGTACCAGGTGGTTCACCGTATTCCCAGAAGATTCCTCTTCTTTAGATTTGGCACAAAATCACTACGCCAGGAGATTGTCTGTGCTAATCCAAACAGCCGTATCGTCTGGAATCAATACATCAAAATTGAAAAACCATCTCGCAGAAATCGTTACTAATGACAGATTATGTTGGTGTTGTGATGTAAAAAATAGTGCAAAATGTAATTTGCGAGAAAAAAATATGTATTTTTGCACTCAGAATAATCATTAAACACACAAACATAATGAAGAAAATTTTAATCGTTGGTGCTGGCGGACAAATCGGTTCCGAATTGACAATGCACCTCAGGGGAATCTACGGCAACAATAACGTAGTGGCTTGCGATCTGAAACCTAATGAAAAATTGGGCGCTAATGGTCCATTCGAAATTCTCGATGCTCTCGATGCACAAGGATTCGCAAAACTTGTTAAGGATTACCAAATCGACGCAATCTACAACTTGGTTGCTCTTCTGTCTGCAACAGGCGAAAAAAATCCGCAACTCGCTTGGAATATCAACATCGGCGCTTTGATGAACACTTTGGAAATTGCTCGCGAATATAACTGCCAATGTTTCACTCCAAGTTCTATCGGTGCATTCGGTCCCTCTTCTCCGAAAGATGGTACTCCGCAAGATACAGTGATGCGTCCTACTACAATTTACGGTGTGTGCAAAGTGTTGGGCGAAATGTTGGGCGATTACTATTTCCAACGCTTCGGTGTTGATGCTCGTAGCGTGCGTTTCCCAGGTCTGATTTCTAACGTAACTCTCCCAGGTGGTGGTACAACAGACTACGCAGTAGAAGTTTACTACGAAGCTATCAAAAACAAACACTTCGTTTGCCCGATCGCAGAAGGTTCTTATATGGATATGATGTATATGCCGGACGCTTTGAATGCTTGCGTTCAATTGATGGAAGCAGATCCTGCTAAACTCGTTCACCGCAACAGTTTCAACATCGCATCTATGAGTTTTACTCCGGAAATTCTGTTCGAAAACATTAAGAAGTATGTTCCGGAACTGACTATCGAATTCAACGTAGATCCGGTTAAGCAAGCAATCGCTGACAGCTGGCCTAACTCATTGGACGACACTTGCGCTCGTGAAGAGTGGGGTTGGAATCCGAAATGGGATATGGACTCAATGACTCAGGATATGTTGAAAGTTATTGGCGAAAAACACGCTAAAGGACTTTTGTAATAAATTTGGGGTGCAAAAGTTTGGTTTGATTCAAAAAATCACTACCTTTGCACCCGCATTGCTGATGTAGCTCAGTGCTAGAGCACTTCCTTGGTAAGGAAGAGGTCACGAGTTCAATCCTCGTCATCAGCTCAATTAAAGGAAGAGATTTACTCTTCCTTTTTTATTTAATAATATCTTGTAAATCACATTGTTCTATGTGTGTTTAATAGCCTGTATTATATTTGTTGTCTGCAAAAATGAGTAAATTTCTTTCTGTATTCAATTAATGTTTTCTATCTTTATGACGAGTAAAATAGAGTAAAAATAGAGTAAATGTGAATTGTGTATGGCTACTTTTAATTACATACTCGGCCGAAAGAAAAATGATGGTCGTTGGCCTGTCTATTTGAAAATTTGCAATGGTACGACAAATACGATGCGGTCTTTGGATATCTCGGTTTTGAAATCAGAATGGAATACCAAAGGTCAGCGTATAAGCATAAGACGTACGGACGATTATGATACACGTTTAGAAAAGGAGCAAAACAATGATTTTCTTGACCGCTTGATGAATCGGGCTCGTGAAGTGGAACGTATGTTGAAAAGTCGAGGCGTGTTGGAGGAGTTGTCAGCAAAGCGGGTTATGGAGGCTATTTTGAATTACTCTGAAGATAGAAAACAGATTGAAGGTAGTGGCGACTTTGTACAGTATTGGTGTGGTGTGATGATGGAGACGCCAAAGAGTCAGCAGAAATATGAATACGCATTAAAGACACTTGTGAATTATCAGATAAAATATACAGGCAAAGATGTCATTAGTTTTTGTGATATTACAGTTGATTGGGTCAGAAATTATTTGGCGGATTTGCAACACGGTTATCAGTATTTAAGAGGGGGAGGTTCTCATAAACGATGTTATAATTTGTCTGCGTCAACTGTGCAGACATATTCGGGTTGTCTGAAAAAGGTGTTGAATTGTGCTGTTGATGCAAATAGGTTATCAGCAGATGTTTTGCGTGGATTTAGAAACTTCAAATCAAAAGTTGTCCATAAGTCCCCATTCACATTGACCGTTGAGCAACTTCGAGAATTGATGCACTATCCATTCAAAACGATGCGTCAGCAGATGATGCGCGATATGTTTATATTCTCGTTGTGTACGATGGGTATGAATTTGACCGATATATACAATCTTGGCAAAAAGGATATAAAATGGAATGGTGATAGTGGAGAAATTAATTATATCCGTAATAAGACAACTAAACCGATTAAGGTGAAATTGTGTTCTTATGCAAGTTCATTGCAGAAACTTATTGCTCCGTATCTTAGCGATAGCAAACGTAATGTGTGGTCAGTTCAGATTGATTCTGATTTTTATTTTGGGTTTGATTACAACTACTTGGCCTATAAAACGTTCTGTGGTAATGCACAGAAGGTTATCCGTCAAATTCGGGCTATTATGGGTTATGATGAAGACTTTACGTTTTACAGTGCCCGTGATAGTTGGACGACAATTATGCATAGTGATTATCAGTTAGGACAAGAATATACCGATGCAGGTCTTGGTCATTCAAGCAGGAGCCTCTCTGCAACTTGCTATACAAATATTGATTATGATAAATTATTTGAATGTCACGCAGATATGATGCAACGACTTTTTGCAGAATGAAAAAATATACGTCAAATTATATGGAAATATAATTGTAGTTATATAGTTATTTTAATGAAAATTTTATCTTAAATTGCCCTTGGTCAGCCACCTGTGGCAGTATTTGTTGTTTTTCAAAAGTGGCAGCTGATTTGAAATTTTATTGAGGGGGTATGCAAATTTACCCCCTATCAAGCTGTTTGATATTAAAATTTTCTGATTGATTGCTATATCCCAAATTCGCGTTTTACTCGGAATACGGTGCTAATGGATACATCACATAGTGTAGCGGTGTCTCGGATAGATTTTCCTCGTTTCAAACATCGAATTACTTTTGAGTATTCCTCTTGTTTTTGTTCTTTGCTTTTTACCGAGCCAACTTTACGTCCGACTTTTCCTCCTGATTCCTTGTATCGTATTAGTCCGCTATTTAATCTGAATTTTATGGATTCACGTTCCATTTCGGCACAAGTGCCCAATACACTTATGAAGATGTTTAGAAATGGATTTTTGCTACCGTCAGGTTGGAATATTGATATATTTTCTTTCTGAAAATAAATATTCAATCCATTGTCTTTACATAATTTTACGTTTGCCAAAACTTCATCGACATTCCTGCCGAGTCTGCTCAGTTCGCTAATCAGCAGTATGGAAATAGCGTTGTTAATGCAGTAGTTCAGACATTCACACAATACGGGACGTTCTTCATTTTTGACTGCACCTGATATGTGTTCCTCAAAAATTTTAGTTACGGACATTCCATTATTAGTGGCATATTGTGTCAAATCTGCTACTTGACGAATTGTATTCTGTCGTTCTCCAATGCTACTTACTCGTGCGTAAATTACTGCGGTTGTCATAGTTGTAATGTTTTATTATTAATTTACAATACAAATGTAATGCTTTATTTTGGATTATGCAAGTTATTGTAATGTTTTATTTTAGATTTTATAATTATTTTAATGATATATTGAAAATTAAATTACCTTTGTGAGAAATATATTACCACTATGGAATTAAGAGTAGTTGAATTGGCCCACGCAAAAGGGCTTACGATGGCCGATATCGCCAAACAAATAGGCATTAGCCGTGTGAATTTATCGAATAGCCTCAACGGAAATCCAACCTTATCAAGATTAAGAGAGGTTGCAAAGATTCTCGGTGTTGAGGTTTCGGAACTATTCAAGCCGACATCAATCGGTAAGACTGTTAGAGGTTATTTAGAGTGTGATGGGCGCATAGTAAGGATAGATTCGCTCGATGACATTAAACGGTTTGTTTTTTACGCAGAATCTGAATAATATGAATTAAAACTACATAGTGAGATAATTAAAAAAAATTTGCTTTTTACTCAATGTTCCATTTGAGTGTTGTTCGTTTCGAAAATTCTATATAACTTTGCGATGTCGTTGGAATTATTCCATCGGCGGACATATTGAAAGTGTTTTCGCAGTCCTTCTAAGAAAATGTGGAAGTTTTCAATGCAAGAGGGCGAACGAATAGCACTCATTTCTTGTATAGCTATGCGTGGATATGCACGTTCGTGCGTGAACCCCATACTATCCGAGTGTGGGGCATTGTATCGTTTATTCTTGCATAGGTCATTCCACAACCTTCTTAGAAATGAACGGGAATCATCTCCACACTTTCTGTTTTGAAACTAACCCACCGCATAGGAGATGCTACGGTAAAATATTATTTAATATGGCACTAATTCAATGTCCCAACTGCGGAAATGGTATTTCCGACAAAGCTCCTGTTTGTCCCAAATGCGGCTACAGTTCAAATTCGCAACAAATTGTAATGAATCCAGGTTTCGAATGGTATATGTGGCTAATCTTTTTGTGTGCTGGCTGGATTGTTAGTCTAGTTTATTATTTTGTACAAAAAGATAAGTATCCAAAGAAAGCTAAGGATGCATTAACTTGTTTTTGGATAAATCTTGGATTTTGGATAGCATGTACACTTTTTTCTGTTGTTGGATATGGCAATTATTGATGTTGTAAAGTGCACAATGGGGGCGAAACAAATCGTTTCGAAATTCCCAAGTGATGACTTGAGACTGGGTACACAATTAGTTGTGTACCCAGGACAAGTCGCATTCTTCGTAAAAGGTGGCCAGGTATTGGATACCTTTGAAAGTGGTACATACACCCTATCATCTTCAAATATCCCATTACTTAACAAAATTATTAATATCCCATTTGGAGGTGATTCTCCATTTAAAGCTGAGGTTTGGTTTGTTAATATGCTGGTATTAATGGATTCCAAATGGGGAACAGCCACACCATTGCAAATTGAAGACCCCAAATATGAAGTCATCGTTCCGCTTAGAGCATATGGACAATATGGATTTAAGATTAGCAATCCACGATTATTTCTAGAAGCTATTGTTGGTAATTC
Organism: Rikenellaceae bacterium; assembly: GCA_045637425.1. Classification (GTDB taxonomy): domain Bacteria; phylum Bacteroidota; class Bacteroidia; order Bacteroidales; family Rikenellaceae; genus CAJGBR01. The sequence continues at coordinate 8,163 of JAZTZL010000013.1, read as the reverse complement.
TGCATCATTTTCAGTAAATACCATCCAGAAATACTTTAAAGGGCGTATTATGTCTCAATTGACAAATATTATCTCTGACAAGTTAGTTAGAGATAATTTGTCTGTTTTGAACATAAATTCATATTTGGGTTCTATTTCCGAGTTCTGTTTGGAAAGGATTGCGCCATCGTTTGAAAAATATGGTCTTGCCCTGCAAGAATTTGATGTAATGGCAATTAGCGTCAAAGAGGATGACCCAAGTTTCAAAAAACTTAAAGACGCAAAAGATTTAGCCGCAAGACTGAAGATAACAGGACGAGACGTATATCAAATGGAGAGAAGTTTCGATGTTTTGGACAGCGCAGCATCAAATGATTCTGGCTCAATGGGAGGTCTAATGGGAGCTGGTATAGGACTCGGAGCAGGAGTTAATTTAGGAAATCAAATAGGCAGTGTAATGAATACTAGTCCGACTACAGCGTCTACACCACCACCCATACCACAAGCCACAATGTATCACCTGGTGTTAAATGGAGCCCAAGCTGGCCCTTATGACACAAACACAATTATCGACTCAGTGAGAAATGGAAAAATTTCAGCTGACACATTGATTTGGAAACAAGGAATGCCTAATTGGTTAAAAATAAGTCAGCTCCCTGAATTTTCTAGTTTATTTAATTGTCCTCCCCCAATACCTCCAACATTATGAGAAATGTAATTTTTGCAGTTACAGCACTTTTAATATTACTCAATATTATATGCGGTCTAATTATTCCAGAATATGAAGTATTCAATGTTATAATGACCTCTATAATCATCATATCAAATATGGCATTGGTTATGGTCGCATTAAATATTTTGAATGATGCATTTAAGATATCTCTATCATTTTTATACTCATTCTTCTGTGTTGTCGAGTGTGTGTTATCTGCATTATCTCCTCAAGAAATGGAGGCGAATTATTATGTTATTGGAATTTGTTCAATGTTGATATTGCAAATAATCATATTGATTAGTGTAAAGTATTGCCAACGATAAGAATTATGAAAACTTGTTATGAATGCGGCTGTCCATATAATGAGACGGCGAGTTTCTGTCCAGAATGTGGCGCTCCAAATAACTCTATTTCAGGCCCAACAAAATTAGCGTCAGGTGTTACAAATTGCCCTAATTGTGGAGCCCCTATCACAAATAGGGTTTCCTGCGAATATTGCGAAAGTTTATTGCCACAGACTGAAACTCATAATCAGGTTATTATCAATAATAACCAAAGTAGTGATTCAGCTGGCGCAGCAATAGGTGCAGCCCTTCTAGGTGGAATAATAGGTGGAATATTCGGGGATTAACATCAATAAAGTAGTTGTTGAAATTTGCATTGAACAAAATACATCTATCAACTGGATTATGAATAACTATCAGCAGACCTTCATAAACCAGGCGTAACCAAACAATTCTTTGAGTTGTTTGATAACGGTAGCAGCGGTCATTTTTGATGGCCGCTGTTATTATTTGACTACACCCATAAATTGACTACATTTTTTTATCGAACTATTTGACTTTTTTGAGGTGGACCCTATATTTATTATAAAAAATATATCCTATGAAAGTAACTAATTTCGCTGTGAGCATAGATAAGCTTAGGGTGTGCTTGAATGTTTCAACAGCAATATATGTGTATTTGAAAGAAAATTACACCCGCTATAATGATGAGGGATACCGAGTGCTTGCAGAGGACGATTTTATTCTCACTTTTTTCGAAGAGGAAGAGTCGGTAATGCGTGCAACTGTTGATGTGCGGGATGTGGGCGAATACTACCGACTCGGTACATTCACATTCCATAATAGTGCAAAATACGAAGGCCGAGCTTTTTTCTCGTTCGAAAATGCTGCCTTATACCGCATATATATGCGTCAGTTCAATGGAGAACCGATTAACCACATTTGTGACCTTCAATACATTTGTGATTTCTATGGAATGACCTTCAATAACATTACTGAATTGGAACTTGCTATGGATAGTAATTATAACTACATAGGCAAAATGCGTAGAATGATTAAGAATATAGACCGTTATGACCTAATTCTTAATGGACGTAAAGTGGTAAATGATGAAACACTCGATGGTTATGGAGAGTACTATAGTAGGTCTCGAACTAAATTGTCCAAATTTCCGACACTCTATTTTTCTCAGGCTAAAGATACAGATATGAAGATGCGTATATACGATAAGGCTACGGAGCTTAGCAATAATAGTCCGCATAAAATGGAGTATTTGAAAAAGTGGCTTGGTCGGGACGATATTAGTACACTTTTTCGTGTTGAGGTTGTTATGCATAACACTAATGTGCGAGAGTTTGTTGCTCGATATGGTGAAATATTAGTTGGGGATTATGGCGAGCATTGCAATATCCTAAATTTACTCGGTTTATCAGAGTTTAGATTGGCGATGCTACTTGATAGTGTAGACCGAATGGCTTATTTTTACGATAGACTAACAGGTGAACGTGTTTCATTTATTGATATGGCGACAGGTATATAACCAATATACCTGTCAATGCTGTAAAATAAGGGGTAATGTATTTATAATAAGTAATATGTGGTGCGTTAGAAATGTGCGTAAATGTTGTATCTCTTAGGATAATAATATCGTTATTAACCTATCAACTTGTTGGCACTCTGAACTAATGATAATATTTCATTAAAATTATGGGTCAATAACATTGTTTGATGTTGCTGTTTTAGAATTTATTAGTACATTTGCAGTGCCGTTCGTTTGAGAAAGCGTAATGGAGTTTGAGTCCCCCTTGTGTAGTTGGGGCGTTTAGTTTTTTTATTTAATGGGTCAACATCTCCGTTATTGTCTTTGTTAGAGTAAATAATAGAGTAAATGTTGTTTTGTAGTGGCGTAATGAATTATATGACAAATATTTATAAGTGAAAAAGCGTTTGTCGTTGCTAAGGAAGAGGTCACGAGTTCAATCCTCGTCATCAGCTCAAGGGGGGGGAGTTGGCTCGCCCCTTCTTTTATATTGAAAAGCATTTGGATAAAAATAAAGTAGAGCCTGCTCCTTTTGGGGCAGGCTCGGTTTGTGTTGATTGGTCGGTTGAGGTTAGCCGATGACTACCCAGTCGGTAGACGAGGCGTGGCATTTGTATGATAAATATAGAATTGTTGGCAAATATTAATATTTATTTGTAAGCATTTTTTATGGAGATTTACTTTGTTTGAAAAATATTTTGCGTATCTTTGTGGCATAATCAATACAATTTGCCTATGGTGAAAAAACAAAAGTATTAACAGAACTAAACCCATACTGATGGGATACATATAAAAACGTTAATTTTACGTCTTTCTTTTCGAAATCTGGAAAATTTCAATTATGGCATAAGATGTGAAGTTAGTGTTCGTGCATTCGCGCGGACTCGATTTCATGTTTAGCCATAAGGTTTTCCAGAGCCTCGAAAAGTAGATATGAAATTTTGTTCCGCGTTTTTATTTTCATAATTTAATCTGTCGAGGAACACGACAAAATCAAAACAAAAATTTTATGAAACTAATCAAAATTTCGAGTTGTCTACTAATTCTAGCTCTCATCGCATCTTCTTGTGGTGCATCAAAACGTACTTTAAGGAAAAACAATGAAGCATTGCAGAATTTGCTTCAGACCTCAATTCAAGCTACAGCGTTGCAGACTGTAAATTCTATAAATCGAGATACTTCGATACCGGCTGGTGAGGCGAAAAAAATTGTTTCTCGAGACAATCCTGGCCAAACAGCTCTTGAACGTACTGTAATTCGTTGGTTTATCGATTCTTCACCTAAAGGGGCTCAGGTGTTTTATCGTGTAATTTCAAGTGTGCCTGATCAAGTTAAGAACACGAATGAGACATACCTTATGACAACACCTTATGAGGAAACACGTTCATTTAATATTCTGGGTCTTACATACGAAAATTCAAGAAATGTGCAAATTGAAATAAAGGTTAGTAAAGCAGGATATTATGATCAAGTAAAACGATTTAATGTTCGCCAAGCAATTGACCAACAAGAGATAAGTAGTTTCTTTAATTTGGTAAAAGTTGAAAAATCAGAGTAATGGTTTAAAGAGCCTGTCAATTGGACAGGCTCTTTTTTTTAACCGATTACTACCCAGTCGGCAGACGAGGCGTGGCCTTTGGCCATATAGATATTACCCGTAGTCTTGTTGATGAATATCTGGCCCTCGAAATTTGGCGTTGAGGTGGGAGCGCTGCTCTGGATAATCACCTGATTGTAGTAGGGTGCCAAGTAGTCGATAGTCGGGACACTGTTGGCGGTCAGTGTTGCTCCGCAGCCTGCCGAGTCGTGCCAATTGTTGTCGCGGACTCCATTTGCGAGGAACTCTGCCGTAAGACACTCACGCAGAGTCCCGGTGCTCGGAATGTGGTAGTCGGCAGGACGACCGCCATTGTACAGTGAGTCTACCTCTGTACTGCTGAGCAGTCGGTTGTAGAGCCTGATATGCTGAACAAACGTGTTGTTGCAATTGATTGTAAAAATATTCGGCGTGAATGCAAAACTTGAAGATGTGTAGGACTGCTGCCAATTATTGATGTAGACATTCGCGCTCGATGAGTTGGTGTTCTGAACAATCACAATATGATATTGCGTGTTCGGTTTTACGGTAATCAAACTGTAGCCAGAATACATCAACAAGCCGTTGCCGTAAAAATATAAGGTATTAACCCAACTGCCCTGAGCCGAAACACCGAATTGTGCGAGTATTGTCGATGTGCTGAAGTTTACCGAGTCGCCCGTTTTTATGAGCAATTCTATTGTGCGGTCGCCAGTGAAGTTCAGTGCCGAGTTATTTGTCGAGAATGAACCTTTGCAGATTGCAGCAGCCTTGCCATAGAGTGGGTACTCGAGCAGCGACGTGCGTTCGGCTACGCCCGCCATCGTAGCACACTCCTGAGCAAATGTCGCCTCGTCTTTTGTGTAACCGCCTTCGACAGCCTGCTCGTATGCACTCGCTCCGCGATGGCAGATGCATTGCCAATAGGATTCGTTATCGGGTGTATTGCCGCGATTGTTGTCCGTAAGAGACAAGTAGCTGTTGCCCTGCCATTGAACTACGTCAAGGTGGTGGTAACTTGTTGTTGCTGAGTAATCTCCTTGTGGAGTGATGCAAATTTTTCCTAATTTAGTTGTTGCCATAATTTAATGCTTTGATAAAAATTTAGGCAAATATCAGTATGACACTGCAAATGTGGGTTATACATATTTTTATTCCAAAATAGATGCGCGGAATGAGAATTGTGTCTATCACAGTAAAAGGTTTGTTATGGAAGAAAATATGTTTAGTTTGCAGGAGATTGCCACTGCATTTATGGTGCTTTTTGCAGTCATTGACATTACGGGTTCGATTCCCGTAGTGATTAACTTGTTGAGCTCGGGGCGGCGGATTAATCCGCATCGGGCTGCGTTGTTATCGTTTACTGTTATTGTGGTATTTATGTTGGCGGGAGAGGCTGTGTTGCGTTTGTTTAATGTCGATATATCTTCGTTCGCCATTGCCGGAGCTCTCGTGTTGTTTGTTTTGGGAGTTGAAATGCTGTTGGGAATCGAGATTTTTCGCAACGAGGGTCCGGGAGCCGATGCCACGATAATACCCGTGGTCTTCCCGCTGGTAGCAGGTGCTGGAGTGCTGACCACCACTTTGTCACTCTTGTCTGAGGTCAGAGTTCAGAATCTGCTGGTTGCCGTAGTGCTGAATATGGTTATTGTCTATTTGGTGCTGCGGAATCTCCGGTTTTTCGAGCGGTTGCTGGGGCAGGGTGGAATATTTGTGCTGAGAAAATTTTTCGGAGTAATCCTCCTTGCAATGTCGGTCAGAATGTTTGTCAGTAACTTGGCGCTGCTGCTCAGGAATATTTAGTCGGCGCAGTGTGGTAAATCTATAAACGAAAATTGTTACCTTTGCAGACAGATTATATAGAATAGTGCTATGAGTAGTTGTCTGCAAGTAGAAAATTTATCGAAATCATTTGGCGAGCGAGTCTTGTTTGATAATATATCATTCAGTATCGAACAAGGTGATAAGGTGGCGCTGGTGGCTGTGAACGGAGCCGGAAAGACTACGTTGCTGAATATTATAACAGGGAGTGAGGATTATAGTACGGGAGCCGTTACCTTCAGGCGTGATGTGCGAATGGGCTACCTTTCTCAGAGTCCTCAGTTTAAGCAGGGTATCTCGGTGTTGGAAGCCTGCTTCACCTCGAAAGATCCTGCCGTCAGAGCTATTGCCCGTTATGAGCGGGCGTTGGTTGATGGCGAAAATCTTGAAGAGGCTATCAATGAAATGGATTCAGTTCAGGCGTGGGACTACGAACAGCAGGCTAAAGAGATTCTCTCGCGACTCGAGATATATGATTATTCGCAAGTGGTGGATACGCTATCGGGTGGACAGTTGAAACGCGTGGCTCTGGCTGCAGCATTGATTTCAAAACCCGATTTGTTGATTCTTGATGAGCCTACGAACCACCTCGATTTGCAGATGACCGAGTGGCTGGAGGATTACCTCTCGGAGTCGAAGATGACGCTGCTGATGGTTACTCACGACCGATATTTCCTCGACCGCGTCTGCAGCAAGATAATAGAAATAGATGATCGTCAGATATATACCTATCGCGGCAACTATAGTTACTATATAGAGAAACGTCAGGAGCGAATCGCGCTCGATTGTGCTATGGCAGAAAAGACTCGCAACCTCTATCGTCGGGAGTTGGAGTGGATTCGTCGTACCCCTTCGGCTCGAACGGGTAAGGCGAAATATCGCATAGATGCCTTCGAGGAGCTCTCCGCTCGTAAACGAACGGTGAAGGAGGTTAAACAGGTAAATCTCGGAATCGAGGCATCAAGAATCGGAACGAAGATTTTCGAAATGCGCTCTTTGTCAAAGAGTTTTGTAGATAAGGTTATTCTTAAAGATTTCAGTTACATATTTGGTAAGGGCGAAAAACTTGGTATTGTAGGTGGTAATGGAGTCGGGAAGTCTACATTTATCAAGATGTTGCAGGGAATGGTGCAGCCTGACAGCGGCAGCGTAGATGTTGGCGAAACCGTAAAATTTGGTTACTACTCGCAGGAGGGACTCACGTTTGCGCCCGATGAACGTGTGATTGATATAGTGAAAAAAATCTCGGAAGACATAGCGTTGGCCGACGGCAGCAGATTGAGCGCATCACAATTTTTACAGCAATTTCTTTTTTCGCCTGCTGCGCAGTATGATATGGTTGCCAAATTGAGCGGTGGCGAAAAGCGACGACTCTATCTGTGTACGGTGTTGATGGCGAATCCGAATTTTCTGGTGCTCGACGAGCCTACGAATGATCTTGATATCCAAACGCTCAATGTGCTGGAGGAGTATCTGGAATCGTATCGTGGCTGCGTGATTGTGATTTCGCACGACCGTTACTTTATGGATAAAATCGTAGACCATTTGTTCGTAATGGAAGGCAACGGTGCAATAAAAGATTTCCCGGGCAATTATAGCGATTACAGAATCTGGCGCGAGATAAAGCGTCAAGAAGATGAACAGAAGCATAAAGTTGAGATTCAGAAACAGGCTGCGCCCGAACCAAAGCGAGTCTATGAGAATAGATTGTCATTTAAGGAAAAACGTGAATTAGAACAACTTGAGTCGGAAATACCGCAGATGGAACAACAAAAAGCGGAACTCGAAACAATGATGAGTAGCGGTACAATGTCCGTAGATGAACTGATGAAAGCATCGGAAAAAATTTCGAGTTTGATAGAGGAGATTGATGCCAAAAGTATGAGATGGCTCGAGTTAAGTGAGCGCAGTTAATGGTAAATCTTGTCTACAAAAAGCGTGGTTTTGTCTACTAATGTTTTTTTGATAGTAAAAAAAGTTGTACATTTGCAACTTGAAAATTCAGACTTAAGTAAAAGCGAATAAACTATAGAAATTAATACTTAAAACAAACAAGATGGAACAACAACCAATCGTAAAGATTGAGAATCTTTCACACCGCTACAGTGTACAGTGGGCAGTAAAAGATATCGATCTTGAAATCAAGACACACGGTGTCTATGGTTTGCTGGGTTCAAACGGTGCCGGCAAATCAACTATTATGAACATTATGTGTGGTGTTCTGAAACAGTCAAACGGTAAAATCTAC
>JAZTZL010000012.1:0-40291 GCA_045637425.1 Rikenellaceae bacterium | reverse complement strand
TTACATATAACTGCTATTATCCCAGCAGTGTGTACACAAATCCTCTTTAGGCAATCCGATTGCTTCCACCAAATCATCGAGGTGTTGGAATTTCAGTGAATCCACGCCCAAAATTTTTCTCATATTCTCAACCAAACGAGCATATTGTTCGGTAGTATGGTCTGAATATGGTTTCAGCAGTTCATCGGTCAAGTTGTCGGTTCCCTCTATATCTCTGATTACTCTGCGCGAAATCAGGTCAAAATTCGAACGCGAAGTCGAGAAATTCAAGAATTGACACGGATAAATCAGCGGCGGACACGCAATGCGAATGTGAGTCTCCTTCACACCTGCTTCGACAAGTTTCACTACGTTATCCTTGAGCTGCGTACCACGAACAATCGAGTCGTCAAGGAAAATTACCCTTGAACCACGAGTGAACTTTTCATTTGGCAACAGTTTCATCTTTGCTACCAGATCTCTCATAGATTGGTTTTGCGGCATAAAGCTACGCGGCCAAGTCGGAGTGTACTTCACAAATGCACGACGATAAGGTATTTTCTTCTCGCTGCTGTATCCTATTGCGTGGCCGATGCCCGAGTCAGGGATACCCGCAACAAAATCTCCGAGGTCATCTTCATCTCGGCGCGCAAGTGCAGCACCACTGCGACAGCGTGAATCATCAACATTGACTCCCTCATACCACGACGAAGGATAACCGTAATAGACCCACATAAACGAACAAACCTGTTTACGTTTGATAGGAGCTACCACCTGTTCTATCTTTTCTGGAGTAACAAAAACGGCTTCAGATGGCCCCAAATCACGCACATATTCATAGCCGAGATTCAAGAACGCAGTGCTCTCTGTAGCCATAACATAACCATCAGCATCGTGTCCGAGGATAATCGGAGTACGTCCCCATTTGTCGCGAGCTGCGTAGATGCCGTCTTTGGTCAGAATCAGGAAACTGCACGAACCCTTGACCTTCTGTTGCACTACCTCGATGCCCTCCTTGAACGAGTCTGCCGAGTTAATGAGCGTAGCAACCAATTCCGTTGGGTTTATTCCCGAACCAGACAACTCCGCAAAGTTCACCTTTTTGCTGATGAGTTCTTTGCTCAGTTCGTCGAGATTGTATATTCTACCCACTGTTACAACTGAATAGACTCCCAGATGTGAGTGTATTGTGATGGGCTGCGAGTCGGTATCACTGATGATTCCGATGCCCGAGTGCGAACCTGCAAACTTACCCAATTCGTCCTCAAACTTATTACGGAAGTATCCGTTCTCAAGACTATGAATCGAACGAACAAAGGCTTTACCGTTATAGAATGCCATACCCGCACGTTTTGTGCCCAGATGTGAATGGTAGTCTGTGCCGTAGAAGACATCGGCTACGCACTCTCTTTTAGAAATGGTTCCAAAAAAACCGCTCATTGTTTGTGTTAGTTTTATATTGTTTCAGATTAAAAAAGTAATCGCTAACTGACGATTACTTCTTAATCAGATTTATGAATTCTTCTCTTGTCTGCAATTGAGTAAGGAATGCTCCAGTGAACGCAGAAGTCGTAGTGACAGAGTTCTGTTTCTGCACGCCGCGCATCTGCATACACATATGCGAAGCCTCAATGACCACTGCGACACCAAGTGGCGAGAGTGCATCTTGAATGCAATCGCGGATTTGTACGGTCAGTCGCTCTTGAACTTGCAATCGACGTGCGTATGCTTCTACCACGCGGGCAATTTTACTCAATCCCGTGATGTAACCATTGGGGATATACGCAACGTGTGCCTTGCCGTAAAATGGCAGCATATGGTGTTCACACAACGAATAGAGGTCAATATCTTTAACGATGACCATATGTTTATATTCTTCGGTGAATCGTGCCGAGAGCAGAATCTCCTTAGGGTCTTGCTGATAACCCTGTGTCATAAAACTCATTGCCTTAGCCACTCGTTCGGGAGTCTTAATCAACCCCTCTCTCTGCGGGTCTTCGCCCAAGAGTTTTAGGATTTCTCCATAGTGATACTTCAAACGGTCGAGAGTCTCGATATCGTATTTGTCTGCGCTTTCGTAGCGTTTAATATTGTCGAATTCCATCTGTTGACTTATATCAGGTGATTTTCAGTCTAAATCTAATTACGGCACAAAATTATCATTTTTTTTTGATGTTTCCTTTCATATTCGCCGATTTTTTGCAACAGACTCGACATTAATTCACACTCACCCGCAGCAACGTCGCTCAACACGTCTGAATTTCTCCTTTTGTGCGCGACAAATAGGACATCTCCACACCTCTGGCAGTTGCTCGAAGTTGGTATTTTTCGGCACATTACCCTTAATGTCTCCTATTTCCGGATCGAATACATATCCACACACCAAGCACTTGTAGCGCGTTTTCTTACTACATTCGTTCATATCACAAAACTTTGTTGATTCAGATGAATCACACCAAATAGTATGCCCGAATGTGCAGTCGTGTTTTGCTACTGCTAAAAAGATTTACTCCTGTTTATTTTTGAGGTACTCGGCAAAGATTCGGGCTGCGGATTCGACCATCTGAGCACAGGGGCGTTTTGCTTTGGGAGCCGAACCGTCACCAGTAAGTCCGAGCAGTTCGCCGCAGATGAGCGAGCCGTTTTCTGCCGCGAATTGTTCTGCGAGTTGCTGCACGAGCTTGTAGTTGTTATCTCGGCCGATTATGTCCTTCGGCGTAGCCGAACCATTTTCGAGCCCTGCCAGCAGAAACATTCCACAAGCCGCGCCACAAGTTTGACGCATACGTCCGATTCCGCCACCGAAAGATGCCGATGCTCGGAGTATCACTTCGCGGTCTACGCCATAGTAATCTGCGAATGCAGCAGCAACAGATTGCGAGCAGTTAAATCCTGATTTGAAATTTTCTACAGCCTGTTCAATTCTCTTTTCCATATTTACAATGTATTTATTTTTGACTAATCAACGTACAAATTTACTACATTTAGTCTATTAGTTCAAACTAAATTGCCACCATACTGCAATAATCCATATCTCTCCGAGTTTTTATTATTTGAAGCCTTACAAAATATTTGAAATACAGAATTAGTATTTGTGCACTATATAATGAATTATCCGTAAAATATTGCTATCTTTGCAATCGTATATACAAAATAATGTAATGAAAAAGGTAGCATTAATTACAGGGATAACCGGTCAGGACGGTTCGTTTTTGGCGGAGTTTCTCCTCGAAAAAGGTTACGAAGTACACGGCATTATGCGTCGCAGTTCATCGTTCAACACAGGTCGCATCGAACACCTATATTTCGAAAAGTGGGTGCGCGATATGCACAAGGAGCGTGTCATTGAACTGCACTACGGAGATATGACCGACTCGAGTTCGTTGATTCGCATCATTCAGCAGGTTCGTCCCGACGAGATATACAATTTGGCAGCACAAAGTCACGTCAAGGTATCGTTTGATGTACCGGAATATACTGCCGAAACAGACGCAGTAGGTACCTTGCGATTGCTCGAGGCTGTCAGAATTTTGGGACTCGACCAAAAAACTAAAATATACCAGGCATCTACCTCTGAGTTATTCGGGCAGGTGCAAGAAGTTCCTCAACGCGAGACTACGCCGTTCTACCCCCGCAGTCCGTATGGCGTAGCCAAACAGTACGGATTCTGGATTACGAAGAACTACCGCGAAGCATACGGTATGTTCGCAGTAAACGGCATTCTATTCAACCACGAAAGCGAACGTCGAGGCGAGACATTCGTTACGCGTAAGATTACGCTCGCCGTAGCTCGCATTGTAAACGGACTGCAGGATAAACTTTATCTGGGTAATATGAATGCGCTGCGAGATTGGGGCTATGCGCGCGACTATGTTGAGTGTATGTGGTTGATGTTGCAGCACCCGACTCCCGAGGATTTCGTGATTGCCACAGGGCAGTACCATTCGGTTCGAGAGTTCACTACGCTGGCATTCCGCCGAGCAGGTATCGAGCTACGCTGGGAGGGAGAAGGCGTTGATGAGAAAGGTATTGACGTAGCAACAGGCCGTGTGCTGGTGGAGGTTGATCCTCGTTACTTCCGACCGACTGAGGTTGAGCAATTGCTAGGCGACCCATCAAAGGCGCAGCGATTGCTGGGTTGGAATCCGAGCAAGACTTCGTTCGAGAAATTGGTCGAAATTATGGTAGACCACGACTTGAAAATGGTTAGCGAGGGCCGAGAATCCTCATTCTAATAGAAACATAATTCCACATTAATAAAACACCTCCCGATTCTTTCGAATCGGGAGGTGTCATTATTATGCCGAATATAATGTTGCAACGACTCTCCGCACAATAACACTCAGCCGTCAGTACGCATAAAAAAGCAGCCCGCTGAAATTCAGCGGGCTGCCCATATAAGATTGAGTTGCGAGATTATTTTTGGAATTTAGCAAATTCGATATCTTCTTTAGCAACTTTTTCCAATTCAGGGTTCTTAGCGATAGCGCTTTGAATGTTCTTAGCAGCAACTTCTTCGTTACCTTCGCGAGCAGCGATAACAGCTCTCAGGTAGTCAGCTTCAGCGCTGTTGTCACCTTCCAAAGCAGCTTTAGCAGCTGTCAAGTTACCGTTACATACTTCAGCAACTGCGCGGTTGTAACCGTTCAATGCTTTAGCAGCTTCAGCGTAGTTACCTTCAGCCAAGTTTGCAAGACCCATATTGTAAGCAGCATCTTCAGTAGCAACTGCGAAGCACTTCTTAGCGTCTTCCATATTACCTTCAGCCATTGCAACGATACCCAAGTTTACGATTACTTCGTTAGCAGCGTTGTCGAGTTGTGCAGATTTAACCAAAGCAGCCTTAGCGTCAGCAGTGATTTTACCTTCTTTTTCGATCAATGAAATTGCGTAGTTGTTCCAAGCGCGAGCGTCGTTGTATTTGTCAGCAGCAGCCTTGTAAACTTTGATCTTAGTATCAGCATCTTCGAACAAAGTTGCAGCGAACAACATTTCTTCCAAGTTCAAAGAAGATACGTCGTTTCTTACAGCTTCTCTGAGTTCTTCGTCAGTTTTACCTTCAACGTCTACGTTAACAACGAGTTTAGAGCGACGCAATTCCGGAAGAATCTTTTCAGCCAAAACTTCGAATGCTGCAGACATATTTTGGATTTCTTGATCGCGTTTTTCAGGATCGTTGTACATTTGGAGAACTTGGAGGATCAATTCCTTATCGCGGATATCAGAACCTTCAACCAATTCTTTGAAACCTTCCCAGTCTTCACCCAAAGCTTCAACGTCGAATTTCGGAGCAACCGGCATTTTATCTTTTTTGAACTTCTTGCTTACAGCTGTTTGAGTTGCGCGACCACGGTCTTGAGACAACTTGTTGTTGAAAGCCAAAGGACCATCAGGAGAAGCGTAAGATTTAGTGTAAACATCACTTACAGTTCTGCGATCTTTACCAGTGTTTTCGATGATAAAGTTTTCGAGAGCTTTGATTTCTTCGCTGTTGAGTTCATTGTTGCGAACGTTGAATCTGTTGATCAAGAACATAATCTTAGCGTCTTGAGAGATTGTAGTTACGCGTTGGAAGTTATCCTTAGCAACTGACATTTGAGCGTAGTTGTTAGCCATAGCTTGAACAGTGCTGATACCTTGAGCAACTTCGTAGTCAATAACCTTCAGATAGTCAACATCTTTAGCGCATTTAGCTTCAACACGCAAAACGAGTTTAGATCTTCTGAATTTTTCGTCGTACGGGAAAGAGATAGTTGATTCAACAGAACCACCGTTAGCTTTAGAGATAACAGTGTAGTTTTCGCTCACTTTTTCGCCTTGAGCAAAAATCGGAGCTGCAGCCAATTCTTCACCAGCTTCGTTGATCAAAATCGGTGTGAATTTCAACATTGCTTTTTTGTTGAAATAGTTAGCCGGGAATTCAACTTTGTAGTTAGCAGTCACGGCGTTACCTCTGAGAGTCAAGACTTCAGGATTGCAAGTAGCCTTAACATCTTCCACGTTTTTCACCATCGACTTGAAACAGTTACAGCCACTCAGTACCAGAGCTGCTGCGATAAGCGTCAAACCGCTTTTCAAGAGATTTTTCATTGTGTTGTTTTGTTAAATTAGTTTAATATATCCTCTGTTTTGTGTTTACACAGTTAGGGAATTTCGATTACAAATATACTATTATTTTTTCAATATTTTAACGACTTGAAAAAATTTTTAAGTTAATTCGAAATTTTTCCCATCGGTCGTCAATCCATAATTCAATTGCCCTCGCAACTAAACATTTGATTTTTAGACCATTTTGTACATTTAGCAGAGCAAAAGCGCAGTCCTCAAAACCACGCTTTTACTCGGCATATTATTTTACAGATTACTCTTTACGACCTTTATTTTCTCGGCGTTCGCCACGGTGTTCTCTTTTTTGGCGAGGTTCTTCTGCCGGAGCGTTCGGATCCTTTGGCAACAATGCCTTACGAGACAATCTCAATTTGTTAGTCTTCTTATCTATTTCAATAAGTTTAACTTCCAGGACATCACCTTCTTTGATACCTGTTTCTTCCATTGTTTCGAAACGTTTGTTGTCGATTTCCGAGATGTGCAACAAACCATCTTTGCCAGGCAAAATTTCAACAAATGCGCCAAATGTAACAATAGTCTTAACCTTACCGGTATAAACTTCGCCCTCTTCCGGAACTGCTACGATGCCTTTAATGCGAGCCAAAGCTGCATCAATACCCTCTTTGTTATCGCCAAAGATATCAACGATACCCTTACCTTCTGCTTCAGTGATAGTAATTGTAGTACCTGTCTCCTTCTGCATCTCTTGAATAACTTTTCCGCCCGGGCCGATAACTGCACCGATAAATTCAGACGGGATAGAGATTTGTACGATGCGCGGAACGAACGGCTTGAAGTCTTCACGCGGAGCAGAGATAGTCTCCATCATCTTGCCCATAATGTGTTCGCGACCCTGCTTAGCTTGTTCCAGAGCCTGAGCCAATACATCATAAGACAAACCATCAACCTTGATATCCATTTGAGTTGCAGTGATACCGTCTTTAGTACCTGTAACTTTGAAGTCCATATCTCCGAGGTGGTCTTCATCGCCCAAAATATCAGACAATACTGCAAAACGACCTGTACCCTCTTCAGAGATAAGACCCATTGCGATACCTGACACAGGTTTTTTGATTTTCAGACCTGAGTCCATCAGCGCGAGTGTGCCGGCACAAACCGTAGCCATTGAAGACGAACCGTTTGATTCGAGAATGTCAGATACTACACGCACTGCGTATGGATTGTCCTCACCTACAGGCACCATCGGTTTCAGAGCGCGGAACGCCAAGTTACCGTGTCCGATTTCACGACGCGACAAACCTCTTGAAGCCTTAGCTTCGCCTGTTGAGAATGGAGGGAAGTTATAGTGCAATACGAATTGTTCGCTGCCTTGAGTCAGTACTTCATCGACCATTTTTTCGTCGAGTTTAGTACCGAGAGTTACAGTAGTCAATGATTGAGTTTCACCACGAGTGAAGATTGCCGAACCGTGTGCAGCAGGCAGATAGCCAACTTCACACCAGATAGGACGAATTTCGTTAGTCTTACGACCGTCCAGACGCACACCTTCATCGAGAATCATATTTCTCATAGCCTTCTTCAGTACGTCGTCGTGGAAGTAACGTTTTATCATCACAGCCTTTTCAGCCAATTCTTCTTCGCAGAAGCGGCTGCAGAATTCCTCTTCGATAGCATCGAAGCGGTCGTTGCGTTCGTGTTTAGGCAACACTGCCTTAGCAACTTCGTAAACCTTATCGTAAGTCTCTTTGATTACGAGTTGGCGCAACTCTTCGTCGTTTGTTTCGTGGCAGTATTCACGTTTAACTTCAGTACCTACAGCCTTCATCAACTCCATTTGAGCCTGGCACTGAATCTTAATCTCTTCGTGAGCAAACTTGATAGCCTCGAGCATTTCTGCTTCAGACACCTCTTTGAATTCGCCTTCTACCATCATAATGTTATCGATAGTAGCAGCCACCATAATATCGATATCAGACTCTTCCATTTGCGAGAAAGTCGGGTTGATAATCAACTGACCATTCACGCGACCCACTCTCACTTCAGAGATAGGACCATTGAACGGAATATCAGAAACTGCCAGCGCAGCCGATGCTGCCAAACCAGCCAAGGCATCTGGCATAATATCTTTAGCTGCAGAGATGAGGGTTACCGTAACGTAGACTTCAGCGTGAAAGTCAGACGGGAACAGCGGGCGCAGCGCACGGTCAATCAGACGAGAAACCAAGATTTCGTAGTCTGATGGACGAGCTTCTCTCTTGAGGAAACCACCCGGGAAACGTCCTGCAGCAGCATATTTTTCTTTGTATTCTACCTGAAGCGGCATAAAGTCGCAATCAGCTTTAGGCTCTTTTGCAGCCACTACCGTAGCCAGCAACATTGTATCGCCCTGTTTCACAACAACCGAACCATCAGCCTGTTTTGCCAACTTACCGGTTTCAATCATAATCTCGCGATCACCGCCCAATTTGATAAACTTCTGTGTTGCGTTGTACATCTTCTTAATATTTTTAATTCTCTACTATATATTCGCCACAAAGGTACCACTTTATTTTCAGAATTTAGCACTATTTCAACCAATTATTTTTAACAACTATTTTTTTATTCCGCAAAAATGTTGTACATTTGCGCCGCTTTTGTGGGGAAACTTGTGTTCACACAATGGCAGCTCAAGGGTTATAGTTTCTCGTTTGAGGTCGACTCATTACCGCAACGAGACATATACCACGAGAGTTTTGTTGTTTTACAATTTTAATTTTTCAAAAAACTATGAGTAATTACTTGAATCCCGAAGTTAAGCAACAAATCTTTGCTACTTACGGAAAGACTGAAAAAGACACAGGTTCACCTGAAAGTCAAATTGCATTGTTTACAACTCGCATTGCTCACTTGACTGAACACCTCAAGAGCAATCACAATGACCACAACACTCACCGTTCGTTGTTGCGTTTGGTTGGTAAACGTCGTCGTTTGTTGGACTACTTGAAGAAGGTTGACATCGAACGCTATCGTGCAATCATCAAGGCTCTGAACCTCAGAAAATAGTTCAGTTCTCAAGTCAAAAAAATGGCCGTCCAGCAATGAACGGCCATTTTTTATATCATATCCTACTATTTTTTGAGCGCGAGGTTGCGAACTATCGACACCAAGATATAAGCAATCAACACAAATGCGACTGCCCCCACTCCAAATAGCGACACCGTTACTGCCACAAACAATAGGAACAAATATCTCAACTTGTTTTGTGCAAATCCGAAACCTTTGAACTTCAGAGAAAACATCGGCACCTCACTAACCAAAAGCCACGACATAAATAGCGTAATCGCCACCAAAACCCAGCACGGAATCGAAAAATCAAGGAATACCAAAGATGAAATAAACATCGCATTTGCGGGAGTCGGCAACCCGATGAATTCTGAAGTTTGACGCTGGTCGACATTAAATTTTGCCAATCTCAGCGCAGACATCGGAGCAATCAAAAATCCCAACAATGCAAGATTTGCGCCTGCAACGGGCATCAGTAATTGCCACATAATAACTGCAGGAACAGTGCCGAACGTAACCATATCGGCTAACGAATCAAGTTCCTTACCTACAGGCGAATACTGATTCAGCAATCGAGCAAAAAGCCCGTCGAGAAAATCGAAAACCGCACCTGCAACAATAAACCAGAATGCAAATTTCAATTCACCTCTGAATGCCGAAATCAGGGCTGCACAGCCCATCAACAGATTGAAACAGGTAATGATATTGGGGATAGTAAAAATTTTTATTTTCATCACTTACACATTATAATGGGACAAATATACGTTTTTTGTAATAAATAAGAAAATGGTCGAGTTTTTATTTTGACACAAAAATTCGTATCTTTGTTCACAATATCGAGATGTATGAAAAAACAAAAAGCAAATATAGCCGTTACGGCAACCGAAAATGGAGGCATTTTAGAGGTATTGAAACGAGCGCTGCCCGAAAAAAGCGGCACCACAATAAAGGCATTTCTCACACACCGACAAGTCTTTATTAACAACAAACTTGCACTCAGACACGACGACAAAGTTAAGTGTGGCGATCTGCTGGAAATCCGAATGGGGCGAACAGAAGACCTCTCTATCGACAGCCGGTTGATGAAGATTATCTACGCCGATAACGATATTATCGTAATTGACAAACAACACGGATTGCTATCCGTAGCTACGAACCGATTCGAACAAAAGACTGCATTCCGTCTGCTGAGCGACTTGGTAAAGCGACAAGATCCCGCCAACAAAATTTTCGTAGTTCACAGACTCGACCGCGAAACTTCGGGATTAATGTTATTTGCTCGCAATGAACAGGCTAAACAGCGGCTGCAGGAGGATTGGACAAATATGGTTACCGACCGTCGTTATGTAGCAGTTACCGAGGGTATTATTCCAACAGACAACGGTTACATTGATGCACCTCTGGCCGAAAACAGCGCGATGCAGGTATATGTAGCTCGCAACGATGAAGGACGTCCTGCGCGTACGGACTTTCAGGTGCTGCAACGCGGACCACGACATACTTTGGTCGAACTACATCTTGAAACGGGACGCAAAAATCAAATCCGAGTTCATCTGAAATATATAGGTTATCCCATCGTGGGCGACAAAAAATATGGAGCCAAAGATTTTTCTATGGGCAGATTGGCACTGCACGCATCAAGGCTATGCTTCATACACCCGCGCAGTGGCGAAGAGATGAACTTCGAAATTGAAATACCACAACGATTCAGAAAATTGGTAGAAAATGGCAGCTGCTAAACAGACGTTCAAGGGCACACTCGCCGATTACACTGCACTGAACAACGACATATCACACGGCAAATTATCACCACTCTATCTACTAATGGGCGATGAGCCGTTCTTCATCGACCAGTTGAGCGATATGTTGTTGGCGAATGTCATTCCCCCTGAGGCTCAGGCGTTCAATCAGGTCGTAGTCTATGGCAAGGATTGCGATGGCGCAGCACTGTGCAATATGTGTCGCCAGATGCCTATGATGGGCAATCGACAACTAATCGTAATCAAAGAGGCTCAGGGACTGAAAAAACTCGACCAACTTGTTAATTACACCAAACACCCCGTAGAGTCTACGATATTGGTATTGTGCCACAAGGAGAAGAGCCTGGACAAGCGCAGCCAGCTATACAAAAGCATCTTAGAGAACGGCACGGTTTTCGAATCGGTCAAACCTCGAGACTATGAAGTTGGCAGCTGGTTATCGAGCTACATCACACAGTGCGGATTGACCATTGACCAACGCACACTACAACTGATGACCGACTATCTGGGTAGCGATCTGTCGAAAATTGCAGGAGAGATTGACAAGTTGCACACTGCAATGCCCATAGGTCAGCGACAGATTACGCCAGAAGTTGTGGAAGAGAACATCGGAATAAGTCGCGATTACAACATTTTCGAATTGACAAAGGCGCTATCTGAACGAAATACACTGAAGGCGATGCAAATTTCCGACTACTTTGCACGAAATCCAAAGAGCACACCGCTCGTGGTATCCATTTCGAGAATACACGCGCACTTCGAAAAGGTATTCAGATATAACTACGCACTGTGGCTAGCAAGAAAACGTTCGCAACCAATGCCGACGGAACAGGATTTATGCAAGTTGCTGAAACTATCTTCGCCATACTTTCTGAAGGAGTATAGTCAGGCTGCTGCAAATTATACAATGCCCAAGTTGTTTTCCATTTTCGAACTACTCAGAGAGTACGATATGAAACAGAAGGGTATCAATCGAGGTTCGCTCGATGATGGAGAACTGCTCAGAGAGTTATTACTAAAAATACTCAACTGAGAAATTTTGTGAATAATAAAGAGAAGATATATGTACACTGCAAAGATTTTGTGGGTTGATGATGAGATTGAATTGCTGAAACCTCACATATTGTTTCTTGAGAATAGGGGCTACGAGATTGAGACCTGCAATAACGGTTATGATGCAATCGAGGCAATCAAGACTACGATTTATGATCTGACTATCATTGATGAAATGATGCCGGGTATGACCGGTCTGGAGACTCTGCAGATTATCAACGAGATAAGGCCTTTGATGCCGGTAATTATGGTCACCAAAAGCGAAGAGGAAAACATTATGGACCGAGCTGTGGGATCGAAAATTGCAGACTACATAATCAAGCCTGTCAATCCGAATCAAGTGCTGCTATCAATTAAGAAAAATATCCACAACAGACAATTGATCAGCGAGATAAGCACTGCGGATTACAGACAGGAGTTTGGCAAAATTTCGCAATCACTCGGCAATGCACGCACATTTGACGACTGGGTGAACATATATCGCAAGATAGTCAAGTGGCAGTTGCAACTTGCAGACCTGCAGGATAGTGGCGTGAAAGAGATTCTGACCTACCAGAAGAAAGAGGCTAATAACGAATTTGTGAAATTTATTCGCAACAACTACACAACCTGGTTCGACGACAAGAACAAGAATCGCCCTGTAATGTCACAAAACCTTCTGAGGAACAAGGTATTTCCAATTGTTGATAGACACAAGACTACGTTTTTGCTGATTGACAACCTGCGCTACGACCAGTGGCGTGTTCTGAGCCATTTTCTCACAGAGTTTTACGATATCGAATCGGAAGATTTTTATTGTTCGATTCTTCCGACGGCTACGCAGTACGCCCGCAACTCTATTTTCGCGGGATTGATGCCCGCCGCAATCGACAAAATTATGCCAAACGCGTGGCTCAATGACAACGAAGAGGGCGGCAAAAATCAATATGAAGAGGATTTCCTTAAGCGACAACTGCAGAGTCTGGGCAAAAATTATAAATTATCATTCAATAAGTTGATTCGCTCGGAACACACCAAGCGAATGATGGACAATATCGACGCTGTTTATAATGCAGATTTCTCGGTGATTGTCTACAACTTCCTCGACATTCTCTCGCACGCACGAACTGATATGGAAATTATCCGCGAACTGGCCGATGACGAGGCAGCATTCTTATCGCTGACCAAATCGTGGTTCGAACACTCCGACCTGCTGGACATACTCAAGATGCTGGCAGCAAACGGAAATCGTGTAATCATCACCTCTGACCACGGTACAATACGCGTAGACAACCCTGTAAAGGTAATCGGAGATAAGGAGACTTCGCAGAATTTGCGCTACAAAACGGGTAAGAATATGACCTATAATGCAAAAGAGGTTTACGAAGTAACCAAACCAGAAACGATACATCTACCAAAGTCTAACCTATCTTCGACCTACATATTTGCTTATAATCAAGACTTTTTAGTCTACCCTAATAACTACAATCATTTTGTTCGCTACTATAAGAGTACCTTCCAGCACGGCGGTATCTCGATGGAAGAGATGATTGTGCCATTTATCGTATTAAAACCCAAGAAATAATGGAAATAACTTTGACAGCCGACCTTGATAACCTTGAAGAGGTAGCCGAAACAATATTGAAAAGCGTACTGCCCGAACGCGACGTAGTCTGTTTCTACGGCACAATGGGCAGTGGTAAAACTACGCTTATCGCCGAGATTTGTAAACAATTGGGAGTAACCGATACTGTTTCGAGTCCCACGTTTGCACTGATAAATGAATACCGCACCGACTGCTCAGACCCGGTCTACCACTTCGATTTCTACCGCACAGAAAAACTTTCTGAAGTCTACGACCTCGGTTATGAGGAGTATTTTTATAGCGGCTCGACCTGTCTTATCGAGTGGCCCGAGAAGGTTGAGGAGTTGCTGCCCGAAAGTTATGCAAAGGTCGAAATCAAGGCTATTGAAGATGACCTTCGTCAATACACCATTTCGCTGTTATGACAAATTCATTAGGCAAAAATTTCATTGTCAGCATTTTCGGAGAATCACACTCCGAACAAGTTGGCATTGAGATTGAGGGTTGCCCTGCGGGGATAGCTCTGAACGAGGCAATGTTCGAGAGCGACCTCTCTCGTCGTCGCGCTGGCGCGCTGGGTACTACGCCACGAATCGAGAGCGACATTCCTCATATCATTGATGGCGTTGCAAATGGAGTCACTACCGGAAATAAAATTACCATTACTTTTAAGAATAACAACACTCGCTCGGGTGATTACTCATTTCAACAACATCACCCACGCCCGAGTCACGCCGACTTTACGAGTCGCATAAAGTATGGGCAGCCATCACCAGGCGGCGGCATTTTTTCAGGAAGAATGACCGTCGGACTCGTAACAGCAGGCGTAGTTGCCAAACAGATACTACCTGAATGTCAATATAATACCCATATTGTGAGCATCGGTGGAAAGAGTGATTCCGAAGAGATTAAACAACAACTGAAGAGTGCTGCTGAACAAAATGATTCGGTCGGGGGAGTTGTTGAATGTCGCATAGATGGCATTCCGATTGGAGTTGGCGAGCCATTTTTCGATTCTGTAGAGTCGGTCATTTCGCACGCTCTGTTCTCGATTCCGGGAGTCAAGGGAGTCGAATTCGGAGCCGGTTTTTCCATTGCCGATATGCGAGGTTCCGAGGCGAATGATTGTCTGATTAACGAGCAGGGACATACTGCGACGAACCATTCTGGGGGCATTAACGGAGGGATAAGTAATGGTAATCAGTTGGTTGTGCGCGTAGCATTTCGTCCTACTGCGAGCATAGGTCAAGAACAAATGACCTACAATTTCGAGTCTGGCGCAGTATTGCCATTAGCAATCAAAGGGCGTCACGATGTTTGTATTGCGCTTCGGGGTGCAGTCGTAGTCGAAGCAATGTGCGCGATTGCACTCGCCGACCTTAAATTGCAAAGTAAAAATTAACAAGTAATAAATCATACAAAAAAGACCGCCGTTAAGCGGTCTTTTTTTTTCGTGTATCTAATCTTTTAGAAATAACAAATCTCACGATTTTCGATTCTGCTGAGCAGATTGTTCGCCAGCGCACTCGCTCCGATTCGGAACAACTCCGGAGTCAACCACTCCTCACCTAACACTTCGGCTACGATTGCCTGATAGAGCGCTGCCTGTTCTACGCTACGCACGCCGCCGGCTACCTTGAGTCCACACTGACGACCTGTATCCTTTTCGTAATCCTTTATTGCTAAAGCCATTACCGCTACGGCCTCGGGCGTAGCTCCAACCGACACCTTACCCGTAGAGGTCTTGATGAAGTCGGCTCCCGCAGCCATCGCCAACAATGATGCTCCTCGAACCGACACCAAATCAGGCAACACACCCGACTCGATAATCACCTTAAGCGTAGTATCTTCGTCGATTTCACCTCGAATAATTTCGATTTCAGCTTCGGCCATTTCGTAATTACCAGCTAAAAATTCGCCGACATTCATTACTATATCTATCTCATCTGCACCATTTTCCTCAACCATAGCACACTCCAGAGCCTTGACTTCGACATAGGTCTGCGACATCGGGAATCCGCCTGCTACCGATGCAATTGCAATGTCTGTATCTCCGAGAGCTACACCCGCAGTCTCAACGAACGATGGCGAAACACAAACCGCAGCAGGCTCGGGAACATCGGTGAATACGCCTCTAAATGCCATCAGTTTATGACACAACTCATTGATATTTTCCTCAGTATCTGTCACCGACAACGAAGTTACGTCCAACATTGACACTGCATATTTCAGCGACTCAGGCTGAAGAAATTGTTCTACTCTCAACTGTGCGCGAGCAATTATATCCTTTATTTCGTTTTCATCTACGGTTGTTCCCAATCGCAGCAATACTTCGTTACAATCCATAACATTATTTTCTAAATATACGACAATAAACACCCATCGGCATCGACTTTCCAAATCGGTCTTCAGCGAAAAGTTCGCCGAATTGACACTCGCCATTCTGCCCGAATGCCTCCTGAACCAAAGTGCGAGCCAACAAGGGGGACAATCCCATTGAGTAGAGATTCAGCACAAGGAAACCATTATCATTCAACAGTTTCGCACACTCGTGCAACATTTCGTCAATATTCTTTTCCAGCACCCAGCGCTCGCCATCTGTACCACGGCCATAAGCTGGCGGGTCAAGAATTAACCCGTCATATTTTTTTTCGCGACGCACTTCTCGTTTCACGAATTTCAACGCATCTTCCACTATCCAGCGAATATCCTTGAGCCCCGAAAGTTCCATATTTTCGCGAGCCCACGTCACCACCTGCTTTACAGAATCAACGTGCGTAACGGCAGCGCCTCCCGCACAAGCTGCGATTGATGCGCCACCCGTATATGCAAACAGATTCAACACCTGCACATCACTCTTGGTCTGCTTCAGGCGGCGAACCGAATCGTAAATAAACTTCCAATTCGAAGATTGTTCCGGAAAAATTCCGACGTGCTTGAATGCCGTCAGCCCCAATCTGAATTTCAATGTCATATCGCCATAATTGAATGCGACATTCCATCTGTCAGGCATACCTTTAGTTCGGGTCCATTCGCCCATATCTTCTACGCGTCCCTCTCTGCGGAACGATGCCTGACACATCTGATTCCATTGTTGCAGCGACATAGAGCGGCGCCACAATGCCTGAGGTTCAGGACGTTTCAGCACATATTGTCCAAATCGTTCGAGTTTTTCGCCTTCACCGGAGTCGATTAATTCATAGTCGCTCCATTGGGTTTTCATATATTCGACATTCATATTCGGGTCAGTTATTAATTTTTTCGACTACCGCCATAAACCAGCGACATTTCGCAGTTGGCACAATCGAATTTCAATTCAAAGGTATGAAAATTATTTTCAATATATAGTTTTCCGCGATACTTTGTTTTAGGATTTTTAAGGCACATACCACATTCACGTCTGATGCAATATCTCGAGGTCATCACTACGGCACCGACATTATCCTCGAGCAGTTCATATCCGGGCTGAATCTCTGTAACGCCTCTTTTACGATAGAAATTTTCGCTCAATTTGTTCACCACGTTCGCTCTGAAGTCTAGTGTTTTTTCAGGGTAATCTACAACCGACTCCGCAGGTTTGCGCTCAGTTCGGACATAATTATTCACGATACACTCCTCGAGTTTGTTCAGCACTGAACGTCTCAGGTCATTCAACTGAGCAGCAGTCAAAAACGGCATCTTGCCATTACAAACTACATTTATATCTTTGATTACAAATGGCGTATCTCCGCTTTTCGAAAGTTGAGAATTAATCGCAGCCAACATTCGTTCACGATTTTTAGCAACGTCAGTGATTGGCTCGGAACAAATTTCCGCGCGATTTCCGCGACTATCTTCAGCCTCGAGCACTACCTGCCCTACCCTACAATTCATCGTCAGCACTACGTCCAACTTTCGCTTGGTCACATCACGTCCCAGCATATCGGCAAATGCCTTATCAAAATTGCGATAGATTTCAGTTCCGACCTTTATGCCATCTATTCTGTTTGGTTCGACCATACGGCCTGCCACACGATTGACATTTGTTCCCGAAAAGTTACCCTCACCATCGAGGAAACAGATTCCGTCGCCCGAATGCAACACCACATCACCATCTAATTCAAAAGATTTGCCCACGACCTTTCTGACTCGCCCCACTCGACTGCCCGTAGCCTTGGGCGTATTAAACTCCGCAACTTTCCCCATCTTACCCGATATAAACCAATCGGTAAATCCTCGAGCAAAGGTCTTTTCTGGGGCAGGCTCGAACCCTACCACAGAATTTCCGAACGACGACCGCTGACAATCGCCTCTGCGCGCAATCACACTATCAATGCGTTTGCGATAGTATGCTACGGTATTTTTAACGTAGTTTTCATCTTTCAATCGACCTTCTACCTTGAACGAAGTGATTCCTGCATCAATCATCTGCTCGACATATTCGGACATATCCAAGTCGCGCACCGACAACAGATGCTTATCCTCAATCAGACGGTTGTAATTTTCGTCCAGCAGATTGTAAGTCCAACGACAGGGTTGCGCACACTGACCGCGGTTACCGCTACGTCCCATCATAGTCTGGCTGAAGTAGCACTGCCCGCTGAATCCCACACAGATAGCACCGTGCACAAATGCCTCGAGTTCGACGTCAGTATGTTTTCTTATCTCACGAATTTCTTCCAGCGAGATTGCCCTCTCGAGAATCACACGAGCAAATCCCGAATTGGCAAGAAAATTTACTCGGTCAGCCCTCAGCGCGAATGTCTGAGTCGAGGCGTGCAGTTCGATAGGTGGCAGTTCCATTTCGAGCATAGCCATATCCTGCACAATAAGCGCATCAGCGCCCGCCTTCCACGCCTCGATAGCCTGCTGACGAGCCTGGTCCAATTCGTTGTCGTAGATGATGGTATTCATCGTAACGTATAGTTTCGCTCCAAACAAGTGAGCATATTGAGCCAACTCCCTGACATCGTTCATTGTATTTGTAGCCCCACTTCTGGCACCAAATCGTTCCGCACCGATATACACTGCATCAGCGCCATAGTCGATGGCGATTTTTCCTGAGTGCAGGTCCTTAGCCGGAGCAAGTAATTCTATACGTTTCATCTCTAATTTTTCACAAAAGTAATATTTTTCGCGACTCTAAACAAAAAAGAGCCTGCCTAACTTTTCGGTTAGACAGGCTCTTATTAATTCAAATGTTATTTCCAGCGTTTGCCAAATTCTGATCTGGGTACAAAATCACCAAATTTTTTACCCGCAATAGAATCCATAAACTTTGAATATTCTCGACCTTCCAATTTATTCATTCGTGCTACTACCTCATCATATTTATCAGGGTCAACAACGATAATAACTTTCCCCATCTCACTGATAGTACCGTCATAGCGATATCTTTGGATACTACACCATTTAGTTTTTTCAGGTTTGAAAGTTACTATCCATTCACCCCTTTTTATATCTTCACGAGTTGCAGTAGCTCCATTTTCAGCTACAATTTTTACGACATCTTCAGGCATAAATACGACCTTGATACGAACAGAATCTCCTTTTGCAATGACATTCCTTTCCGACCTTGTTCTTGCGATTTGTCCATTTAATGCCAAATGTTCAAATGTTTCTGCAACAGACTCTTTCGCAGGGTCATACGGTTGTGGTCTGAGTCTTTTGAACTGCTGAGCATTAGCAGAAAACGAAAAAGAACACAGGAGAACAATTATCAAAAAAGAAAATTTCCTCATAAGATTTTATATTTTAGTTTAACATAGAGGTAATTAAGAGTACTGCAAATATAGAATTTTTTTTTTAATATTTTACCTGTTGCAAAAAAAAGAGAGTCTGCCCTTGTTTGGACAGACTCCCAATCATATAGTTTCAGTAAATAGTATTTACTTCTTAGATGTTAACACTTCGAGTTCTGCGTTGGCACCTACCAACATAGTCTGGTATTTATGCAAACCTGTACCGGCAGGAATCAAGTGACCGCAGATGATATTTTCCTTCAGATTTTCGAGGTTATCCACCTTACCGTAGATAGCCGCTTCGTTGAGCACCTTGGTAGTTTCCTGGAACGATGCAGCCGACATAAAGCTGTTAGTCTGCAACGCAGCACGAGTAATACCTTGGAGCACCTGGTTAGAAGTTGCAGGGATTACTTCACGCACCTGAACCAATCGCAAATCGCGACGTTTGAGTTGTGAATTTTCGTCTCTGAGTTTTCTAGCAGATACAATCATACCTTCGCGCAAGTTTTCGCTATCGCCGGCATCTGTAACCACCTTCTTATCAAAGAGTTCGTCATTAACCTGCATAAATTCCCACTTATCGACAATCTGTTCTTCGAGGAACTTGGTATCACCCGGATCCTGAATTTGAACCTTGTTCATCATTTGACGAACGATGACTTCGAAGTGTTTATCGTTAATCTTCACACCCTGCATACGGTATACTTCCTGCACCTCGTTCACGATATATTCCTGAACTTTAGTCGGACCTTGAATTGCGAGGATATCGCTCGGAGTGATAGCACCATCAGAGAGTGGCATTCCGGCACGAACGTAGTCGTTTTCTTGTACCAAAATCTGACGAGACAGCGGCACCAGATACTTCTTGATATCGCCCACTTTCGAAGTGATTACGATTTCGCGGTTACCACGTTTAACCTTACCGAATGAAACTTCACCGTCGATTTCAGAAACGATAGCGGGGTTAGATGGGTTACGAGCTTCGAACAACTCGGTAACACGGGGCAGACCCCCTGTGATATCGCCTGCTTTACCGATTGCACGAGGAATCTTAATCAGGATATCCCCTGCTTTCACTTTGGCATTTTCTTTTGCTACGACGTGAGCGCCAACCGGCAAGTTGTAGTGCTTTTCATTACCTTCGTTATCAACGACTTTGATAACCGGGTTCTTAGTCTTATCACGGCTTTCGATGATAACTTTTTCACGGAAACCTGTTTGTTCGTCGGCTTCTTCGCGGAAAGTTACACCTTCGATTACGCTTTCATATCCAACCTTACCATCGAATTCTGACAAGATTGTAGCGTTATACGGATCCCATTCGCAAATCAAGTCGCCCTTGCTTACATCTTGACCATCAACTGCATACAGTGTTGAACCATAAGGCAAGTTGTGAGTATAGAATACAATACCTGTATTTACGTCAACGATGCGGATTTCTGCCAGACGGCTGACTACGAGATAGATATCTTTACCTTCTTCGTTTTGTTTCTTGATGACTTTCAAGTCGTCAATTTCAACACGACCATCATATCTTGCAACGATGCTGTTATCAGCAGCAACACCACCTGCAACACCACCGACGTGGAATGTACGCAGAGTCAACTGAGTACCCGGCTCACCGATAGATTGTGCAGCGATAACGCCGACAACTTCACCACGTTGAACCATTCTACCTGTAGCAAGGTTACGTCCGTAACACTTAGCACAAACTCCATTCTTCGATTCACAAGTGAGCACCGAGCGGATTTCTACCATTTCGATTGGTGAATCTTCGATAGCCTTAGCGATGTCTTCAGTAATCTCCTCACCTGAAGATACGATGAGTTCGCCTGTGTGTGGGTGATAAACATCGTGTACAGCCGTACGGCCGAGGATACGTTCGTAGAGAGTTTGAACAACTTCTTCGTTACGCTTGATAGCCGTAGCCTGCAAACCACGCAATGTACCGCAATCCTCTTCGTTAATAATCACGTCTTGAGCAACGTCAACCAAACGACGAGTCAAATAACCTGCATCGGCAGTCTTCAACGCCGTATCGGCAAGACCCTTACGCGCACCGTGCGTAGAGATGAAGTACTCCAACACTGACAGACCCTCTTTGAAGTTAGAAAGAATCGGGTTTTCGATAATCTGCGCAGCATCTGAACCAGACTTTTGAGGTTTAGCCATAAGACCACGCATACCTGACAACTGACGAATCTGTTCTTTAGAACCACGGGCTCCTGAGTCCAGCATCATAAACACTGGGTTGAAACCTTGGTTATCTTCCTTCAATCGTTTTTGTACGATGTTTGTCAAGTTAGAGTTAGTATGAGTCCAGATATCGATAATCTGGTTATAACGTTCGTTGTTAGTGATAAGACCCATATTGTAGCTGTCCATCACTTCGGCTACTTGTTTGTAACCATCAGCAACGAGTCCTTCCTTTTCATCAGGGATAATTACGGCATCGAGGTTAAATGACAAACCACCGAGGAACGCCATTCTGTATCCCATATTTTTGATATCGTCCAAGAAAGCGGCAGTCTTATCGGCACCTGTAATCTTCATTACTCGACCGATGATATCACGCAACGACTTCTTAGTCAGCAGTTCGTTGATATAGCCCACTTCAGCCGGTACGACTTGATTGAACAAGATACGACCGATAGTTGTATCAATGAGTTCACCACGTTCCACGCCATTTTCGTCGCTCTTCTTAATCAGCAACTTAACCTTAGCGTGCAAATCAGCGCGACCTTCATTATGAGCAATAATAGCCTCTTCCGGACCATAGAAAATCAGACCTTCACCTTTAGTTCCCGGACGCTCTTTTGTGATGTAGTACAGACCCAAAACCATGTCTTGAGAAGGCACAGTGATAGGAGCACCGTTAGCAGGGTTCAAGATATTGTGAGAACCCAACATCAAGATTTGAGCCTCGAGGATAGCGGCATTACCCAGCGGCAAGTGCACCGCCATCTGGTCACCGTCGAAGTCGGCATTGAACGCCGTACAAGCCAACGGGTGGAGTTGAATAGCCTTACCTTCGATGAGTTTCGGCTGGAATGCCTGAATACCCAAACGGTGAAGGGTTGGAGCATGGTTCAACAACACTGGGTGACCCTTAAGTACATTTTCGAGGATATCCCAAACTACCGGATCGCGACGGTCGATAATTTTCTTAGCCGATTTAACGGTTTT
The DNA here is from genome assembly GCA_045637425.1 of Rikenellaceae bacterium. Lineage (GTDB taxonomy): Bacteria > Bacteroidota > Bacteroidia > Bacteroidales > Rikenellaceae > CAJGBR01. The sequence goes on along the minus strand of JAZTZL010000012.1, from coordinate 17,915 downwards.
AACGATACCGCGTTCGATGAGTTTGCGGATAATGAACGGTTTATAGAGTTCGGCTGCCATATCTTTTGGCAAACCGCATTCGTGCATTTTGAGTTCCGGACCTACGACGATAACCGAACGAGCCGAGTAGTCAACACGTTTACCCAACAAGTTTTGACGGAAACGACCTTGTTTACCTTTCAAGCTATCGCTGAGTGATTTAAGCGGACGATTCGATTCTGTTTTAACGGCATTGCTCTTTCTTGAGTTGTCGAACAGCGAGTCAACAGCCTCTTGCAACATACGTTTTTCGTTTCGGAGGATTACTTCCGGAGCCTTTATTTCAATCAGTCGTTTAAGACGGTTGTTACGGATAATCACACGACGATAGAGGTCGTTCAAGTCGCTGGTTGCGAATCGACCACCATCAAGCGGCACCAACGGACGCAACTCGGGCGGAATCACCGGAATGACCTTCAGAATCATCCATTCAGGTTTATTGATATCCTTAGATGCGCGGAATGCTTCAACCACGTTCAGACGCTTAAGAGCTTCGCTTTTTCTTTGTTGCGAAGTTTCTGTGCTAGCCTTGTGGCGGAGCGAGTAGCTGAGTTCATCGAGATCGAGTTTCTGAAGCATCATATACAAAGCTTCAGCACCCATCAATGCAATAAACTTATTTGGGTCGCTATCGTCGAGTTGTTGGTTACCCTTCGGCAATGATGCCAGAGTATCGAGATACTCTTTTTCTGCCAACAAATCCAAGTCGTGGATTTCGTTAGAAGCTGCAGCACCTGCTTGGATAACGATATATTTTTCGTAATAGATTACTGCTTCGAGTCTCTTAGATGGAATACCGAGCAGGTATCCGATCTTAGTCGGCAGCGATTTGAAGTACCAAATGTGCGCAACAGGTACCACCAACGAGATGTGTCCCATACGTTCGCGACGCACCTTTTTCTCGGTTACTTCAACACCGCATCGGTCGCAGACGATACCTTTGTAGCGGATTCTTTTATACTTTCCGCAGTGGCATTCATAGTCTTTCACCGGACCGAAGATTCGCTCACAGAACAGACCATCACGCTCGGGTTTGTAAGTACGGTAATTGATGGTCTCGGGTTTAAGCACCTCGCCGCTTGAGTTATCAAGAATCTCTTCTGGCGAAGCCAAACCTATCGAAATCTTATTGAAAGCGATATTCATCTTATCTTTATTGAGCGCCATATATTTTTTCCTTATTATAATCCGAAAAATTAATCCAACTTAATACTCAAAGCCAGACCTCTGAGTTCGTGCAACAATACGTTCAACGATTCGGGGAGTCCCGGAGTCGGCATATTCTCACCCTTAACGATTGCTTCGTAAGCCTTAGCACGACCTACAACGTCGTCAGACTTGATAGTCAGGATTTCTTGCAAGATATTTGATGCGCCGAAAGCTTCGAGCGCCCAAACTTCCATTTCCCCGAAACGCTGACCACCGAATTGAGCCTTACCGCCCAACGGTTGTTGAGTAATCAACGAGTATGGACCGATAGAACGAGCGTGCATCTTATCATCAACCATATGGCCGAGCTTAAGCATATAGATTACGCCCACAGTAGCCGGTTGGTCGAATTGCTCACCTGTTTCACCGTTGCGCAGATATGTACGGCCGTTTCTTGGCACACCTGCTTTTTCTGTATATTCGTTGATATCTTCGAGTGTTGCACCGTCGAAAATCGGAGTAGCGAATTTCAGTCCAAGTTCACGACCTGCCCAACCGAGCACGGTTTCGTAAATCTGACCCAAGTTCATACGTGAAGGCACACCCAGCGGGTTAAGCACGATATCTACGATAGAACCATCTTCGAGGAACGGCATATCTTCGTCACGCACGATACGAGCAACAATACCCTTGTTACCGTGACGACCCGCCATCTTATCGCCGACTCTCAATTTACGCAACTTAGCCACATAAACCTTAGCCAATTGGATAATTCCGGCTGGGAGTTCATCACCGTTTGTGATATTATATTTTTCACGTTTAACTACGGCATCAAGTTCTTTCCACTTGAGGATATAGTTATTGATGATTTTTTCAACCAATTCGTTGCGTTCCTTATCTGTAGTCCACTTAGTCGGATTGACATTCAGATAGTCTACCTCGCGCAAATTCTTAGCAGTAAACTTCGCTCCCTTTTCGATTACTTCTGCACCGAAGTAATCCAACACATATTGTACAGTTCTACCTTCGAGCAGAACTCGGAGTTTTTCAATCAAACGATCGAACAATTTTTCCACGTCGAGTGCAAAACGTTCGTCGATCTTATCGAGTTGAGCCTTATCGCTGAGTTTCGACTTCTTACCGCCTTCTTTGTTAGCACGGCTGAACAATTTGGTATCGATGATTGTACCGTAGAGTGAAGGTTGAGCCTTAAGTGAAGCATCTTTCACATCGCCAGCCTTATCACCGAAGATTGCTCTAAGGAGTTTTTCTTCCGGAGAAGGATCGCTTTCACCCTTAGGTGTAATCTTACCAATGAGGATATCACCAGGTTTGATGTTCGCACCGATTCTGATGATACCGTTTTCGTCGAGGTCGCGAGTAGCGTCTTCGCTGACATTCGGGATATCAGAAGTCAACTCTTCAACACCACGTTTAGTATCACGCACCTCCATAATATATTCTGAAACGTGAACTGAAGTGAAGATATCATCTCTCAGGATACGTTCAGAGATAACGATAGCGTCCTCAAAGTTGTAACCTTTCCAAGGCATAAATGCCACTTTCAGGTTTCGACCCAGAGCGAGTTCTCCGTTTTCGGTAGAGTAACCCTCGGTCATAATAGTACCCTTGCTAACGTGGTCGCCCTTGCGAACGATCGGAGTGAGGGTAATTGAGGTATCTTGGTTTGTTTTTCTGTAACGAGGCAATTTGTAGACCGTAACTTCCGGATCGAAACTTACCAAACGTTCGTTATCGGTCATTTCATACTTAACGTGGATTTCGTTGGCATCAGAGAATACCACTTCACCCTCGCCGGTAGCAACAACCTGAATACGGCTATCTCTAACCAAGTCGCCTTCCAAACCTGTACCCACAATCGGAGCCTCAGGTTTAATCAGCGGAACTGCCTGACGCATCATATTCGAACCCATCAAAGCACGGTTCGCGTCGTCGTGTTCGAGGAATGGGATAGAAGAAGCAGCAATAGAAGCGATTTGGTTCGGAGCAACGTCCATCAATTCAACCTGATTAGGTTCAACTGCAGGGAAGTCGCTATCCACACGCGCCTTAACGCGCTCAGTAGAGAGGATATTACCATTATCGTCCATCGGAGTTTTAGCCTGAGCAATAACTCGACCTGTTTCCTCTTCAGCACTATAATATTTAATATGAGAGTTATCCAAATCCACTTGTCCGTCTTTGACTTCACGATAAGGAGTTTCAATGAAGCCCATATCGCTAATTTTAGCATAGACGCACATTGATGAGATAAGACCGATGTTCGGACCTTCAGGAGTTTCAATCGGGCAGAGACGTCCGTAGTGAGTATAGTGAACGTCACGTACTTCGAAACCTGCGCGTTCACGCGACAGACCACCAGGACCGAGTGCAGACATACGACGCTTGTGAGTAATTTCTGCAAGCGGGTTAGTCTGGTCCATAAATTGAGACAACTGGTTTGTTCCGAAGAACGAGTTGATTACCGATGACAAAGTTTTGGCATTAATCAAATCCACCGGAGAGAACACTTCGTTATCGCGGACATTCATACGTTCACGAATAGTACGAGCCATACGCACGAAGCCTACGCTGAATTGGTTAGCCAACTGTTCGCCCACAGTTCTGACACGACGGTTAGACAAGTGGTCGATATCGTCCACGTCAGTGTGTGAGTTAATCAGCGAGATGAGATACTTGATGATGGCAATCATATCTTCACGAGTGAGGACTCTGACTCCCAGATCTGTATCCAAATCGAGTTTTTTATTGATGCGGTAACGTCCTACGAAACCGAGGTCGTATCTCTTATCCGAGAAGAACAACTTGTCGATAACGTCGCGAGCAGTAGCTTCATCGGGTGGTTCCGAGTTACGCAATTGTCTGTAGATAAACACCACTGCATCTTTTTCCGAGTTACAGGGGTCTTTTTGCAGAGTATTATATACGATAGAATAATCTACTGTATTAGCAGATTCTTTGTGCAGCAAGATAGACTTTTCGCCTGTCTCGAGAATCATATCGATATGGTGTTCTTCGAGCACAGTTTCACGATCGATGATGATTTCGGTACGGTTAATGGTAACAACTTCACCAGTATCTTCATCGACGAAGTCTTCCACCCAAGTTTTAAGTACACGCGCTGCGAGTTTACGACCTACCGATTTTTTCAGGTTGGCTTTATTGACTTTAACTTCGTCAGCCAGGTCGAAAATCTCGAGGATTTGCTGGTCACTTTCAAACCCGATGGCGCGCAAGAGGGTCGTAACCGGCAACTTTTTCTTACGGTCGATATAAGCGTACATCACGTTGTTGATGTCCGTAGCAAATTCGATCCAAGAACCTTTGAAAGGAATGATTCGCGCCGAATATAATTTAGTACCGTTAGTGTGCATACTTTGTCCGAAGAACACACCCGGAGATCGGTGCAACTGAGAAACAACGACACGTTCAGCGCCATTGATCACGAAAGTTCCACGCGGGGTCATATACGGGATAGTGCCCAGATAGACATCTTGCACTTCGGTATCGAAATCTTCGTGTTCGGGGTCGGTACAGTACAATTTCAGTTTGGCCTTCAGAGGCACACAGTAGGTCAAGCCTCGTTCAAGACACTCTTCAATTGAGTACCGCGGAGGATCTATAAAGTAGTCCAAAAATTCGAGAACGAAGTTGTTTCTAGTATCAGTAATAGGGAAATTTTCCAAGAAAACCTTGTACAAACCTTCGTTTCTGCGATTTTCGGGTGTAGTATCAAGTTGAAAAAAGTCGTGGAACGATTTAAGCTGAATCTCGAGGAAGTCGGGATACTCCATTCTGTTTTTGACAGTCGAGAAGCTGATTCGTTGTTTTTGAGTGTTCAATGACATTTTACCCAAGATTTGTTGAGATTACAAATTTTGTTTTTCGACTTTCGGTCAATAATTTCGGCAAACAATGCCGAATGCGATTTCGATAAGAAAAAAAACCAATTGCGTGATTACACACGCGTCCACACATAGGGCTAACACCCTATCTATCAGTCTATTGCCACACTACAATAAGACCTATCTATTTTAACCAGACAAAGGCACAGAACCTGTTTCGACAGGTTCTATGCCGTCAGTTATGCGAAGTTAACTCTTCTTATTTAAGTTCAACTTCAGCTCCAGCTTCTTCCAAAGCAGCTTTCAGAGCTTCAGCTTCTTCTTTAGAAACGCCTTCTTTTACAGCTTTCGGAGCACCGTCAACGATATCCTTAGATTCTTTCAAACCGAGACCAGTTGCTTCTTTAACTGCTTTAACTACTTGCAATTTAGCTTGACCAGCTGACTTCAAGATAACGTCGAAAGAAGTCTTTTCTGCAGCAGCAGCTTCACCAGCTGCCGGAGCTGCAGCTACAGCAACTGCTGCAGCAGCGGGTTCCAATCCGTATTCTTCTTTCAGAAGGTTAGCCAATTCGCTTACTTCTTTAACCGTCAAGTTCATAAACTCTTCGGCCAATTGTTTGATATCTGCCATTATTGTAAAATTTAAAAGTTTTTTTGTTTTGTTTTAATTCACAGTATCTCCGCCGGTCTTTGTCTATGCGGCAACACGCATCAATAAACTTACCGACTTCTTAGAATCCTGTATTTCAATTAGTTTTGGCCTCTTTCTTCGAGAGCCTTTACCAAGCCTGCGATCTTTTGACCTGCACCAGCTTGAAGTGCTGAGATTACATTGCGAGCCGGAGCCTGAAGCATTGAAACGATTTCTGCCAACATCTCTTCGCGAGATTTGATAGTTGCCAAAGTTTCGAGTTGGCTTTCACCAACATAGATGCATTCTTGGACATAGGCTGCTTTAAGCACTGGTTTATCGTTTGAGCCTGAACGGAACTCTTTGATCAGTTTTGCAGCAGCGTTAGCTGTTTCGCAGAACATAATTGCTGAAGTACCTTTCAACGAACCTACCAACTGTTCATCAGCGCAGTTCACTTGTTCAAGAGCTTTGATGAACAAAGTGTTCTTTACGATGACCATTTTGACATTTTTGTCGAAGCAAAGGCGACGCAATTTAGCTGTCTTTTCTGCATTCAGACCTTCAGTATCAGTAACATAGAAGTTAGGATACTGTTGGAGTTTTTCGGCCAACGAGTCGATGATTACCTTCTTTTCTTCCCTTCTCATGGTCTACTTGTTTTTGGGATCTGTGGTTTTCGGATCAATTTGCAGGCCCGGACTCATCGTAGAAGACAGGTAGATACTCTTTACATAAGTACCTTTAGCTGTTGCTGGTTTGAGTTTGATAAGAGCCTGAACGAATTCGATCGCATTATCGGTAATCTGCTCAGGAGAGAACGATACTTTTCCGATTGAAGAGTGAACGATACCGAACTTGTCTACACGGAAGTCGATTTTACCAGCCTTAACTTCTTTAACAGCTTTACCGATTTCCATAGTTACGGTACCTGTTTTAGGGTTAGGCATCAAACCGCGCGGACCCAAGATACGGCCCAACGCACCGACTTTACCCATTACATTCGGAGTAGTGATGATCACATCGACATCAGTCCATCCTGCTTTGATTTTTTCAACATACTCGTCCAATCCGTAGTAGTCAGCACCAGCTTCTTTAGCTTCTGCTTCCTTATCCGGAGTACAGAGCACCAACACTCTAACAGTTTTACCTGTACCGTGGGGCAGTGTCACAACGCCACGAACCATTTGGTTCGATTTGCGTGGGTCTACTCCAAGGCGGACGTCAATGTCTACCGAAGCATCGAATTTCGTGAATGTGATCTCCTTCAGCAGAGCGGCAGCATCACTGAGACGGTAAACTTTACCTTGCTCAACCTTTTCGATAGCCGCTTTTTGATTTTTTGTCAGCTTACTCATTGTTTAACAACAATTTGGATTAAACACCGGGGAAATCGCCCACGACATTGATACCCATGCTGCGAGCTGTACCCGCAACCATACGCATTGCCGCTTCAACAGTGAAACAGTTCATATCCGACATCTTATCGGTTGCGATAGCCTTAACTTGTTCCCAAGTAACCGAGCCAACTTTTTGGCGGTTTGATTCGGCAGAACCAGATTGGATTTTAGCTGCTTCCTTAAGTTGTACGGCCACAGGTGGTTGTTTAACGATAAATTCGAATGACTTATCGCTGTAGACGGTGATGATTACTGGCAATACTTTGCCTGCTTTTTCCTGCGTGCGAGCGTTGAATTGCTTGCAGAAATCCATAATGTTCACACCCTTAGAACCCAGAGCAGGGCCTACTGGGGGTGATGGATTCGCAGCACCACCTTTGATCTGCAATTTAATAAATGCAGCAACCTCTTTTGCCATTTCCTTTTTAGGTTAGAGAGCGTTCTTCTTTGTCTTTTTAAGGACATCGACGACGCACCCTCGGTGAATTACTCTTTTTCTACTTGTACGAAACTCAACTCCATAGGAGTTTTACGTCCGAATATCTTAACAGAAACTGTCAATTTCTTTCTTTCGTTATCGACAGACTCGATTACACCCGAGAAGCTCGAGAACGGGCCATCAACAACTTTAACGGTTTCACCCTCAAAGAAAGGAATTTCGTTTTCTTCTTCGCTTTCTTCCAATTCGTCAACTCTTCCAAGTATTCGATTGACCTCTTGCGGCCGGAGAGGCGTGGCCACAAGTGAAGCATCTTTAGTGTCAGTCAAGAAGCCCAACACATTTGGAGTATTACGAAGCAGATAGGGGACTTCTCCCACCAGAGCGCATTCTACCAATACATAACCGGGATAAGAAACTCTTTCCTTGCTTACTTTTTTACCGTTTCTGATTTGGTAAATTTTTTCAGTTGGAATGAGCACTTGTGAAATAAGGTCTTCGAGTCCCGACTTGCGTATTTCAGCATCGATGTACTCTTTGACCTTCTTCTCCTTACCACCGATCGCTTTAATTACATACCAATGTTTTTCTGCCATTGTCCGTAAATTTTAGTGCGTCGTTAGTAAAGCAAGTTATATACGTTCTGCATAAAGTTCTGGAAGACCACGTCCATAACCAACACAACTACAGCAAAAAGTAGGGAAGCAATCATTACAACTATTGCTGAGTTTTGGAGAGAACTCCAAGATGGCCAAGTGACCTTCTGAACCAACTCTTTATAGGAGTTTTTGAAATAATTTATGAGTCTCATTTTCTTTACTTTTTAATTGCACGGGCGGAGAGAATCGAACTCCCATCAATGGTTTTGGAGACCACTATTCTACCATTAAACTACACCCGTAGGTGGTGAGCCTAACTACATAGGCTCACTTTGTTGTATACTCGTATTATTCGAGGATTTCTGTGATTTGACCAGCACCTACTGTACGTCCACCTTCGCGGATAGCGAAACGCAAACCTACGTTCAAAGCTACCGGGTAGATCAATTCTACAGTGATAGTGATGTTGTCACCTGGCATTACCATTTCAACGCCTTCCGGAAGTCTAACTTCACCAGTTACGTCGAGGGTACGGAGATAGAATTGAGGACGATATTTATCGTGGAACGGAGTGTGACGACCACCTTCTTCTTTCTTCAAGATATAGACCTCAGCTTTGAAGCGAGTGTGTGGAGTGATTGAACCTGGTTTAGCAACAACCATACCACGTTTAACTTCCTTCTTATCAACACCACGGATCAACAAACCTACGTTGTCACCAGCTGCACCTTCGTCCAACAATTTGCGGAACATTTCAACACCTGTACAAGTTGAGGTAATAGCTTTTTCACCGAGACCGATGATTTCAACAGGATCACCTACGTGGATAACACCTGTTTCGATACGACCTGTCAATACTGTACCACGACCTGTGATTGAGAATACGTCTTCAACCGGCATCAAGAATGGTTTTTGGTTGTCACGTGGAGGAATAGGAATGTATTCGTCTACAGCAGCCATCAATTCCATAACTTTTTCTTCCCATTTAGCTTCACCGTTCAAAGCACCGAGAGCTGAACCGCGAATGATAGGAGTATTGTCACCGTCGAAGTTGTAGAAGCTCAACAAGTCACGAACTTCCATTTCAACCAAGTCGAGCATTTCTTCGTCATCAACCATATCGACTTTGTTCAGGAATACAACGATACGAGGAACGTTTACCTGACGAGCCAACAAGATGTGTTCACGAGTTTGAGGCATAGGACCATCAGTTGCAGCACAAACCAAGATTGCACCGTCCATCTGAGCAGCACCAGTTACCATGTTCTTAACGTAGTCGGCGTGACCCGGGCAGTCTACGTGAGCATAGTGGCGGTTAGCTGTTTGGTACTCTACGTGAGAAGTATTAATTGTGATACCACGTTCTTTTTCTTCCGGAGCGTTGTCGATTGAGTCGAATGAACGCAATTCTGAAAGACCTGCCTTAGCCAATACTGTTGTAATAGCAGCAGTAAGAGTAGTTTTACCGTGGTCAACGTGTCCAATTGTACCGATGTTTACGTGCGGTTTGGACTTGTCAAATTTTTCCTTTGCCATATCTGAAACTGTTTTAAAAATTATTATTTTTCTGCATCAAGCCTTATTTCTTCAATCAAAGTCAGATCACGTCAAAGCCTATTTCTCCCTAAATGCTTCACGTAACCTGATACCTTTTTCTTTGAGCGGAAGACGAGGTTCGAACTCGCGACCCTTAGCTTGGAAGGCTAATGCTCTACCAACTGAGCTACTTCCGCAGTTCTCATTCAACCTTATAAAACAAACCTCCACCCACACAGAACATTTCCGCACGAGCAGAGAAGTCGCTCAATAACATTGAAAATCGTGGGAAGAGCAGGATTCGAACCTACGAAGACATAAGTCAGCAGATTTACAGTCTGCCCCAGTTGGCCACTTTGGTATCTTCCCGAAAAATTCAAGAACTTCAACGTTTCTATTTTAGAGCCGATGGAGGGATTCGAACCCCCGACCAGCTGATTACAAATCAGCTGCTCTGGCCAACTGAGCTACATCGGCTTGTTTTCGAGGTGCAAAGTTACAGATTATTTTTCATTCTCCAAATTTCTTTGCACTTTTTTTTTCAAAAATCGCAACTTTTCAATCCAAACTCACCATCACCGTCACCTGAAAAGTCACTGCTTTTTCAAAGAACCGAGTGCAAAGGTACTACATTATTTTTATATTCCAAAAAAATCGAACACTTTTTTTTCACTTTTTTCTCACACTACTCCTCTTCGATTTGCGAAATTGGCGTAGCAACAACCTCTATATAACGACGTGTTGCACTGGTAATCTTATAGTTATCATCTATTCGATGCCCCGTCAGCCAGACAATACATTCATTAGACACCAACACCGTCTGCAACTCCTTATCCGGCAGCGAAACCTTCTCATTTATCAAAAAATCGCTCACCTTCTTACTGCCCGACATTCCGAACGGCACAAAAGAATCGCCATTAGACCACCTTCTCAACACCAGCGGAAATTCCACTTTATCCGCATCTATCAGCGCAATGTTCGACGGGCGTTTCAAAGAATCCAACTGCTCCGCATCTCCCGTTTTGAGCGTAAATTTCATATTGCCATAAACAAACGAACAATCTGCAGACTCAACGCTCCACTGACAGAGGTCATTTTCGGCCATTTGCACAATGATTATTTTACCTCTATTTATATATGCAGCATATTCGGCGGCAAAAAATCTGCGACCAGACTCGCCACAAGAATAACATTGAGCAATGCTTTCTGCCACACTTGCATTAAAACCCCACGGCAACATCAACTCTCTCAGTACAAACGCCAGCGGCAATCCCTTATCTATCGCATCGACATCAATTACAGAACGCCCATCAGACTCAGTGCTGACCACACGGCTGCGCAACGCCTCGAGTTGATGATCTATAAATAACAAACACTCGGTAAGTCGCGCAATATTCCCGGTCATCGTAGCACCAAATGCCGGAGAAATCTCTCTCAACTTAGGAATTACACCCAAGCGCAATTTATTGCGCAGATATTTCGTAGACGAATTAGAAGAATCTTCTCTGTATTTTATTTTGTGACTGACAGCATATTCAACAATATCTCTTCTTGATGCAAATAACAACGGACGCACCACCCTACCGTTGATATTAGAAATCCCAGTGAGCCCCTTAATTCCACACCCACGCACCAGATTAATAAAGAATGTTTCTACCGAGTCGTCAGCATTATGAGCAATGGCTATCTTATCGAATCCGTTTTCAGAACGAATTTGTTCAAACCAAGTGTACCTCAATCGCCGAGCTGCCACTTGTACCGACTCGCCCGTACGCTCCATTTCGGCTTTAGTGTCAAATCTTATATTATATAAAGTAACACCATAATCGCGACACTTCTCAACCAAGGCCTGCTCGTCCTCCATCGACTCCTCGCCTCGCAACTGAAAATTACAATGGGCTACAGCCACATTAAATCCACCTCTGACAAACATATCAAGCATAACAGCAGAATCGACTCCTCCACTGACTCCCAACAACAATTTGTCATCATTATTCAGTATTTTATTGTCGGCTATATACTTAATAAAACGGTCAAATAATAACAACTCCATCACCAAATCTCAATAAACACATTAAATAACGATTGCCTCAAAATCCAATTCCACGCCGAATTTCTGTTTCACATCGTCACGAATCTCCTCTGCAAGAGCCAAAATCTGCGCTCCCGTAGCCTGCCCGTAATTGACCAACACCAATGCCTGATGCTCGTAAACACCAGCATCGCCACGTCTGAATCCCTTCCAGCCAGCACGATCAACCAACCAACCAGCAGGAACCTTAACACGCTTTGCATCAACTGGGTATAATTTAATATCAGGATATTTTTTTGCAATATCTTCCGCAACCTCAACCGACACAATCGGATTTCGGAAAAAACTTCCCGCACTGCCGATTACTGCTGGGTTGGGCAATTTTTCATTTCGGATAGCAATAACTGCACTCCTCACCAATTCGAGTGACGGTTTTTCGCCCATCGCAAGTACCTTTCCCTCAAGATTTCCGTAGCTCAAATTATACGATTCAGCTTTAGACAATTTGAATTGAACCGCAGTAACGATAGCCCGTTTCGCCAAATCGTGCTTGAAGATACTATCTCGGTAGGCAAACTGACAATCAGCAACTTCAATAGTCTTGAACTGACAATCCTCCGTTGAGAAATACTCAACCTGCTGAATAATATCCTTAGCCTCAACTCCATAAGCACCCACGTTCTGCACCGGCGAGGCTCCCACAGTGCCCGGTATTCCCGAAAGATTTTCGGCTCCATAGAGCGAATTTTTCACACAAAATCCGACAAAATCGTCCCATACAACACCGGCTTCGGCACGCACTATTGCACAATGTTCGTCCTGCTCCAATATCTCGATTCCACGAGTGACCATAGAGATTGTCACTCCATCAAAGTTCTTGGTAAACAACAAGTTACTACCGCTACCCACCACTTGCCAGCAACACGAGTGTTCTCTACAAAAGTTCATCACAAGGCTCAATTCCCGAGCATCAGCAACCTCCACTAAATATCTTGAATGTGCGTCGAATCCGAAAGTATTATATCTTTTCAGCGAGCAATCCGTTAAAATCGTTATCATAAATAATCATCACTTGAATGGCGTAAAAATAATATTTTTATCTCAATAATATTTCATTTAACAGAAAAAATATTCCATTTCACAAAAAAAAATTCAAACAGAACAATTTTGTAGAAAATTTTAATATTTTTGATTTTGCGATGTTAACACTTTTTATTATCTTTGCGATGTTCGTATAAAAATAAAAACGATTCAGACAATGGAAAATAGACTGCAAAAGTTGACTGAAAAACTCTACAACGAGGGATTGTCAAAAGGCAAACAACAAGCCGACATAGTATTGGAACAAGCAAATATCGAAGCTAAAGAGTGCATCAACAAAGCAACTCTTCAAGCACAACAGATTATTGAAGATGCTCGTCGTCAGGCCGAAGAGTTGAAAAAGAACACAGCAACCGAAGTAGCATTGGCAGCCCGCCAAAGTATCGGCGCCGTAAAAGAACAGATTCAAAACGTAATCACCTCAAATATCATTGACAATGCCGTAACAAGAGCCAATTCAGACTCGGACTTCGTAAAGAATCTGATTATGGAAATCGCTCGTAATTGGAGCTCGGAAAAGAACATTGCTCTGGAAGTTATGTTGTCAGCAAATGCAAAGGAAGAGTTCATCGAATCGGTTAAAAGTGCATTGAGCAAAGAGCTCGGTCAAGGTATCGAGGTCAGAACAGGTGCGCTCAAATCAGGATTCCGCATCTCTCCGAAAGACGGCGGATTCTATGTCAGCTTCACCGATGAAGATTTCCAAACCCTTATAGGAGAATATCTGCGTCCGCAAATTGCAGAGATGATTTTCAGCAAATAATACACTTTGACATTTCACGGTATGAGCCAAAACTATTATTATCTCGTAGCCGGACTCAAAGAATACCAAATGGATTCGCAAGTCAAGGGATTCGATGCACTTGCAATTCGAGACGACATATCGGCACAAATATCATCTTCAGACCGAAAACATCTCGAACTGCTCTACCGTCGCTATGATATCGAAAATATTCTGTCGGCTCGTGAAGGCAAGAGTAAATTCAACCCTCTGGGCAACTTGACACAAGATGAGATTGCTGAGCTGCTGATGCACCCGGAAAAATTCGACACACCACTGAGCCGCGTACTCAATGCTTATGCCGAAGCAACTCGCGCTCAAGAATCAGGCGAAACAATCGACCCATTTGATTCAGCACCCCAATCAACGATTGATGTCGAACTGCCGCTGTCGAACCAACTTTGGAATACATATTACGATATGTGCGCCAAAAGCAAATCGTCATTCATTAGACAATGGACTGAGTTCGAACAAATCACGCGCAACGTCATTGCAGCAACAAGTGCACGCAAGTCGGGCATTGCTCCCAAAGACGTAGTGGTGGGCCGAGGCGAAATCATCGAATTGCTGGCAAAGAGTCAGGCTGCCGATTTCGGACTGAAAGAGCAGGTCGAATATATTGACACATTGGTTCAAATTCTCGAAACGCCCAACATTCTCGACGGAGAAAAACGACTGGATAAGATGCGCTGGGATATGGCTGAAGAGTTCACAACCTATGATTACTTCAATATGAACCGTATCTTGTGCTATTTGGTCAAAATCAACATCATCGACCGCTGGATAAAACTCGACAAGGCCGAAGGCGAACGCCTATTCCGTCAGTTGAGCAACGGTTTGCGAGCTTCGGACTTGGTTGATAGCCGCAGCGAAGAATTAACTCAGAAGAAATAATTAAAAATAAACAATATGAATACAACCGGTCAGGTATCAGGTATTATTTCAAACTTGGTGACAGTGGATATCAATGGTCCCGTTGGACAGAACGAAATCTGCTATATCACTTTGGGCGAAATAAAGATGATGGCAGAGGTCATCAAGGTTATCGGAAATAAGGCTTATGTACAGGTTTTCGACTCGACTCAAGGGTTGAAAATCGGCGATAAGGTCGAATTTCAGGGACATATGCTCGAAGTAACTTTGGGCCCGGGCATTCTGTCAAAGAGTTACGACGGACTCCAGAACGACTTGGAGAAGATGCCGTCGCTATTTATCGAACGCGGAACTCGCACCGAACCTCTCGATTTCGATGTCAAATGGGAGTTCAAACCTTTGGCAAATGTAAATGATAAAGTCCGCGCAGGCGATTGGTTAGGCTCGGTCAAAGAGAAATGGGTAGACCATAAGATTATGGTTCCGTTTACCTTTGCAGGCGAATATACTGTGAAGAGTATTGCTGCGACAGGCAATTATACAGTAAATGAAACCATTGCCGTGCTGATTGACAACGAAGGCGCAGAACATAATGTAACAATGGTTCAGAAATGGCCCGTAAAGAGAGCTATCACTGCATATACCCACAAGCCACGTCCATACCGAATGATGGAAACCGGTGTTCGCGCAATAGACACCTTCAACCCTATTGCCGAAGGTGGTACGGGATTTATCCCAGGTCCGTTCGGTGCAGGTAAAACCGTGTTGCAACACGCAATCTCAAAACAGGCTGATGCCGATGTGATTATCATCGTAGCTTGCGGAGAACGTGCAAATGAGGTTGTGGAAATCTTTGCAGAATTCCCTCACTTGGACGACCCGCACACAGGTCACAAACTGATGGAACGTACCTGCATCATCTGTAATACATCAAATATGCCCGTAGCTGCTCGTGAAGCATCAGTCTATACAGGAATGGCAATCGGCGAATATTATCGCTCAATGGGATTGAAAGTTCTGATTCTGGCCGACTCTACTTCACGTTGGGCACAGGCTTTGCGTGAAATGTCTAACCGTTTGGAAGAGCTGCCCGGACCTGACGGATTCCCGATGGACCTCTCGGCAATCATCTCGAACTTCTACTCACGCGCAGGTATCGTTACTCTGAACAATGGACAGACCGGTTCGGTAACATTTATGGGTACCGTATCGCCTGCCGGCGGTAACTTGAAAGAGCCTGTAACCGAATCAACTAAGAAGATTGCACGTTGTTTCTACGCATTGTCACAAGGCCGTGCCGATAGTAAACGCTACCCCGCAATCGACCCGATGGATAGTTACTCAAAATATTTGGAATACCCCGAAATCGAAAGCTACCTCAACCAGAATATCGATTCAGAATGGGTAGCCCGAGTACGCGAAGGTAAAACTATAATGCAACGTGGTAAAGAGGCGTTCGAACAGATCAACATTTTGGGTGATGACTCGGTGCCCATCGACTACCACGACCGCTACTGGAAATCGGAACTCATAGACTTTGTCATTCTGCAACAGGACGCATTCGACAAAATCGACTCGAATACGCCTATCGAACGACAAAAATATATGTATAAAAAGGTAATTGATATTTGCGAAAAATCATTCTCATTCAAGGCATTCGAAGAGTGTTCGGGTTTCTACAAGAACTTGATAAACCTGTTCAAGCAGATGAACTACGCAGAGTATCAGAGCGAACAGTTCAAACAGTATGATTCGCAAATAGAATCCCTTGTCGCAGAACGTCAAACCAAATAAGCGGTAATCACAATGGAAACCAAAGCATTTCAAAAAATATACACAAAAATAGATAATATCACCAAAGCAACCGTATCGCTCAAGGCTCAAGGAATCGGCAACGACGAATTGGCTACCGTAGACGGACGATTGGCTCAGGTGGTAAAGATTAATGGCGAAAACGTCACACTTCAGGTATTTTCGGGAACAGAAGGTATTCCAAACAATGCCGAAGTAGTATTTCACGGCACTCCACCTTCATTGAGAGTGAGCGACCAATTGGCCGGCCGTTTCTTCAACGCATACGGACAACCGATTCAGGGCGCACCTATCACTGAAGGCGAAATCAGACCTATCGGTGGTCCGACTGTGAATCCGTTCAAACGTATCCAGCCGTCGGAACTTATCGCTACGGGTATCGCGGGCATCGACTTGAACAACACAATCGTATCAGGTCAAAAGATTCCGTTCTTTGCCGACCCTGACCAGCCATACAACCAGGTTATGGCAATGGTAGCACTGCGTGCTAAGGCAGACAAGATTATCCTCGGCGGTATGGGTATGACCAATGACGACTTCCTATTCTTCAAAAATACATTTGAGAACGCAGGGGTATTGGACCGCATCGTAAGTTTTGTGAATACGACAGAAGAGCCTCCGGTAGAACGTCTGCTGGTACCGAATATGGCGCTGACTGCTGCCGAATACTTCGCAGTGGACAAAGGCGAAAAAGTTCTCGTACTTTTGACAGATATGACACTCTATGCCGATGCGTTGGCTATCGTTTCGAACCGTATGGACCAGATTCCGTCTAAGGACTCAATGCCGGGATCGCTCTACTCAGACCTTTCGAAAATCTACGAAAAGGCTGTGCAGTTGCCAAATGGCGGTTCAATCACCATTATCGCGGTAACTACGCTCAACGCAGGGGACATCACTCACGCCGTACCCGATAACACAGGTTATATCACAGAAGGTCAGTTGTTCTTGAGAAACGACTCGGATACAGGTAAGGTAATCGTAGACCCGTTCCGCAGTTTGTCTCGTCTGAAACAGTTGGTAATCAGCAAAAAGACTCGCGAAGACCACGCTCAGGTAATGAATGCTGCAATCCGTCTGTTTGCCGATGCTGCAAATGCTAAGACCAAATTGGAAAACGGTTTCGACCTGACTAACTACGATGAACGCGCATTGGCATTCGCAAAAGACTACTCACGAGAGCTGCTGTCAATTGACGTAAATATCGACATCGACAAAATGTTGGATATCGCGTGGAGTCTGTTCGCCAAATACTTCACGAAACCGGAAGTTGCAATCAAAGCTGAACTTACCGAAAAGTATTGGAAAGGAGAAAACTAAACAATGCCCACCTTTAACATAATAAGGATATGGCAATAAAATATCAATTCAATAAGACATCTCTCAACGAGCTAGGCAAACAGCTAAAGGTGAGAACCAAAGCACTGCCAACCATCAAGAGTAAGGAATCGGCTCTGAGACTCGAGGTAAAGAAGGCTCGCGATATGTCCGAACACTATTCGGCACAAATCGAGGAGTTGCTCGCTCGCTACGACTATATGGCTCAGTTGTGGGGCGAGTTTGATGGCGAATTGCTCAAGGTGAAAGATGTCGAATTGAGCATAACCAAAATTGCAGGGAAGTCGGAGGCCAAGCGGGCTTAGGAAGACAAAGT
>JAZTZL010000011.1:0-15743 GCA_045637425.1 Rikenellaceae bacterium | reverse complement strand
ATCTGGATTCTCGACTCTAAACGTATCAACAATCTGGTGGTCTTTCAAGACCGCCATTTTTGTCATACTATTCCCTATATCGATGGCTAGATTCATCACATTTCATTTTCGTTAAAGCGCAAAGTTAATGATTTTTCTTTGAAAACAAACTTCCATTCAAAAGTTTTTTTTCACACAAATTAGCCTTACATTATAAATTTCACAGCCTCGACACCTGCTTTTGCATCAGCCACTCGCTTGACACTAACCTGCAATCTGTTATTGTACTGTTTGAATGTGTAGCGTTCGGGGTGCGACGTAACCTGTTGGAGAATGTGCTTAAACCTGTCGCTCTTGTAGTAGTTACTGCGCTGATTTTCCACGAAATAAAGAATCATTATTCCATTTTTCATCAACACCTTATCAAATCCTGACTCAACAGCCAACCACCTGAGTCGAAGAATATTTAACAGTTCTTCAACCTGTGCTGGCAATGTTCCGAAACGGTCTGTGAGCATTTCGACAAATTCTGTAATTTCCTTCTCCGACTGCATTGAGTCGAGCTGTTTGTACAGGGCTATCTTCTCGCGAGTCGAACCAATGTAACTATCCGGAATCAGAGCCTCACGGTCGGTCGTAACCTGACAATCCGAGACATAACGAATATTTTCCACACTGACGTTTTTCTCCGACTGCGGCTCATCTATTGCCATCTCAATGTGCAGTTCAGCAATAGCCTCATTCAGAATCTTTTGATAAGCCTCAAAACCTATATCCGTAATGAATCCGCTCTGCTCACCGCCAAGAATATTCCCCGCACCTCGAATATCCAAATCCTGCATCGCAAGGTTAAATCCGGCACCCAAATCCGAAAACTCTTCTATTGCTCTCAAACGACGACGCGCATCATCACTCAGCATATTTTCAGGCGGAGTCAATATATAGCAGTACGCTTTACGGTTAGAGCGCCCCACTCTACCCCTGAGTTGGTGTAGGTCACTCAAACCAAACATATGTCCATTGTCAATAATTATGGTATTTGCGTTTGGAATATCGATTCCCGCCTCGATAATAGTCGTAGCTACCAACACATCATACTCGCCATAAATGAAATCCATTATCAGTTTTTCTAGCTCCTCAGCCTTCATTTTTCCGTGACCTACTGCCACTCGAGCCTCGGGCAGCAGACGACGAATCATTCCACTCACACCCATTATTGACTCGACTCTATTGTGCAGAAAATACACTTGTCCACCTCGAGCCAATTCTTGTGATATGGCATCTTTAATCAA
The DNA here is from genome assembly GCA_045637425.1 of Rikenellaceae bacterium. Lineage (GTDB taxonomy): Bacteria > Bacteroidota > Bacteroidia > Bacteroidales > Rikenellaceae > CAJGBR01. The sequence goes on along the minus strand of JAZTZL010000011.1, from coordinate 14,472 downwards.
CTCTTCATCAAAGAGATGCACTTCGGTTTCAATCGGCTGGCGATTTGGAGGCGGAGTATTTATAATCGACAAATCTCGCGAGCCCATCAACGAGAACTGCAACGTTCTGGGTATAGGCGTAGCCGTCAGCGTAAGCGTATCAACATTAGCCTTAATATGACGCAGTTTTTCCTTACTTGCCACGCCAAATTTCTGTTCCTCATCTATAATCAGCAATCCCAAATCCTTGAACTCCACATCTTTATTCAACAGTCTGTGAGTCCCGATCAATATATCAATCTTACCAGCCTTGAGGTCTGCGAGTATTCCGCGAATCTGAGATGCAGTTCTTGTTCGGCTTATCTGCTCGACACGCACCGGGAATTCGCGAAATCTCTTCGAGAACGAACGATAGTGTTGCAAACATAAAATCGTAGTCGGCACAAGTACTGCCACTTGCTTCCCATCTGCCGCAGCCTTGAACGCAGCTCGCATCGCCGCCTCCGTCTTTCCGAATCCGACATCTCCACAAACCAAACGGTCCATCGGAGCAGATGACTCCATATCGGCTTTAACCTCGGCCGTAGCCTTTTGTTGATCGGGAGTATCCTCATACATAAACGAGGCCTCGAGTTCGTATTGAAGGTATGTATCAGGCGAAAAGCTGAATCCCGCAGAGGCTTTTCGTTTGGCATACAGCGCAATAAGTTCCTTGGCAATATCCTTGACTTTGGCTTTTGTAGTCTGTTTGAGTTTCTGCCAAGCACCCGAACCAAGTTTGTGAATTTTCGGCGGCTCTGAATCTTTATCCTTATATTTCGATATTCTGTGTAGCGCGTGAACATTCACAAGCAACACATCATTATCCCGATATACAAGTTTAATTGACTCGACCATTTTGCCATTCTCATTCGTTCTGACCAGCCCGCCAAAACGTCCAACGCCGTGATCGATGTGCACTACATAGTCGCCCACCTTTAGCGCATTCAACTCGCTGATGGTAATCGATTCGCTACGTTTTACCTCCTTATGCAGCGAATACTTATGGTGTCGGTCGAATATCTGATGGTCTGTAAATAGATTTATTTTTAGTTCGTGATCGATATAACCAGAGTGCAGACTGCACGAAAGATTATCAACAACCACCTTACGATCAGATGATTGCGCAAATATATTTTCAAGACGTTCAATTTGCGCCTTATTGTCCGTAACGATTACATTCTCGTAGCCAGCATCGGCTGCACCGGCCAATGTATCGGTCAACAATTCAAAATTCTTGTTGAATACGGGTTGACTCGCAGTATTGAATTTCACACGATCATCTGTACGAATCTCCTTCAGCGACTCGTTCAACAAAATCATACTCTTTTGAGACAATCGCTCGGCAAGTCCACTTTTTGAGATGACACTATTTTCAGCATTTTCCTGCTCCACACCGCGATTGAGCGCAGCAGCAAGATACTTCACACGCACCTCACCTACTCGCCTGATTAGATAATCGGCATCTTCCACCCAGACTACACACCCTCCGTCAACAAAATCGAGCAATGAAACTCGCTGTTCATTACCTTTCAAATCAGACAAATCAGGCACAATTTCCACCTCTTCACACTCCTGCATCGAGCGCTGCGTAGAGATATCAAATCTCTTTAGCGACTCGACCTCAATATCGAACAGCGTAATACGAAACGGCTGATTATCAACATAAGAAAAAACATCAACTATACCACCTCTAACCGAGAACTGCCCAGGTTCGCCGACAAAATCGACCTGCACAAAACCCAAATTCACCAACTGCTCAACCAGCGCAGCAATCTCTATCAGGTCGCCCTTCTTTATCTTGATTGCCTTCGAATCAAAATTTCCTCGCGTAGCAATTGTTTCAGACAGAGCCTCGGGGTAGGTACAAATGTAGAGCGACTCGCCACCCGAATGACCCACTGCGTTCATAACCGCAGTACGCTGCACCTGTCCTGACGGGTCTGGCTGGTTATACTCAATAGAGCGTTTATATGCCGTTGGAAAGAAATAGACATTCTGCTGATTATTGAGCGTATAGAGATCATTGTACAAATACGCTGCATTATCGCGATTGTCCATCACAAAGACATTCACTCGAGGCAATACCCGCCCCGCTGCTACTGCAGCAACTGCGACGTGCGATCCCCTCGAACCCTCCAGCACAAACGGACGGTCATATTTAATAAATTCGACAAGCCTGCGCAGACTTGCCGAATTTGTTGTTTTCTTTATTAATTCATCGAGTTTCATTACATCAGTTGTTCGCCTTGTCGATTAAAGAACTGAACATCAACATATCCCATCGACATATCCGAAACTACCTTCAGATAGCAGCGATGTTTCCAGGCCCATTGACGTTTCACCGACCACAATCCTTTGGTAAGGTATGCTGCGATGTAGGGTCCCGTATGTATTTCGATATATCGTTCACCCTTCTCCTCAGTGAGGTATGTCAGTTGGTTTTCGATTTGCTCCTCGATAGATACCGTTGGCGCAATCTTACCCGTACCTCGGCACGTCGGACATACATCAGCTATTTCGATTTGGGTTTCGGGTCTGACTCTCTGACGCGTAATCTGCATTAATCCGAACTTCGATAATGGCAGCACCGTATGTTTAGCACGATCTTGAGCCATTGCCTCCTTCATCATCTTGTATAGCGTGTTACGATTTTCAGGTTTATGCATATCGATGAAGTCGATTACCACGATTCCACCCATATCTCTGAGTCTGAGTTGGCGAGCAATTTCATTTACTGCATCGCAATTCACCTCAAGCGCCGTATCCTCCTGATTGTCTGCTATTTTTGCACGTTTCCCACTATTCACATCTATAACGTGCAGAGCCTCAGTGTGTTCAATTATCAAATAAGCACCCTTCTTAAATGACACTGTCTTACCGAATGCCGACTTAATCTGCCTTGTAATATCGAAATTATTGAAGATGGGCACCTTACCCTTATAGTATTTTACAATCTTCTCTTTTTCGGGTTCAATGCTGCGTATATATTCACGAATTTCCTCACACGTCTTTTGGTCATCAACATAGATATTCGTAAACGAGCCGTTCATCAGATCTCGCAATATCACGTTGGTTCTGTTCATCTCACCGGCCAGCAAACTTGGGTTTGGTTGCGTTCTCATCTTTTCCAGCACACTCTCCCATTTTGCAATCAGCGAGGCTATATCTTCTTCGATTTCTGCAGCCGACTTATCAACGGCAGCCGTTCTGATTATGAGTCCATAATTTGGTGGCAACAAATTTTGCGCAATTGCCTTCAGTCGACGTTTCTCGACGTTTGAACGAATCTTTTGTGAAATCGAAATTTTATTACTCAAGGGGACAAGCACTACGTGTCTACCGGCAAGCGAGATATCCGATGTCAATCTCGGACCTTTAGTTGAAATTGCCTCCTTTACAATTTGGACAACAATAGGTTGTCCTACTGCTAGTGCTGTCTCTATTTTACCCTCTTTATTCAGTTCTTCTTCACGACGTGTATTTTCGAAATTCGGAGTTGCTCCTCGTTTTGCGATATCTGCCACAAGACGTTTCATCGTAGCAAAATTCTCGCCCAAGTCGAGGTAGTGTATGAATGCATCTTTTTCCGAACCGATATTGACAAACGCAGCATTTAGTCCCGGCATAATCTTTTTGACTGTACCCAAGTAGATATCTCCGACAGAGAAGTTTGATTTTGGACTCTCCGTATTGAGTTCTACGAGTTGCTTGTCTTCGATCAGGGCTATTGAAATTTCACTCTGAGTTACATTTACAATTAACTCTCTGTTCATTTTCGTTTGCGTTTTATCACTCTTTAGTGCGATGGTCTCTTGAGTTCTAGCCATCACCGTTACATATCCTTGTAATGAACAAAAACCTAAAAGAGTTTTCGGGCTCTTTTAGGTTTTGATAATCAAAGGAAAATGTCCGAAAGAACTATTTTTTCTTTTTATGACGATTCTTTCTGAGACGTTTTTTTCTTTTGTGCGTAGACATTTTATGTCTTTTTCTTTTTTTACCGCTTGGCATTTTGGTTAGTTTTTAAGTTGTAAATATTTTTGTTTCTTCTAATTTCCCAAATTATTTACCAGCTTTAACGCTTTCCATAAAGCATTTAGCAGGTTTGAATGCAGGAATCTTGTGAGCAGGAACTGTCACTGTAACATTCTTAGAGATATTACGAGCAACTTTTTCAGCACGTTCTTTCACAATGAAACTTCCAAAACCACGAAGGTAAACGTTTTCACCATTATCCAATGATTCCTTAACATTTTCCATAAAGGACTCAACAATAGCCTGAACCTGGTTCTTTTCAACACCGGTTGACTTTGCTATTTCGTTGACGATATCAGCTTTTGTCATATCTTTGAAATTTTTATATTATTAATTTGCGTTTCTTATTGAGACTGCAAATATACAACTTTTTTTTCGAAACAAATTGGTTTTGCGATTTTTTTTCGTCTTGTAACTCATAATCTGACTCTTATATCGAAAAGTCCATTTTACAAACCAAGCGACTCAAAACAAGCATCTACCTATCATTTAACAAATTACAGCCACACACAAGATATTACAAAACGCATACCACACTGCATTTGCCGCTAAAATTATTTAACCATTATTTTATTGACTCTCTTAATATTTCGAGCGTAGCATCGGCTCCTTCGGCAAATAACAGGTCTACAATGCTAAGATTTCCTGCAAATGGATTCTTCTCGCAGAATGACTGATAATACTCCACCTGCTCGAATTCTGGGTCATCGCGTCTGAGTCGCGGCTTGGTCGAGATTGAGTTCCTGAAATCGCGTTCCACCTCCCCCTGTTCATAATAACGTGTCGAATACTCCCAATTCGGCTCGAGCCCCAATATATTATATACCGTACGTTGCAACTCATCGTTCAGTTCCACCAGATTCTTTATCTTTCTATGGTAGAACGGTTCAAACTCGGGCGCGTATTCATCAAAATACGGACTCTTTTTATAAGCCGACACCAGCGAATGCCAATGCGACGGCTGCCACAATTTCGAGTAATCAATCTCCACATCTCGCGTAGCTACCTTCACCCCGTGTGGACGCAACACAGGAACAGACATCACGACAGGACCATTTGCAGCCATAATTTCGGCTCGCGAACGATAACTCTGTTTCATAAACGACTCGCAGATATCTATCACAACCCTGCGGCCCGAAATCAGTTTGCTGTAATACTGCAAATTACCCAAATATGCTGTTGATAACAATATCATTTCTCTAATCTTATTTCAAACCTCAACTAACCAAATATCTCCTGCAACACCTCTATCGAACGGACTGCCCCCATTCCCTCGTTATGATACCCGATGAATGTGAGCATATTTTCAAGGAATTCGCGACGGCGCACTCTCGAGAGGGCAATACCTGCCAACTGCTCGGTCGTATCCACGCACATCAGGCGGTTCAACAACTCCGAATTTTCTCTGTCGAAATACATCTTGTGCATCGGTGGCAATACTACGAAACGCCCCTGACAGACATCGAAGAACGACTCCTCAAACCAATTATCCTCAGGACAGAACCCCATCAACACAGACAAGCGCACCATAAACCACAGATGCAGATTCTCCACACCCTCGCCCACCTCTCTGAGCCAGCACGACGTCTGAGCCAGGAATCGGTACATATCCTCGTTTGCTACCTCCTCCTTAACCAGACGGTACACCACCTCGGCAATGAACATCGACAGCGCACTGCGCCTCATATCGAACTCCGCAACAACAGGCAGCGCCGAAACAATATCCTTCAATCGGTGCATTCGTCCGTGAGGCACCTCCGATGCTTCATAATCTATAAGGAACATCGGCTGCAGCAACGCAGCACGATTGCCTTTTGTTTTGCTGCGAACACCATTGAGCATCAATGTCTCGCGCCCAGATTCGCGACTATACAAACTGACAATCAGACCCGATTCGCCATATTTTAGCGTATGCAGCACTACGGCCTGACTCTTGTATGATTTCATCAGAAGTTATGTTGCAAAAGAAATTCCACGAGTTTTGCTACGGCACGACCTCGGTGACTGATTTGATTCTTCTCCTCCATTGTCATCTGAGCAAACGTTCTGTCATACCCGTCTGGAATAAATACAGGGTCGTATCCAAAACCGTCATCACCCCGACGCGATTCGGCTATAACACCTCGCACTACACCTTCGAAAAGATACTCTTTCCCCGAAAATCTCAAAGAAATCACTGTCCGAAACTGAGCTGCACGATTCTGTTGTCCCTGAAGATTCTTCAACAGCAGGTCTATATTTTTATTGTCATCTTTTTCTATCTGCGCATAACGGGCAGTGTGGACTCCGGGAGCACCTCCCAAAGCATCGACCTCGAGTCCCGTATCATCGGCGAAGCAATCCATTCCGAGTCGCTCGAACACATAACCCGACTTAATCGAAGCATTCTCTTCAAGCGTAGCCCCATTCTCGGGAATATCTTCGGTAATACCAACCTCCTTGAGCGTAACCAACTCTATTTTGTCACCCAACGCACTCTGCACCTCAGCCAACTTGTGCTGGTTATTGGTAGAAAAAATAATCTTATTCATTTATCTCAAATTTCTGGAGATTAACATCTGCCACGATTTTGTCGATTATAGCCTTGACCAGATTATCCAATTCGCTATCCTGACGGTAATCGGCCTGACATACATAGCTGACACGCCCATCGCGAATCAGTTTTTCCATATCACGACGTTTCGATTGCGACTCGGGATTGAACACCGCAATCGAATGACCCGATTTCTCCTTAACCAATCGCATACAGGGAATATCGGTCATACCGTCACCAATGTAAATCATCTGCTTGAACGGAATCGGGCGTTTTCTCTCCTCGACAAATTCGTTAATCAATTTGCTTTCGAATACACTCTCGATACCTTTGTTAATTTTGAATAGGAATTGTGTCTTATTGGTATAGTTCACTGCCACAGCAGGCCAATATGCAATACCGTCCACATCGTACAGAAACGAACAAGCATAGATGTGCTTAAACTCTTTAGCTATTTCCGTTCCCTCGATTATCTCTTTCAGGCCCGACGAATTTATATAGTGCTCAAGAATAACTCCTCGCTCTTTAGCATACTCGTTCACTCGAGCAAACCACTCTTTCACTCCGGGATAGAGTGCTATGTTGCGACCACACTCTACGAATGCCTCTCTGCGCAGACTCTTCGACGCTGCCGTAGCCTCGCGAATCATCTTCGACAGGTAAACCAATATGGGGTCGGCATCTTGAGCCACAGCCAGCGCATTGCTCTCTTCCCAAAATTGTTCGTTCTGTTTGCCCACGCCGGGAATGAAGTCATACTCCTGCATCGTTCCCGGCGAGAGTGTTCCATCAAAATCGTATATTAATGCAACCGTTACGGCGTTACTCATCACTATTTATTTTGTGGTTGCTTGTTATCTTTTCGCGCCTGTTCGGGACGAGCAATCTGCTCGCGCATCATAGTATCGGCCTGAATATTCTTCAGTTTATAGTAATCCATAATACCAAGATTTCCGCTGCGGAAGGCATCTGCTATCGCCATCGGAATTTCCGCTTCAGCCAAAATAACCTTAGCTCGAGCCTCTTGAGCCATAGCTTTCATCTCCTGTTCGCTTGCTACGGCCATTGCACGTTTCTCTTCTGCCTTAGCCTGAGCGATATTCTTATCTGCATTTGCCTGGTCCATTTGCAGGAATGCTCCGATGTTCTTACCCACGTCGATATCGGCGATGTCAATAGAGAGAATTTCGAATGCAGTACCCGCATCGAGCCCCTTATCCAATACTACGCGAGAGATGAAATCTGGATTTTCCAGCACACTCTTGTGCGAATCAGAAGAACCAATCGAAGATACAATACCCTCACCCACGCGAGCCAATACAGTTTCTTCACCAGCACCACCGACCAACTGTTTGATATTGGCACGCACCGTAACACGAGCCTTTGCAATCAATTGGATACCGTCTTTAGCCACGGCTGTAACAGGCGGAGTATTAATAACTTTAGGATTTACAGACATCTGAACAGCATCTGCCACATTACGACCAGCCAAGTCGATTGCCGTAGCCATCTTAAAATCGAGCGCAATATTCGCTTTCTGCGCAGAGATGAGTGCCTTGACTACATTGGGCAAATTACCGCCCGCCAAGTAGTGAGCCTCCATTTCATTCACATTCAAAGACAGCCCCGCCTTTGTACCTGTAATCAGTTCGTTTACAATCATTGATGCCGGAACACGACGCCAACGCATAAAGACAAGTTGCAAGATGCTCACTCTAACACCCGATACAACCGAGTAAAACCACACTCCCACAGGAACATAATAGAACAAAAGAGCCAGCACGATAATGGCAGCAATGCCAACGACTCCAAAAAACATTAATTCGTCCATAATTTTTAATTTTTAGTTTATTTTTTCATTCATCAATTCAATTAAATTCACTTTTTAACTATAAGACAAGAGCCTTCAAATCCCACGATTACAACCTCTTGTCCTTCGTCTATGTAGCTACTCATTGATTTGGCTTCAAATTGACGCTGATTGATAACAACCTTACCCATCGGAGCCAAACGACTGACCGTCATTGCACAATCACCTACTGCGACTCCCTCAAAGGGATTGTCATTGACCGTTGATGCAACAGTTTCGTGTAACGACACTCGCGACCAAGTGCCCGACTTCAGCGCAAATACCAAAACCGAGATGAACAGCACTAGCGATATTGCCGAAACAACGTGCCCCTCTGCAGTAGAAAAGTTGCTATAAGATAAAAATATAGCCACTCCGACACACCCCAGCGAGAGTATCCCTGCAATTCCAAATCCCGGAATGAAGACCAACTCTACAAATATCAGCACAATTGCCAATACAAAGAGTAAAATTATCAACCACATAGTCAAATTACAATATCATAAAACACAGCGCAAGTTACAAAATTTCTTTGAGAATACACACCTTTTCGGCACAATTTTTTCTTACTCATTCATATTATTTTATCACGAGAAACAAGTAACTGAAAATTTTTAGGATATGTTATTTTCATCAATTTTAGGAGGCAAGAGCATTGAGGTACCAATTATCGAATCGTTCGACCTGAATCGCTTTATGGGCACCTGGTATGAGATTGCCCGATTAGACCACCCATACGAACGTGGTCTTGAACGAGTTACAGCACAATATCAATTCGACTCAAAAGGCATAGTAACGCTAATCAATCAAGGGTTCAAATCAAACAACAAACACACTCGCCGACACGGCAAATTACTACCGACAACGACTCCAAATTACTTCAAAGTCTATTTCGGATTTCCAATTGGATTCCACTATCGCGTAGCCTACATCGACAACGAATACTCGCTCACAATCATCACGGGAGCTCGGAGCAATACCCTATGGTTTATGGCTCGCTCGAAGACCATCACCTCCGAGCAGAAACAACAACTCGAGAGGTTAGCCACACAGTTAGGTTTTGATGTTTCAAAACTGATATACACCAAACAATTGTAACAACAAACTGCTCCGAATTTCGGGCAGTTTATTTTTTGAATTCAAGTCCGAGAAACCGCTCCGAGATAAACTTTTTTACTTAATAAATGTACAAACTGCGAATAAACTTGCGAATTAAAATTCAAATGCTTATTTTTGCAGTACAATGTTTATTGGGAAAATATTGCAAAGCCAATTTAATTATGCTGGAAAAAGAGACTATTTCGACAAACATAAACGAAGAAAAAGGAATTGGAGTAGTGGGTGCTAAACTATGCCTGGGCAGCGGTAAAAACGGTGCACAATATGGCCCTGATGCGATGCGCAAAATGGGAGTCATCGAACGCATCAGTCAGTATGCAGGCGTGGTTGATTTTGGTGATATTGCACAGAGCGAGGCTGTGTGCGATGCACAATCTGACCCAAAACTAAAATACCTCGAACAAGTTGCCGAATTCAATCACAAACTATCGGACAAGGTTCACGAGATACTCGAACAAGAGAGATTCTCATTGGTACTGGGTGGCGACCACTCGCTGGCCATCGGCTCGGTATCGGGCTCAATCCGTAAGTTCGGGGACAATCTGGGACTTATCTGGATTGACGCTCACGCAGATATAAACACTGATGAAACATCGCCCACGGGCAACATTCACGGTATGCCGATTGCATCGCTACTGGGCTTGGGTAGCAAAAAGTTGACAGATATAGCTGCAAATAACCGCATCGCGGCAGACAAGGTGATGATTATCGCAGCTCGCGACATTGACTCGGGCGAGGAACAGATAATTAAACAGAACGGCGTATCATTGTTAAGAATGAGTCAAATCAGCCAAGAGGGAATCGAGAAAACCTGCAATCAGGTGCGTGAAATCATTTCGGGTTGGGGAGTGGATAATATCCACCTGAGTATCGACATCGACTCGCTGGATTCGGAACTCGTTCCGGGAACAGGTACCCCCGTAGCCGACGGACTCACAGTTGATGAACTGAACAAACTGATTGACACTATAATGGCTACACGCAAGGTCAAGTGCGCAGACGTTGTGGAGCTCAACCCTATGTTGGACTCGACAGATGGCACTACGCAAACGACTATGGATATTGTGGAATATCTTGTAAGCAAAATAAATTAATAACATAATAAACCCAATTTAAGCAATGAACGAACTCAGCGAACAGGAATTAATCCGACGCAACTCACTGGAAGAATTAAGACGTTTAGGCATCAATCCCTATCCTGCCCAAATGTTCGAAACCAATGCAACAACACAAACAATTCGCGAGCAATTCAATCCCGAAGAGAATAACTTGCAGGATATCACAATCGCAGGTCGTATGATGACTCGCCGCATTATGGGCAGCGCAGCTTTCTTCGAATTGCAAGACCAATACGGACGTATTCAAGTGTATATCAAACGTGACGATATATGCCCTGAAAATGACCCTACGCTCTATAACACGGTATTCAAAAAATTGCTCGACATCGGAGATATCGTAGGCGTAAAAGGTTTCGTATTCATCACCAAAACAGGCGAACTTTCGGTTCACTGCAAAGAATTGACAATTCTGAGCAAATCGCTCAAACCGCTGCCAATCGTAAAAGAAAAAGATGGCAAGACATTTGACGCATTCAGCGACCCTGAAATGAGATATCGCCAACGCTATGTGGACCTCATCGTTAATCCGCACGTTAAAGATGTATTCTTGAAGCGTACGAAGATTATGAACACTATGCGTAACTTCTTCAACAGCTTCGGCTACACTGAAGTAGAAACACCCGTACTGCAACCTATTCCGGGTGGCGCATCGGCTCGTCCGTTCATTACACACCACAACGCACTGGATATTCCGCTCTATCTGCGTATCGCAAACGAACTTTACCTGAAAAAACTGATTGTTGGTGGATTTGAAGGTGTATACGAATTCTCTCGCGACTTCCGCAACGAAGGTATGGACCGCACACACAATCCGGAATTCACCGTTTTGGAAATCTACGTTGCGTGGAAGGACTACCGCTGGATGATGGAATTCACAGAAAAGATGTTGGGCGAAGTGGCAATGGCACTGCACGGTAAAAAAACTGTTATGCTCGGAGGCAAAGAGATTAGTTTCGAAGCTCCGTTCCGCCGCCTGACTATGACTGACGCAATCAAAGAAAAAACAGGATACGATATCACAGGTCAAAACGAAGACCAACTGCGCGAGGCTTGCAAACGCCTGAATGTCCCCGTAGACGAAACTATGGGCAAAGGCAAGTTGATTGATGCAATCTTCGGACAATACTGCGAAGATGACCTTATCCAACCGACATTCATCATCGATTATCCAAGTGAAATGTCTCCGTTGTGCAAACGCCACAGAGATAATCCAGATTTGACTGAACGTTTCGAATTGTTCGTAAATGGTAAAGAGTTGTGTAATGCTTACTCTGAATTGAACGACCCGATTGACCAGTTGGAACGTTTCCAAGAGCAATTGCGACTCAGCGAAAAAGGCGACGACGAAGCAATGTTCATCGATATGGACTTTATCCGCGCTCTGGAATATGGTATGCCAACCTGCTCGGGTCTTGGTATCGGTGTTGACCGTCTGACTATGTTTATGACCGACAGCCCGTCAATCCAAGACGTATTGCTGTTCCCACAAATGCGCCCCGAAAAGAAACCTGTAATAGATAATGACGAAAAATTCATTGAAGTGGGCGTACCCGCTGAATGGGTCGATGTGCTGAGAAAAATGAGCATTCAAACTGTTGATAGTTTGAAACGCGCTTCGGCAGGAAAATTGTTCAACGATTTGTGCGGCCACAACAAGAAGTACAAACTCGGACTGAAGGCTCCGTCAATGGAAGATGTCAAGAAGTGGTGTGAAGATAATCAATAACTAAAACCAATTGCAATGAGAAGAAAAATAGTTGCCGGAAACTGGAAAATGAATACCACTCCGGCCGAAGGTGTAGCTTTGGTAAAAGGCATCACCGAACTGAAAAACGATATCTGTTCTTGTGTGGAACTTATTGTATGCCCTCCGTTTACACACTTGTGCAGTGTGATTGATGCAGCAAAAAACAGCGGCATCGCAGTAGGCGCACAAAACTGCGCAGACCACGCATCGGGTGCATACACAGGCGAAGTTTCAGCACAAATGCTCAAGTCTATTGACACGGAATACGTAATTCTGGGACACTCAGAACGTCGTCAATATTATGGAGAAACAGCCGAAACACTGAACTCAAAGATGTCATTGGCATTCGAAAACGGACTGAAACCTATCTACTGCGTGGGCGAACGTCTCGAACAGCGCGAGGCAGGTGAACACTTCAATGTAGTAAAACAGCAAATTGAAGAGGTAATTTTCAATCTGAATGCAGAACAATTCGAGAAGGTGATTATCGCTTACGAACCAGTGTGGGCAATCGGCACAGGCAAGACTGCAACTGCAGATCAAGCGCAGGAAATCCACGCACACATTCGTAAGGTATTGGAATCGAAGTTTGGCACAGCAGCTCAGAATACACCTATTCTCTATGGCGGTAGTTGCAAGCCGTCAAATGCAGGTGAATTGTTCGCTAAGGAGGACGTCGACGGCGGTCTGATTGGTGGCGCAGCACTCAAGGCTGAAGATTTCATCGGTATTGCTAAGGCATTCTAAATATTAGAATATATAGCTTATGCACAACCCGCCCGAACATCGTGGCGGGTTTTTATTTTCAACAATATTGATTATTGAAAAAAAATAAGGTCTTGTAACGGCAAATATAAAATATTTTGATAAATATTTGGAATATAGTCAAATATTTAATACATTTGCGAAGATAATTTTTTTTCTAACTTAAATTAAAAACAAAATGAAAAATCTAAGTCAAATTAAAAAGTGGTCTTTGATGACCGTATTGCTTTGTGGTGTATCTTTAGCGGCATATGCTATTATACCTCAAGTTAGAATTATATGGTGGTCAGTGACTAGTATTACATCTAGGTCTGCTCACCTTGTTGTCGAACACGAAGGTGCAGTGTCTGTGAAGATTGATGTGTGTAATTCTGACACTGTATCTATAAAAGAACATTTTTCTTATCCAGGAACCATAAGTCCCGATGATATTGTGTATAGTCCGTATGAAATAGATAATTTGAAATCCAATACGGAATACATAATAAAAGTTACAGTAAGAGGATTTCCAGATGAGATGGGAAATTCTAACACAGATGTGGCGTATATAAGTTTTACGACAGATTCGGAACTTTAAGATGGCATATTTATGAAGAAACATTTTTTACTTTTCCTTTTGACGATATTATGTTTGTCACCCGAGGTCTATGGGCAAAAATCTGATACCAAGAAATTTGAAAGATTTACACCCTGGGGAGTTTATGCGCACGATCCATTTTTACCAAGACGTGACACCGTAATTATGCTTGGAGAAGAAATCGAGGTCGGTGGTTTTTTGAGTGAATTGGTGGTAAAAGAAATAGAGATTATTGGTTATGGTAAGTCCAAGAAGTCTGATCTTAAGAAAATTGATGGAGCTGTCTATAAGAGGGGGGCTTATATCATTAAACTTAAACCGAAGAATACAACTACCTATGAATTTAAATGGGTTGATTTGCGATCTGGTGATTCTCAAATGTCAGGAAGAATAGTGTATGTTGCCAAGACTGCCGAAGAGAAAAAACAACTGGAAGAAAAATTAAAAGCAAGTTTGGTAAGTCCGTATCAAGCAACTACCTATCAACGACCGAGTCGAGGAGGTATAAAGATAACTTCTCACTAAGAACAGTAAGATAAAAACTCAATTATTATGAAAAAGTACATTTTATTGTTTCTTTTGGTGGTAGTTGGCTTGTCATCAGAAGTGTATGGACAGAAACCACGAAAATTTCCTAAAGGTTATGAAATTGACCCGGTGCTGCCAACACGAGATACTGTGATTATGCGTGGCGAAGAAATTTTGGTA
>JAZTZL010000010.1:0-64861 GCA_045637425.1 Rikenellaceae bacterium | reverse complement strand
CTATTGGTAGATTATCTGCCGCTGTACACCGAGCGTCAGGCTCGCCGACACGATATGAAACCCGGCATTACGGGCTGGGCTCAGGTTAATGGTCGAAATCTCTGTAAGTTGAGTAAAAAATTCGAGTTCGATGTTTGGTATATTGACCATTGTTCGGCCGCACTCGACTTTAAGATATTGATGATGACAATAGTAAATGTTCTCAAGAATAGGGATATTGGTGATGGCGGAGCCGAAATGCGAAATGTTGATGATTTGGGATTCGCCGAACGTCTAAGAAATATGAAGAAGTAATGGAATTTGGTTCTCATTTTCACTCGATTGAGCAGTGGTGTGTGCGGCAGTCGGATAGTTTGCCGAATCGCAGGCTGCTTACAGCAGGTGGGCGTCAGAGTTTGGCTTTGTTGCTGAAACACAACGGCTGGAAACGCTTGTGGTTGCCTGCCTATTTTTGTGGCGAGGTGGCGGCGTATCTTAGTGAATCTGGGGTGGAAATGATGACTTATGAAGATTTTCCGACTGCAGATGATGAACGGGTTATTTCGCAACTCGATTTTTGCGAAGGAGATGCTCTGCTGCGGGTCAATTATTTCGGACTGAGAGGCGTGCGTAGCAATGCACACCTGCCCGTGCCCGTAATCGAGGACCATTCGCACGATTTGACAGGTGAGTGGGCTGCGGGTAGTGATGCCGATTGGTGTGTGGCTTCGTTGAGGAAGTCGTTACCCATAGCAGAGGGTGGAATCATCTGGTCGCCTCGTAATTTGCCGCTGCCCGATATGGAGCTGGCGAGTGAGGATTGCGTGGGTGCATTGAGGTGGCGGGCAATGGATTTGAAACGCGATTACCTTTCGGGTGTTGAACTGTCAAAAGAGGAGTATTTGACGCTGTTCAGAAGGTGTGAAGATGCAATGTCGGAAATGGCGATTTGTGCGCCAGATATTCGTAGCCGGAAGGTAATTGACCATTTTGACACTACGGGGTGGTATGCTGCCAAACGCGAGAATTGGACGAGATTGATTGCGTCGCTGGGGGCGGAGGTGTGTTGCCTTAAACCCGAAAATGGCAAGTGTAATCCCTTTTCGGCAGTGTTGCTATTTGAGAGTGGGCAACAACGTGATGCAGTACGCAATAGTCTTATATCTGAACAAATATATCCTGCGATATTGTGGCCGTTGGAGTCGGGTAGTACCGAGGTAATGGATTTTAGCAACAGAATGTTGTCAATACATTGTGATGCGAGATACACCTCAGCTGAGATTGATATGTTGGGTGAAAAGATAAAAATGATACTGAATGATTGAAATAATAGATATAACCGATTCGGAACGCTGGGACGCAGTTGTAACCTCATTCGCGCAGTATGATGTCTACTACCTGAGCGGCTATGTGAAGGGATTCAAACTGCACGGCGATGGTGAGCCCGAGTTGATGTATTACGATTCGGCGTCGCTGCGAGCGATTTATGTCTATATGAAACGCATAGTTGATGATTGCTGGTTTGATGCTATTACGCCCTATGGTTATGGTGGAGTGCTCTTTGAGGGTGATGCTTCACACGAGAATATTCGACGATTTTATGATGAGTATGTTGAGTCAATGCGCAATCGGCATATTGTTTCAAATTTTGTGCGTTATCACCCTCAGTTGCGAAATGCAGATAATATGCGCTCGGTAGCATCAGTCATAGATTTGGGATATACCATTGAAATGGCGCTCGATTCAGAGGAGGTTATACTGCAGAATATGATTCATCAGAATAGAACTTCTATTAGAAAGGCTGCCAAGCGTGGCGTTGAAATTCGTTCGGGGCAGGGTGCTGAGCTATTTGATGAGTTCATCGAGATATACAACTCAACGATGAGTCGAGATGAGGCGAAGGAGTATTACTATTTCGAACACGAGTTTTACGATTCACTTGCACAGGAACTTAAAGATAACTATCTGATATTCTATGCAGTATATGAGGGTGTTGTAATATCTGTGGCTATAATGTTGTTTGCGAATGGACGTATGCACTACCATTTGGCAGGTTCGCGCGTTGAGTATCGCAACTACGCAGCTGGCAATTTACTGCTCTATGAGGCTGCGTTGTGGGGTGTGGAACACGGCTATAAGACGCTGCATTTGGGTGGCGGAGTTGGCTCGGGCGAGGACAATCTGTTCAGGTTTAAGCGCTCGTTCAATAAGAATTATGAGTGTCGGTTCTCGATTGGCAAGGAGATATTTTTGCAGGAAATTTACTCGAAATTGGTACAGAAACGTGTAGATGCCGACCCTGAATTTGATATCGAGAGCAGTTTTTTCCCTCTATATAGAAGTTAGAAAAATAAGTATTTATGTTGGATATAATAATAGTTGGTGCGGGCGGATTTGGACGCGAGGCTCTCTATCTGGCGAAGGCTGTGATTGAGTACAATAATTATGATTGGCAGATTAAGGGGCTGATAGATGACAATCTGCACGCATTAGATGGTAAGGATTGCGATTACAAGGTCATCGGTACCATAAAGGATTGGGTTGTAGGTGAAAATGAGCGCTACGTTTTGGGTGTAGCCAATCCTGCGGTGAAGGCTAAACTTGTCGAGCAGTTGAGTGCCAAAGGAGCCGAATTCATTTCGTTGATTCACCCGCTGGCAATGGTTAACGAGAAGGCGAAGTTGGGCAGGGGCTGTTTTATTGGTGGACGATCGTCAGTTGGCGACTGCGCACAGATAGGCGACTTTGTGCATCTGGCAGGCTGTATGGTTGGACAAGATGCTACGGTAGGTGACTACTCGACTATTACGGGATTTGCCAATGTAACTACTGCGCAGCTCGGTAAGCGTGTCTTTGTCGGTAGCCACGCCGTTGTGCTCAACGGATTGAAAGTTGGTGATGATGCCTTCATTTGCGCTGGAAGTATTGTATTTTCGAACATAAAACCCAATACTCGTGTTATTGGTTACCCTGCAAAGAAGATGGATTTTTAGACTATGGCATATTTTGAATTCAACAATATACGGGTCTCGGGTGTAGCTTGTGCAGTTCCAAAGCAGGTTGTTACGACGCGTAGTTATAAGTCGGTATTCGGTGAGTCTGAGGTTGAGAAGTTTATTGAAATGACGGGCGTGGAGGAGACCCGCAGAACTCTGGAACATCAGACTTGCAGTGACTTAGGTTTTCGAGCTGCATGCGAATTATTGGCAAAAAAAGGTATTCAACCAGAGGAGATTGGGGCGTTGATATTTGCGTCGCATAGTCCCGATTATAGGCGGCCTGCTACGGCATTTGTGCTGCAGTATCGCTTGGGAATACCCTGTGATGCAGTTTGTTATGATATTAGTTTGGGGTGTTCGTCGTTGGTTATAGGAATGCAGACCGTAGCGTCGATTATGAATACGGGTGACATATCGAAAGCGTTGCTGATTGTGGGAGATACGGCGGGAAAATCGGTGTGTCCGACAGACCGCAGTTCTGCGATGTTATTTGGCGAGGCTGGTGGCGCAATGCTGCTGGAAAAGAGCGATAATATGAGCGATAGAATTAAGGCTATGGTGCGCAGCGACGGTTCGGGATTCAAATATATGATTATTCCGGGCGGTGGTTATCGCAATCTGAATGCCGATCCGCAAGTGGTTATGTGTCAGGACGGTAATCCGCGTTCGTTGTTGAATTCGTTTATTCAGGGGACTTCGGTCTTTACGTTTACGATTTTTGATGTTCCGAAGCTGATTCGCGATTTCTTGAGAAAAACGTCTACTACGGTAGATGATTACGACTGCTTTGCATTTCATCAGGCCAATTTATACATTCTCAAACAGATAGCCAAGAAGGTGAAGATTGATTTTGAAAAGATGCCCATAACGCTCGATCGTTATGGAAATACCTCTGGAGCATCGGCAATACTTTCACTATGTGATAGATATGGAGAGAGTTGCAAATCGCAAACAATCCGCGTATTGTGCTGTGGTTTTGGAATCGGTATATCATTGGGCATAACATCGTTTGAGATAGCTACAGATGATATTTTACCCATAGTGGAAGATGACGAAATATTCGAGGAGGGATTGATAACTAACCCAAATCAGTTGTATGATAGATGATTATGCAAACAAACGTCATAAGTTGGTTACGAGCTACGGCAGAGAGGTCTGCTGATAAGCGTGCGCTTGTAGACGAACGCAGTAGTTTGACTTTCGCGCAGTGGTACTGCGCAGCGCAAAGTATCGGCAGTGCCATAGCTGAGTCGCTTGGTATTGTGCGACAGCCTGTTATTGTCTTTGTCGAGCGACGGCTGGAGAGCATTGTTGCATTTATGGGCGTAGTCGCAAGTGGTAATTTTTATGTGCCGATTGATTCGTCTATGCCTGCTTCTCGGTTGAGGTCGATTGTTGAGCAACTCAATCCGATTGCTGCCGTTTCGATTACTCCGCAGCACCTAAATCTGCTCGACGAGATAGGGTTTGCTGGAGCCAGATTAGACTATGCCGAAATAGTTGCGCACGAAGTTAATGTGACTGAACTAGCGCAGATTGAACTCCAGATGATTGATTGCGATCCGTTGTATGTAATCTTTACCAGCGGTTCTACGGGAATACCCAAGGGCGTAGTCGTTTCTCATCGAGGAGTAATGGACTTAACAAACTGGCTTGTCGAAACTTTTGGCTTTTCGGCGAGCGATAATATTGCTAACCAGACTCCTTTCTATTTTGATGCGTCGGTTAAGGATATATACATTTCGATGCGTACGGGAGCCGAACTGCACATAGTTCCCAATAAATTTTTTATATTTCCGAAATTGCTGATTAACTATCTGAATGATAATAGAATAAGCGTAGTGTTGTGGGCAACTTCTGCTGTAGTGATGGTCGGGAATAGCAATATATTTGAACAGCAGATTCCTCGCTATTTGAAAAAGGTATTTTTTGCGGGCGAGCCAATGTGTGCGAAATATCTTCGGGTTTGGCGAGAAAATTTGCCTGATGTGCAGTTTGTAAACTTGTATGGTCCTACGGAAATCACGGTTGATTGCACATACTATGTAGTTGATAGCGAGTTCGAAGATGACCAATTTATACCGATAGGAACGGCTTGTCGGAATAAGCAGGTGTTTGTGCTCAATGATAGTGGGCAACTCGCAGAACAGGGTGAGATTGGCGAACTCTATGTGAGGGGAACGGGAGTAGCTTTGGGGTACTTCAACAACCAATCGTATAGCGATGAAGTATTTGTTCAGAATCCTCTGCATAATCTATATTGTGACAGGGTTTACCGTACGGGAGACCTTGTTCGGTGTAATTCTCGCGGTGAACTCGAATTCGTATCTCGTCGAGATAACCAGATAAAACATCAGGGATACCGCATCGAATTGGGGGAAATTGAGGCTGTTGCCTGCTCTATTGAGAGGGTAACGAGTGCTGCGTGCATTTACGATTCGCAGCGTGGACAGATTGTGCTGTATTATACAACGGTTGATTCTCAGCCGATAGATGTGGTGGCAGTTATTCGTGAGCAGTTGCCAAAATATATGGTTCCGAGTAGGGTTGATTTGCTCGGACAGATGCCCTATAACCGAAACGGAAAGATTGACAGAGTGGAATTGAAACGAATTTATGAGTGCCAATAGGATAGCAGATTTTGCGGAATTGAACAGATTGCTGGAGGTGTATTGTCGGCCAAAGTCACTGACAAACAACTATATGATGCGCACGCAAGTAGAACGCATTGTGCAGTCTGGTAGGTTGTCGTATTGCTGTACTGAGAATAATTTGGCATTGCTGGTTGAGCAGGCTCGTTGTCAGCGGGTATATTACTATCTGAATGACTTGAGCGAACCATTGCTGCTTGCAGACGGTACTTTTGTGCTGGAGATTGTCCATCGTGCAGGTGGATTCCCACTCGCAGAGTCTGATTATTGGCAGCGTAGCGGTTGGTCGCCTCATATTTCGAGAGTATTGTACGAGGCTAAGTATGATGATATTGAACTTTATTCAGAGGATTGTGGTTGCGATGTGCGCCCTGCATCATCGTTGGGAGAGGTTGAGTATGCAGTAAATCTGTTCAATTCAACATTCGACCCATATACGGGCGACTATATTGAAGTTGCAGAGTGTGAATCATTGCTGGCGAAGGGTGTGATTTTGATTGCATTGGTAGGTGGCGAGCCTCGTGCAGCGCTGCACTATGATACGCAGTCGGGCAAGAATGTTTTGGCACACATCGTCGTGGAGCCCGAATTACGAGGGCAGGGGATTGCTCGACAGTTGGTGTCGGAGTTTGTTCGCGTCTGCCGCAACGTTAATTCGCGCTACTCGCTTTGGGTGCGACAGGATAACTCATCGGCGCAGAATCTCTACAAAAAAATGGGATTTGGCTCGACTAATAAATATTCATTTTCGATGTTAAAATTATGAACTATGGATAAATTACTGGAAATTTTGAAGACAATCAGACCAGATGTCGATTTTGCTTGTGAGAGTGCGCTGGTTGATGATGGTGTGTTGGATTCGTTCGACATTGCATCGATAATCTCCGAATTAGACGACGCGTTCGGGGTGCAGATTCGCATCTCGGAACTCGACCCTGAAAATTTCAATTCGGCGCAGTCTATATGGGATTTGATTACGAAACTAAAAAATGCACAATAGAATATGAATCGTACAGATAAAATTCGACTCTTTGAGGAGATGCTTGACATCGAGCCTGGAACGCTCGCAGAAGATACTAAATTGGCCGATATTGACCAATATGATTCGATGTCGAAGTTGGCGTTGATTGTGTTGTTTGATGACGAATTCGGCAAGAAACTGACCGGTGCGGACATTCGCTCGTTTGTTACCGTAGCAGATGTCGTAAACTTTATGGAGTAATAAAAAAGGGGATTGCTCCTCAATAGAGCATTCCCCTCATTTCAAAATTGAACATTAATAATTATTCTTCAGTAGTTGTCAGCGGAGATGGCGCAGCGTAAGTTCTTGTCGCCAATTCTTTATCTAACATATACATACCGTACTTATTGCCTTCGACAGCCTCAAGTGCAGTAATCATATCTCGAGCCGATTCCTCTTCTTCCACCTGTTCGTCAATGAACCAAACCATACGGTTTATAGATGCGAAGTCGTTATCTTCTCTTGCGATAGCAGCGATGTTGTTAATCATTGCAGTAACTCGTTTTTCGTGTTCGAGAGTCTGTTTGTACATATCCAGAACAGAATTCCAAGTTGTATCTACAGCTTCGATAGGTTTGAGTTCAACCTTAACGTCGCGTGAATTCAGATAGTTCATAAAGATGCGAGCGTGGTCTTGTTCTTCTTGGAACTGAACGAAAAACCAGTTTGCTACGCCTTTGTAACCCTTAGCTTCAGCGTCCATAGACATCGCCAGGTAGAGGTATGCCGACCACAATTCGGCGTTGATTTGTGCATTGATAGCATCTTGCAATTTCTGACTTAACATAGCTCTAAATTTTTAATTAAATAACGTGAAAACAATTATTGGAGTATAAATACTAATAATTTTCTTTTCTTACTTCGAAGTAGCTTTGAGAGTATTTGCATACTGGGCAAACTTCCGGAGCCTTGTTACCAACTACTATGTGTCCACATACGCGGCATTCCCACATAACTTGTTCGCCTTTTTCGAAAACTTGTTTCATTTCGACGTTGTTGAGCAGTTTGCGGTAGCGTTCTTCGTGTTGTTTTTCGATTGCAGCAACACGGCGGAAACGTTCTGCCAATTCAGCGAAACCTTCTTCTTCTGCATCTTTAGCAAAGCGGTCATACATATCTGTCCATTCGTAGTTTTCACCTTCAGCTGCGTGCAATAAGTTTTCTGCAGTATTGCCGATACCGTTCAGTGCCTCGAACCACAGACGAGCGTGTTCTTGTTCGTTGCGAGCAGTCTGCAAGAAAATCTCAGCCAGTTGTTCGTAACCTTCACGACGAGCAACTTCTGCAAAATAGGTATATTTATTGCGAGCTTGGCTTTCTCCTGCGAAAGCGTCCATCAGGTTCTTTTCAGTTTTGGTGCCTGCATAAGGATTTCCTGCTGCTTTTTCTTCAACTACTTCTTCAAAGAATGATGCAGGTTTTTTGCATTTCGGGCATACAAAGTCTGCTGTGAGTTCACCTTCGTGGATATAACCACATACAGTACAACGATATTTCTTCATAATTTTCGATTTTTTTTAGGGTTTATATTGATTACAAATATACAAATTTTTCTTCAAATTTGAACGCCTCAATCGAAAATTTTCAGATAAAAAATCGGAGAGACCTTTTTTGAATTTTAGTTCTCTCCGACGCAGTAGAAGGAATGAATAGGGATTAGAAATTATATTGAACTAACAGATTTACTCGGTTTGCGCTACGGTCTTCGTTATTCATATTTGTGCGTTTACCCAGCAGATATTCTGCGCCGATATGGCAGTTTTCGGTCAGATTCCAGAATACGTTACCTGCTATGTATTGCCCTGTTTTATACATATTTTCTATGAAGAAACTATCTTTTGAATAGACCTTAGCCTGGCTGTATGTTACCGAGCAGAAGACTCTGGGCGAGAATTCCATCTTCAGCCCTGCGTAGCCTGCCCACGCCTCGAGTGATTGCATTTTGCCCTGCGTGTTATTATTCGGTACCATATCCAGGTCAAGCATACTCAGGTCATTGATGTAAGAACCGAAACCTTCGCCGTAGGTTGCTTGCCAGAATGCAGTGAGTGACGGAGTGATATTTGCTAATCCGCTGAGTTGTGCGGCCCAGCCTGTGTTGATTCGGTTTTTATCGGCTTCATCGTCGTGGTAGTTCATATTGCGAATCAATCCTGACAATCGAATGTGGTTTTTGCCATTGTTCCATTGGTATTGACCATAGATAATGAAGTCGGGGATACTTTGGTCGAGTTCGGTGTTATACTCGCCATAAGTAGCGGAAATTGATGGCATTTCGGCAGACGCAGCCAATCTCCAGCGGTGACCCAAATCGAGCGTGTAGCGAATCTGGTAGTTCAACAGTTCTGATGCGCCATTGGGACCTTGGAAGTCGATGGTTGGCGGCACTGCAGCAAGGTCGTTGAATGCGCTCCACGCGCGACCAGCAGTGATGCCTCGGAAGGTAACGTATGCTTGTCTGAGTTGTGGCTCCTTGCCCGACTCGCCACCTGTGAAATTCATCGAAACAAATGTTGTAAAATCTTTCAAAATAGGGTTATGACCTACGAGTTTGAAGAAAATCTGCGATGTATTTGCCGACATCAGATATTGTGATTTAGCCAACGGAATATCACCTGTTCTGATTTGTGCCGGAATGAAACTATATGCCGGAGTCTGTGGTATAATTTTACCGAATCCGAATGATGAGGTGAGTCTCACGCTACCACCCATACCGAGTGCATATTTCATTTGTCGGTCTACGAAGATGAATCTCGGAGTCGAAGGTTCGCTGAATCGATGGTCGATGTTCTGCATAAGTTTGTCTTCGAATGTTTGGTGCGATTGAGCCGTGTTCGCAACCTGTGCCGAAATCGTGAGTGTAGATGCGATTGCAGCAAGTGTTAATGTAATTTTTTTCATAAAATTTAATAAGGTTATTCAACTTCAAAGTTTTGAATAACAGATGGACAAATTTTGTGCCGTAATTCAAAAATTTGTATTTAAGAGCGGCATTGTATATATTTGCAGTAAAATATGATTAAAGATGGAACTTGTTAAAATCGAACTAGAGGAGATGGAGTTTTACTCGGCTCACGGGTGTTATGATCTCGAACAGAAAGTTGGCAATCGATTTCTTGTTTGGCTTGAGATGATGGTAGACGTTGGAACGGCAGCTACAGAAGATGATATTACTAAGACTGTTAATTATTTGACAATCTATGAGTTAGTGGCAGAACAGATGGCTCAGCCGTCGCGCATTCTGGAAAACGTAGCTCGTCGCATTTTGGAGTCGCTCAAGAGCAACTTCCCTGAGCAATTAAAGTCGGCTACGGTTAAGGTATCGAAATTAGCGCCTCCGCTTGGAGGGCCGCTCACTAGAGTAAGTGTTACGATGTCGATATAGAATAAGCGCTACCGAAAAGTGGTAGCGCTTATTTTTTCGGAATAAAGAAGTGCGATTGGAAATCCGATCGCACTTCTTTATTTGATATTTTACTTGATAAAGTTAATCAACAATCACACTCATCAAGTTAATAACCATAGTCATCACCTTATTCTTGAGTTGCCGGTGCTGGAGTAGGAGCCGGAGCAGGAGCCGGCTGTTCCATGCCGAAGAAGATATTGTGGTCGTCTGTAAATTCAGGATTGATATATACACCTCCTGATGCTTTAGACGTTAAGAATTTACCTCTCAAGATAGTATGCTGACTTCTTGCAATTGGCACCTTAATGTCTTCTGATGTTGATACCAAGTTTCCGAACTTGTCGTAGATGATGATACGGATAGTTGTGTTCGGTTCCTCGTTTACGAAGATGTAGTCGAAACCTAACGAAGCCTCTCTTTCATTAATCTTGATAAGTTTAGATTCAAACTTATATTTATGAGCATTAATGTGGGCATCTTCGAACAATGAGTATTCGTCCTGCATCCAACCTGAATATTCTATTTCGATTTTGTAATCGTCGATATCAACCTTAGAGTCTCCTTTTGAATCCCCCTTAGAACCTGTTACGCGATATTTTGCAATCTTTTCTTCCCTCTCAACGAATTCGAGAATGTCATCAGAAACCAATTCAAATTTTCCAAGAGGTCTCAACATTTCAATCTCAAATACTTCAGGTTCTTCAGGTCTGATTAAAATTGTTTCAATATACACCTCTTTCCAACCTCTGAATGCATCACGATAGTCTGTATTTGCGACGTGATTTTTAAGTAGAATACTACCAAAGTTCTTCGCATCATAGTATTCATTTTCAGTGCTACCAACGGGAACGATATCCGACCATACCATTAGTTTGTATTTTCCAGGAGCGATACTCAATACGACTTCACAATCATAACCATCAGATGCTTTGTCTACGAATATATGTTCATAAGAGTGCTCTTTTGAGACTACACCACTTTCTGAAATGGGGTATGCTCGAACAATGTACCTCATATCCCTATCAGAGGGGAATAAGCCTTCTGCACGAGTTTCGTAGTTCTCGCCAACAACAGTCATTGGGGTCTTGTAGTTCAATTTCAACTTAATGTCAATAAACTTCAGAGGACCTGGCCATTCGTGTACGTTACAGCCCGAAGAAAGTATCAATGCTACAACAACAAATACTTGAAATATTTTTCTCAATAAAGTTTTCATTATTTACCTCCTTTCTTCAAATCAAACATATATGCTAACGTTACAGCTGCATTATCCACACCGATGAATGTTTTTCTTCCTGATTTTGCAAGTTCTCCATTTGACTCGTTATGGAATTTGTCATAATGCAAATCGTATACGCCTCCGCCAAGTGAGAATTCCAATTTCCAACGTTTGCTTGCTCCAAGTGGTTTTCTATATCCAACACTTAAACCACCTCCCATTGTAGGACTCTCACGTCTATAGTCTTGGATTCTCCAATCACCACACCACGCAACGTTGTAGTATGCGAATCCGAAGTGTGCACCAGTAAACCAACCGTCATTTTTCTCAGAGAACCAATATCTCACTTCGGGTTGAACTGCGAATGTTCTGAACTTGAGCTCAGATGTGAAGTAGTTCCACGCCGAGAAGTAAATTGGCAGAGTGAAAGACAGATGTTTAGTAATGTCAAGTTCCACTGCGAAGTTGCTCACACCCATAGCCAACGCCAAACCATTGGTTTTGATGTAGAGGTGCGGCATCCATTCTTCTGGAGCCTTTTCAATTTCAAACGGTTTTTGGTATTCGATTTCACTCTCTTGTGCTTCG
The DNA here is from genome assembly GCA_045637425.1 of Rikenellaceae bacterium. Lineage (GTDB taxonomy): Bacteria > Bacteroidota > Bacteroidia > Bacteroidales > Rikenellaceae > CAJGBR01. Next base: position 52,998 of record JAZTZL010000010.1, on the reverse strand, counting down.
ATGTAGATATTTACCAATTCAGGAGTACCTTCTACTTTCGGCAGGTTGACTCTACGAGTGAGGATTATTGCGAATGCATTTCTAAGTTTTGAGAAGAATTCTCTATCCATTCTTTCCCAAACACGACCTCCATCTAATTGTTTCAATTTTTCCACACGGATATCCACTTGTTCACCTTTTCTGTGGTAGGCAACCAAACGTGGTTTTTCTGCGATGATTGACAGAATTTCTTCTTTGTGGCTGATGTCGGAAGCCTCTACCGCAGCTTTCAATTCGTGCCAAGGAATATATGAGTCATTTCTAACAATGATGCTATCCGGGATTGAAATTTGTCTTCGTACAATTCGTTCAAGGGCTTGTAAACGGCCTCTCGCCAATTGTTTATTCAACTGATAACTGTCTTCCGGTGATGCCGAACCACAAAACTGAACTTCAACAACTTCAGCTGTACTATCGGTTCTAATTTCTTCCAGAAGGGCAATGATTTCCTCGATTCTTTGAGCATTATTGTCAAATGTCGGATCGATTACCACACTTTTTTCTCGAAAGACCAATTTGATTCGACTCTCTGGGTGCTGTTGAGCCTGAACCTCAAATATCCCCAATGTGAAGATAATGAGAAATATACGTGCAAATTGTTTCATTTTATTAATTTATAAAGGGTGATATACCTAATTGAACTCATCACTAGAGAGACTATTTATAATGTTTGTTCTGTGATTTGCTTTTACGTTCAAACTATTATCAATCGTAATTTTACTATCATCATTTGTTATGATGTCTAACACGAAACTTGTGTTGTAGTCTGTAGGTGTTGCAAATATGTACATCATCGCTAAATGATTATACGTTAGGCCATCAAGTGTGATCTTTTGTCTACAAGGTTCAAAATTTATCTCAATATTTTCTTCATTGGTTAATTTTGCTTCAAGTGGCTTAAAGACCATAGGAATTGAACCTAAATTAATTTTCACGTCTTTTGCATCATCTCTTGTGTGGGCTACGTTTACCTGAGCAAGTGGTCTTGTTAGTTCAACATCTGTAACAGCTTTGTCTTCTGCGGGTACATTCCTTAATGTTGCATAAAAGGCATCATATTGCTCCATTGCCAACACATTGGTTGTGGTTGTTGGTAAATTCATCTTGATTGCTGTTAAATCAAGATTGTCATAGGGGTTGTTCTCTTTTCGTTGAGCCCAAAATATGATATCGTAGGTCAATCCTTTAGCCAAAGAAATTCTTGCATCAACATATCCTGATGTTACAGGAAATTCATAGCGGACTTTCTTGCCTGTGTTTGAAATCGCTTCTACATACAACACGTTTACAAGATTTCCAGAACCTACCGATTTTGATAAGTTTGAATCGGGCATAACTGCTCGGAAGTGCATTTCCACCAATTCGGCAGATTCCTTTTCATCACTACTACAAGCAGTAATGAATGCTGCCAATATGATGAAAGCCAAGTGTGTAAATAATTTCATAACTAGTTATTTTTTATTAAAAATGCAAAGACAAAATATCTCGGGACAAAAGTAGAGAATATTTTTGTTATAGGCAAGGAAAAAGTTTTAAAAATTATTCAATATCCCATCTCTAGTGCCATACGGATAACGGATATTGCGGCGGAATCGCCGATATGATCGCAGTCTACAACGATGTTTGCTCGCGAGTAGTATGGCTCTCTGATTGTTAGGGTGGTGTCGATGAACTCTGCGATTTGTTGGGGAGTCTTGTTTTGAATCAACGGTCTGGAGTGCTGACCAGCAACGAGTCGGCGCAACAACTCTTGGCTGGTACGCTTGAGATAGACTACGACCCCCGACTGCAACATCACCTCCAGATTTTCCTCTTTGCAGGCTACGCCGCCGCCTGTGGCGATAATCTGATTTTCTCCGCCTTTTTCGGCTATCTCGCGCAGAAAGTCCGCCTCCAATTTGCGGAAATGATTCTCGCCGTAGTGCGCAAAAATTTCGTTCACGCTACGACCTTCACGCTCGGACAATCGTTTGTCCATATCAACAAAGGTGTATCCCAACTCGCGAGCCAACATCTTACCGATACTGCTCTTACCGCACCCCATAAATCCAACCAGATAGACCCTCATCGTTTAGAACAACTCTTGTTGTACCATATCGTGTTCCTCTTCAGCGATTTCTTCTACAGCCACACCTTCGGGAATAAAACTCTCCTGAGTGAGTTCTTCGAGAATTTCCTTTTCGAGTGGTTCTACAAATCTAATAGAAGTTGTTTCGTATGTAGTTACACGTTTGCCTTTTGCTTTGACACCCTTAACTCCAATAAACTCTTCTACATCAATGAGTTCTGTTGGACGTGTCGAGTATTTGCCTCCGTATACTACTTTGAGTTGAGGGAAACGGTCGTCGTTGAATTCGACCATATACGAATTTGGATTTTCGTCAATGAAACTCATTGGTTTGTCTGACAACTCGCCGAGGAATCGCTTAACATAGAAGTAGTCCTGCTCTGCATCGAAGTAGGTAACCGAATATATTTCACCCGGTGTATGACGCTTGATAATAATCATATCTTCGGGGAAGTGTTGTCCCACGTCGAAGCCGGTTGTGTAGTATGTTCCCGATTTGGTTACTACCAGAATTTTGTCGTTGCCCTTGAATTCGCCCAGTAACTCTCCACGACCATCTGTATTGAGTCTGCGGATATCTGCGTCGAACCAGATATTCATTCCACCCAGAGTTGATATCCCGGCCTCTTTCACTTGCACCTTGTGGATTCCGTAACGCGAGAAGAGGTTACCCTGACTTTGGCGGCCTTTGATTGCCAATGTCGAGAAGTCGAGGTCTACAATAACCTTCTTGAGCCTTGGACGCGGCTTGAAATACACTTTGAGTATTTCTGCTTCGCCGTTGTGGTTTACGCTCATATAGAGTATTTCCGAGTGTGGAGTGCCCTTTGTGATGTCGTAGACTTTATCGCGGGTAATGCCCTTAATTGCACAACGCTTAACCATAATCGAACCGTTTTTGCCGTCGCGGTAGAGTAGATTGTAAATTGTGCGGTCGTCGTTTTTCTTGAAAATTCCTATGTAGTAGATATCTTTTTCGAAGAATGCCTTTCCTGAAACTTTGGTAATGATATACTTACCACTCTTTGTGAATATGATGATGTCGTCGATGTCCGAGCAGTCGCAAACAAATTCATCTTTTTTCATTTGCGGACCTGTTCCGAAAAATCCCTCTTTTCTATCGACGTATAGTTTCGCGTTAGCCACTACAACCTTCGCAGCCTCAATTGTATCGAACGAACGCAATTCGGTCTGTCGATTACGTCCCTTGCCATATTTCTCTTTGATGCGCGTGAAGTAATTTATCGTATATTCGGTGATGAATTCGATGTTGTGTTTAACTGCAACAATTTGTTCATCAATGCCGTGGATTTGTTCTTCGGCTTTGAAGGTGTTGTATTTCGAAATGCGCTTGATTTTGATTTCGGTCAAGCGGATAATGTCATCAGTTGTAATCTCTCGGCGCAACTGCGATTTGAACGGTGTGAGTTCGCGGTCGATTGTTTCGAGTACCTCCTCCCAAGACTTACACTCTTCGATTTTGTGGTAGATGCGATTCTCGATGAATATCTTTTCCAAGCTGATGAGGTGCCATTGCTCATTGAGTTCGGCGAGTTCTATTTCGAGCTCTCTTTTCAGCAGGTTGCGAGTCTGGTCTGCACTATGTTTCAGAATATCGCTCACACCCATAAAGAGTGGCTTGTTCTGGTAAATTACACAACTGTTCGGCGATATCGAGACTTCACAGTTTGTGAATGCGTATAGTGCGTCAATGGTCTTATCGGGCGAAACGTCATTTGTGAGTGTGATTACGATTTCCGCTCCGGCCGAGGTATTGTCATCGACGTGCTTAATTTTTATTTTACCCTTATTGTTAGCCTTGATAATTGATTCTATGATAGATTCGGTAGTTTCGCCGAAAGGTATTTCTACGATTTTCAGTGTACGGTTGCCCTCTTTTACTATTCGAGCGCGCACCTTAACTGCACCACCTCTTAAGCCGTCGTTATACTTCGAGCAATCTGCCAGCCCGCCAGTCGGGAAATCCGGATAGAGTTCGAACTCCTCGCCTTTGAGATATGCTATAGATGCGTCGAGCAATTCGTTGAAGTTGTGAGGCAGAATCTTCGAAGCCAGACCTACAGCAATACCCTCTCCACCTTGAGCCAGCAGCAATGGGAATTTCACAGGCAACGTTACGGGTTCTTCGTTACGTCCGTCGTAAGATGAAATCCACTCCGTAGTCTTTGGATTGAATACAACGTCGAGCGCGAATTTGGAGAGTCGAGCCTCGATGTAACGTGGAGCCGCTGCCGAGTCGCCCGTAAGAATATTACCCCAGTTACCTTGACACTCTACGAGCAAGTCCTTCTGTCCCAGCTGCACCAATGCTCCACCGATAGATGAGTCTCCGTGCGGGTGGAACTGCATAGTCGAACCGATGATGTTAGCTACTTTGTTGAAACGTCCGTCATCGATGCGTTTCATTGAGTGCATAATTCTGCGCTGCACGGGTTTAAGTCCATCTTCGAGTTGCGGCACTGCACGTTCGAGAATAACGTATGAGGCGTAGTCCAAGAACCACTCTCGGAACATACCCATAAGTTTAGTTTTGCTACCTTCGCCGGTCAGGTTGTCGAATTTATGCAGACTCTCCTGTTCTACGTCAGTAGTCAGGTCATCATCTTCGATATATCTCTCGTTACTCATAGTTCGTTATTTTGAATTTTTAGCAGCCTGCAACTCTTCAATCAAATCGGTTTCGATTTTGAGATTGTCAATGATAAAATCTTTTCGGTCGGCTGTATTCTTGCCCATATAGAATTCCAACAATCCCATAATAGGGTCATCTTTTGTGATTTTCACCTGCTCCAGACGCATATTGTCATCGATGAAGTTTTTGAATTCATCTGGCGAAATTTCACCCAAACCTTTGAATCGTGTGATTTCGGGGTTTGACAACTGAGCAATAGCCATTTGACGTTCTTCGTCGGTGTAGCAATATCTTGTTTCTTTCTTGTTGCGCACTCGGAACAGTGGAGTCTGCAGAATGTAGACGTGTCCCTGACGAATCAACTCGGGGAAGAACTGCAGGAAGAAGGTCAGCATCAGCAGTCTGATGTGCATACCGTCTACGTCGGCATCTGTTGCCACGATTACTTTGTTGTATCTGAGATTGTCCAAACTCTCTTCGATGTTGAGTGCAGCCTGCAGTAGGTTGAATTCCGTATTTTCGTAGACAACCTTTCGAGTCAAGCCGAAACAGTTCAGAGGTTTACCCCTCAGACTGAATACTGCCTGGTAGTTGGCATCACGTGATTTTGTGATGGAGCCGCTCGCAGAGTCACCCTCGGTGATAAATATCATTGACTTTTCAGCCAACGGATTTTTATTGTCGTTAAAGTGTATTCTGCAATCACGCACTTTGCGGTTATTCAGACTTACCTTTTTTGCCGTTTCTCGAGATTTTTTCTGTATTCCGCTAATCTCTTTTCGTTCGCGTTCTGAATCCTGAATCTTTTTAAGCAGAATTTCGGCTGTATCTGGGTGTTTGTGCAGATAGTTATCCAGTTCTTTTTTGATGAAATCTCCAACGAACTGTCTGATTGATGGACCCTGCAATCCCATATCTTTTGAGCCGAGTTTGGTTTTTGTCTGCGATTCGAAAACAGGCTCATCAACTCTAAGGCTGATTGCCGCTACAATTGAAGATCGAATATCAGACGGGTCAAAATCCTTATTATAAAATTCTTTGATGGTTTTAGTTAAACCTTCGCGGAATGCTACGAGGTGAGTGCCACCAAGAACTGTGTATTGACCATTGGCGAAACTGTAACAAAGTTCGCCATAACTTGATGAGTGGGTGATTACAAGTTCAATATCTTCACCTCTGAGATGTATCGGAGCATACAGAGGTTCAGTAGACATATTCTCCTTCAACAAGTCTAACAAACCATCTTTCGAGAGGAATGTCTGTCCGTTGAATTTGATAGTCAGCCCGGCGTTCACATACGAGTAGTTTCTCAACATCTGTTCGATGATTTCGAAGTTGAATTCGTATGGACCGAATACCTCTTCGTCGGGGGTGAATCGAATGAGAGTCCCGTTTCTCAAAGCATTGCCTTCAGACTCGACTTTGTCAATCAGATTACCTGCCGAGAACGTAGCCGAACAACTCTTTCCGTCGCGATAACTCGTAGCCTCAAAATGTGAAGATAGTGCATTCACAACCTTTGTGCCGACACCATTCAGACCGCCAGATTTTTTGAATACCTTTTTTGCTTCGTTTGTTTCGTATTTACTGCCCGTATTCATTACGGAAACCAATTCCACAACCTTGCCCAACGGCAGTCCACGGCCAAAGTCGCGAACGGTTACGGTTTTGTCCTCGATGGTAACTTCAATGGTACGTCCATAGCCGGCGATGAACTCGTCTACCGAGTTGTCAATCACCTCTTTTGTGAGCATATATATACCATCGTCAGCCGATGTCCCATTGCCCAATTTCCCGATGTACATTCCGGGACGATGACGAATGTGTACATTCCAAGGCAGGGTTACAACGGTTGAGTCGTCATAGCTGTTTTGCACCATCTTTTGTTGTAGCAGGTCAGACATAAGTTTCAGTAATTATATTTTTAAGCGTAAAGTTCGGGTCTCATTGTTTTGTGCTCGGCAACGATTTGATTGCGGCACATATCTTTCAGTTGCTCCAAATCTGTATTTTTGACAACCTCTCTGTCGATGCGGGGCAGTACGTGAATCTTGAAGGTATTGTTTGCTACCCACCATTTCCCCTTCTCGAATGCCGAGCGAGTGCCGTCGATGACTACGGGTTGAATGTCTACGCCAGCCTCCTTAGCGATGATGAATGCTCCATCTTTGAATTTTCCAATCACGCCCGTTTTCGAACGAGTACCCTCGGGGAAGATGTTTACTCGGATTCCGTTTCTTAGGTGCTTGATGCAGTCGGCAATCATCTTTTTAGTGCTGCGAGCCGCGCCACGTTCAATTGCTACGTCGCCATTCATCCACAATGCCCAGCCGAAAAATGGCATCTTGAATACCTCCTTTTTTGATACCCACTTGAAGATTCCTGGTAGCACGTACAGTACCGGAATGTCGAACATTGATTGGTGATTAGCAACTACAATGCAAGTTCTCTTCTTGTCAAAATTGTTCAAACCTTTGACTTCTCCTTTCCAGTATGGTACGGGTCTGAAGAGCGAATAGGCATACAAAATCGACAAACTATGGATTATTACCCGTTTGCGGTCGAATGCAAAAGTTAAAAGAAAGACCACAAACATAAAAAGGAAATATATTGATGAAAATATCAGTAAAGCAACGTAGTACAGTATTGAAAAAATTATGCGCATATCGATTCGAAAATTTAATTTAGTGTGCAAAGGTAATGAAAAATTTGATTGAACTGAAAAATTTTTCTAATTTTACGGCGAAAACAAAAACATAATCAAGATATGAAAAAAGTTATAGCATCACCTAACGCTCCTAAAGCAGTAGGTCCTTACAGTCAGGCTATTTTGGCTGGAAACACATTGTATGTATCAGGACAACTTCCTGTGAATCCAGAAACAGGCACAGTGCCCGAAACCATTGAAGAACAGACTGCTCAGTCGCTCAAGAACACAGGCGCAATTTTGGCAGAAGCTGGTTTTACTTTTGACGATGTTGTTAAATCGACAGTGTTGTTGGCAGATATGAACGATTTCGCAGCAATGAACGGCGTATATGCACAGACTTACCAAAAGGATATGCCTGCACGCGTATGCTACCAAGTGGCAAAACTTCCGCTGGGTGTGAAGGTTGAAATCGAGACTATTGCTGTGAAATAATAGCTTTAACTCGGTTTTTGTATTAATATAGCACTTTGCTTTGGCGAAGTGCTATGTTTTTGATATATAGTGTATTGTGTCGTTGGGTTTGAGGAAATAAAATTATTGGGATTCTTTTTTGAAAAACGATTTTGTCATTTGAAAAAACTTTCCTATTTTTGTGTGTTTATAGAGACTAACCGCGACCAATCGAATTGCCCCGAATTAGTATGAATTCGGAAGGTGGTTTGTTATGGTTCGTAATTATTTTGACTTTAATCCGTTTGAGTTATGACTACCGACGAACAAAACGCTGTTCCATTGGAACAAATCGACACGATGGAGGTCGATACTGCATTACAGAATTCGCTCGTGGAAAATGCGAACGAATCTACCCCCGAGAACATTGCCGACTACGCAAATGAGGCGGCAGAGGTTGATGAAAATTATGGATATATGACGCGTCAGCAAATCAACGACCGATTTGCCGAACTGCTCGAAACTGAGGCAGTGAGCGATATCCGAAAACGTGTGGAGGCAATGAAGGTTGCATTCTACAAGATCTATAGACAAGAGGTGGAGAATGCGCGTGCGCAGTTTGTTAATACAGGCGGAAACCCTGAAGAGTTTATCAGGGAAGATGATGAGATCGAAATCCGTTTCAAAGAACTTTATGCGGAGTATCGTACCCGCAGAGATCAGTTGGCTTCGGAAATCGAACAGTCGAAAGAAAATAATCTCAAAGAAAAATTGGTTATCATTGACGAGTTGAAGGAACTCATCAATTCGAAAGAGACCGTAAATCATACATTCAATCAATTCCGTGAACTCCAACGCCGTTGGAAAGAGATTGGTGCTGTGCCACAAGCAAATGTTAAGGATTTGTGGGAAACATATCACCTGTATGTTGAACAGTTCTACAACTATGTGAAGATAAACAAGGAACTGAAAGACTTGGATTTGAAGAAGAATTACGAAACAAAAGTCAGACTCTGTGAAGAGGCCGAACGATTGAGCGTTGAAAACCCTGTAGTAGATGCATTCCACAGATTGCAGAAACTGCACGAAGAGTGGCGTGAGACAGGTCCTGTGGTGACTGAATTCAAAGAGACATTGTGGGAACGCTTCAAGGAGGCAAGTTCTGTTGTCAATCGTCGCCATCAGGAACACTTCGAGCACATCAAAGAGGAGCAGAAACACAATTTCGAAATGAAGAGCGAGTTGTGTGCTAAACTCGAAGAGCTCGTTTCTGCAGACTACTCGGGCCGTAAGGAGTGGAATCAGGCTTCGGAAGAGTTGGTAAATATCCAGAAAATTTGGAAAACTATCGGATTTGCTCCGAAGAAAGAGAATACAAAAATCTATGAGCGATTCCGAAAACTGTGCGACGACTTCTTCGAAAAGAAACGTCAGTTCTTCACAGATGCGAAATCGGATATGGATAACAACTATCAGGCAAAGGTTGAGCTCTGCATTCAGGCTGAGGCTTTGGCTGAAAGTGAAGAGTGGAAGAAGGCTACGAATCAGTTGCTCGAGTTGCAACGTCAATGGAAGGAAATTGGTCCTACAGCTCGCAAAAACTCAGAGGTGGTGTGGAAACGATTCCGTGCAGCTTGCGACAAGTTCTTTAACCGTAAGTCTGAACATTTCGGCAGCCTTGACCAGCAATACGAGGCTAATCTGGTTGCAAGACGCGAGTTGATAGATGAAATTAAACGTTTTGATGCAGCCGAAAATGGCGATCTGTTCGAGTCTATCAAGGGTTTCCAGCGTCGTTGGTCTGAAATCGGATTCGTGCCAGCAAAGGATAAAGATGCAGTCCACAAGGAGTACAAAGAGTTGATTGACGGATTGTTTGCTCAGTTGCGCGGTTCTGAGCGCGAACGCAAAATGGAACACTTCAAAGAGAAGATTCAGCGTACGGAAAACAGCAGCACATTACTTCACGAACGTGATAAACTCTATAAGAAAGTAAAACAGCTTGAGAGCGATATTCAATTGTGGGAGAACAATATCGGCTTCTTCGCTAAGAGCAAGAATGCAGATGATATGGTTCGCGATGTGAGAATCAAGATTGACAAGGCTCGCGAAGATATGGCAGTGTTGATCGAAAAAATTAAATTAATAGACAGTAAATCCTAACGAAAATGAATGAACGTCAGACAAAATATATCTTTGTAACCGGAGGTGTTGCTTCATCTTTGGGCAAGGGTATTATATCAGCCTCATTGGCAAGATTGTTGCAATCTCGCGGCTACTCGGTAACAATTCAAAAACTTGACCCGTATATTAATGTAGACCCGGGTACGCTTAACCCCTACGAACACGGCGAATGCTATGTAACCGTAGATGGTGCCGAAACCGACCTCGACTTGGGACACTACGAGAGATTTACAGGTACTCAGACTACACAGGCAAACAGCGTTACAACCGGCAGAATCTATCAGAGTGTAATCGAAAAAGAGCGTCGTGGTGAGTATCTGGGCAAGACTGTTCAGGTTATTCCGCATATCACGGACGAAATCAAACGCAGAATCAAATTGCTGGGTACAAAGGGTACATACGATGTAATCATCACAGAAATTGGTGGTACCGTAGGTGATATCGAATCGTTGCCATATATCGAGTCTGTTCGTCAGTTGAGATATGAATTGGGATTCGGTAACTCGTTGGTAGTTCACCTTACACTCGTACCTTATATGTCTGCTAGTGGTGAGTTGAAGACTAAACCGACACAACATTCAGTAAAGACACTGCAGGAAAATGGTCTGCAGCCAGATATTTTGGTATTGCGCTCTGAACACTCGCTCGGCGAAGATATCCGCCGCAAGGTAGCGTTGTTCTGTAACGTAGAACCAGATGCAGTGGTTGAATCACTTGACGTGCCGACTATCTATGAAGTGCCGCTGAAGATGTATGATCAACACCTCGATACAGTAGCACTCAAGAAACTTTGTCTCAGTGATAAAGGACACCCTGCAGATCTCGATAGCTGGAGAGCCTTCGTAGATAGAGTGAAGAATCCTAAATCTGAAGTCAGAATCGCATTGGTAGGTAAATATACCGAACTGCCCGATGCGTATAAGTCAATTTGTGAGTCGTTTGTTCACGCGGGCGCATCTAATAACGCAAAGGTACGCTTGGAGTATGTGAACTCTGAAAAAATTACAGAGGCAAACGTGGCAGAACAACTTGGTGCAATGGACGGTATTTTGGTTGCTCCGGGTTTCGGTGGTCGAGGTATCGAGGGTAAGATTACGGCTGTGAAGTTTGCCCGCGAAGGCAAGATTCCGTTTATGGGTATCTGTCTGGGTATGCAGTGTGCGGTAATCGAGTTCGCTCGCAATGTGTTGGGTCTTGAGACTGCAAACTCTATCGAAGTTGATGAAAAGACACTCTCGCCTGTAATCGACTTGATGGAGGCTCAGAAGAGTGTTACCGAAAAGGGTGGTACAATGCGTTTGGGTGCATACCCCTGCCGTCTTGAACCAGGTACAAGAATCTTTGAAGCATACGGTCAGGCTGAAATTCAGGAGCGCCATCGCCACAGATACGAATTCAACAACCGCTACCTCGAGCAGTTCGTTGCTGCGGGAATGCGTCCTGTGGGTGTTAATCCCGAATCGGGACTCGTCGAAGCAGTGGAAGTTGCTGATCACCCGTGGTATGTAGCTGTGCAGTTCCACCCGGAATACAGCAGTACGGTTAATGCTCCGCACCCATTGTTCGTAGCATTTGTAAAGGCTACGCTTGAAAACTCTAAAAAAAATTAATACTCAGACAGAAATAAAGATAAATGGATAAAAATACGATATGGGGCCTTCTGCTTGTGGGGGCGATATTCATAGGATTTACTTGGTATAATTCTGAGAAACAATCAGAATATATGGCTGCAAAAGCCAAACAGGATTCGGTTTTGAGAGTCAAAAAGGCTGCTGAAGCAGAGTTGTTGGCTCGTCAGCAGGAGGCTATGCGAGTTCAGGATTCAATCCGCGGAGTCTCTGCCGAAGCTGAACGAATCTCGGCTGAAGAGGCAATGAAACTTTCATTGGGTTCGATGCTTGCTGCAGCAACAGAGGGCGAAGAAAAATTCTATGTGGTTGAGAATGATTTGGCTCGATACACCTTCTCAAATCGTGGTGGTAGAATCGCTTCGGTTGAGCTGAAGGATTATAAAACTTATAAGAATACTCCGCTGATGCTGTTCTATCCGGAGAATTCTTACTTTGGTTTGAAGTTGTTTACTAATCGTGAGATTGATACAGGTGATTTCTTCTTCACAACAGACCTGTCTGAAGCGGCTCCGACCGTAGTCGAAAACGAAAACGGAACCGAAGTCTCTTTCAAACTCTATGCTGATTCGGCATCTTATGTGGAGTTCCTCTATACTATCCCGAAGGATAACTATATGATTAACTACGCGGTGAGATTCGAAAATATGGAGAATATCATCTCTCGCACTCAAAGCGATATGATATTCACTTGGCAGAGCGTAGCTCCACAGAACGAAAAGGGCTTCACGAACGAGAACAACTATACTACCCTTGCGTACAAGTACCCAGATGAGGAGTCGTTCGAGTCACTGGGTATGTCTGACAAAGACCGCAGTGAACAGGTCAATGTTGCAATGAAATGGGTTGCTTTCAAACAACAATTCTTCTCATCAATTTTCGTTGCAGACAACTCATTCCAGAATGGTCAGGTTAAGTTTGATACGTTCAAACCCGAAACTGGTAATATCAAGGATTTCAATGCACAATTGACTGTGCCTTATAATTCAGCTCAAAATGAGTATGGATTCCAATTCTACTTCGGCCCGAACAAATATTCGGTGATGAAGGAGTATGATTTGGGTATCGAAAAACTGATTCCGATGGGTAGCTGGATTGTCGGCTGGATTAACCGTTGGGTGATTATCCCGTTGTTTGACTGGCTCGGTGGTTTTATCTCGAATTTCGGTATCGTAATCCTGATTATGACTTTCATTATCAAGATTTGTATTTTCCCGTTGACATATAAATCTTATGTATCAATGGCTAAGATGCGAGTGTTGAAACCGGAAATGGATAAAATCAACGAAAAGTATCCTAAACCCGAAGATGCAATGAAAAAGCAACAGGCTACGATGGATCTCTATCGTTCGGCCGGTGCGAGTCCGATGGGTGGCTGCTTGCCGTTGTTGATTCAGTTCCCGATTCTGATTGCAATGTTCAGATTTTTCCCTGCGTCAATCGAACTCAGACAACAACCATTCCTCTGGGCTGATGACCTTTCATCTTTCGATAGCATTTTGAATCTGCCGTTTAGCATTCCGTTTTATGGCGACCACATCAGTTTGTTTGCATTGTTGATGGGTATTTCGATTTTTATTTCATCGAAAATCAGCTACTCGCAGAACGGCGCTACGGCTACTCAGATGGCAGGTATGAAATTTATGATGCTCTATATGATGCCGTTGATGATGATATTCTGGTTCAATAACTACTCGAGTGGTTTGAGCTACTACTACCTCTTGTCTAATGTCATTACAATTGGTCAGACAGTAGGTTTCAGATATATCATCGATGATAAGAAGTTGCACGAGCAGATGAAAAAGGCTCAGACTGCGAAGAAGCCTAAGAAGAAAAATACTTGGCAGCAACGATACGAAGAGCTGATGCGTCAGCAACAGGAGATGGCTAAACGCAATAATCCTCCTCAGCGTCGCAAATAGTTGGCATAATATGTGACATTTTTTCTCGGCAGAGGGGAAATGTCACACTGCTTATATAGTTGTGTGTTCGAGCAAAGTACTCGGACTGCAAAGTGTTGTTCAGATGTGAACTGCAGATGATAGTTTTATGCGAGATTATTCTACGATAAACAGTTTTGATAATACGGTGTCAAGGATATTGACCGGAGTCAGTGCCTCGATGGTGTTGAGGTTGATTCCGACGGGGCAGCGCGTCATCTGCATTACAGATCGAACCGTAGCTCTATTGCACCCTCAGCTCGTAGATAATTTTGAAACGATAGTAATCGAACCCGGTGAGAGTTCGAAAAGTTTTGCTGCAGTAGAACAGATAATTGCTCAATTGATAGAGAAACGTGCCGATAGAGGGACATTTCTTTTGGGCGTTGGTGGAGGCGTTGTTACAGATATTACGGGATTTACGGCATCTATTTTTATGCGAGGTGTGGATTTCGGATTTGTGGCTACAACTCTGCTGGCACAGGTTGATGCTGCCATTGGTGGAAAGAATGGCGTAGATGTTGGTGGATTCAAAAATATGGCGGGCGTATTCCGTCAGCCGAAGTTTGTGGTGTGCGATTCAGATATTCTGCGCACTTTACCCGATAGGGAGTTTCGTGCTGGAATGGCAGAGGTGATTAAGGCTGCTGTGATTGGCGACAGAATGCTGATGAAGATGTGCAATTTGATTGGTGTGCGTCCAGAGGGTGAACAACTTGACGAGATTATCTCTCGGGCAGTTGCAGTCAAGAGTCAGATTGTGCAGGCTGATGAGCGTGAGTCCGGAGCCAGAAAGTTGCTGAATCTGGGACACACGTTTGCTCACGCTATCGAGAAGTGCGATTCAAGAGTGGGACACGGTGAGGCCGTGGCAATCGGGCTGTGTATGGCATCGGACATTTCGGTTAAACTTGGGCTGTGTGCGCCGCAGGTGAGAGATGAAATACACGATGCAGTAAGACGCAATTCTCTGCCGCTAACAAGTGGAGTGGGGACTGACCAGTTGTTGGAAGTGATGAAGACCGATAAGAAACATTCGGGAGAGTCGGTCGATTTGATACTGCCAAAGACCATCGGCCAGTGTGTGATTGAACCTGTGTCGTTTGCAGTACTAGAACGACTGCTTAATGATGATTTTTGAAAATAAACTGAATAAACTACTGATTCAAACGTGATAGAATTTTACTCAGGATTAGATATTGAATTGAAAGTCGCAGCATTGGTTTGTGTTGCGTGTTTCTTGGTGCAGTTGTTCTATGTGCTGAGATATGTTGTTATTGTGAAATATCGACTCTCAAAACGTGTGAATATTACAGATGAACAGCCGCCTGTTTCGGTGGTGATCCCAACTGCAGATGATTGGGACTTCATTGAAAAACGATTGCCTGTATATTTGTCGCAGGATTATGCTAATTATGAGGTTGTCGTAGTGGCAAATGATTGTTCGGAGGATTTTGTCGATGTGCTCAACATTATGGCCGAACAAAATGATCGCCTGAAAGTTACACTTATTAAAAAGTATAATCATAGTTCCCACTCGAATAAGTTGGCACTGACAGTCGGAATGAAAGCTGCTGCCAATGAGTTGATGTTGTTTACGACCTCTGATTCGGTGCCCGTTTCTGATCAGTGGCTCAATCTGATGTCCAAAGGATTTACAGGTTCATCTATTGTGCTGGGTTACAGCAGTGTTGAACGTGCAAAAGGACTCGGAAATCTGTATATGAGATGTTCGCGATTGGGCGTAGCAATGAGATGGCTCGTGGCTGCAATATCGGGCCGTACCTACCGTGGTTCGTGTCATAGCATTGGCTACACGAAAAATGTCTATTTCGAGAGTGGTGGTTTTACCCACCTGCGACTCAAACACGGCGTAGACGACCTTTTTATTCAGAAAGTAGCAACGGATAAGAATGTTTCGGTAGTAATTCACCCGCAGGCTACGATTAGACAGGCTGCAATGCCGATGAAGCAGTGGCGTAAGCAACGTGCGTTGAATAGTTTTAGTTTTAGATATTACCCCAAAGGTGTGAAATTTAGTCAGGCAGTCGAGTTGTTAAGCCGTCTGTTACTGATTGTATGTTGGTTATTCCTTGTAGTGAAATTTGTTCTTGCTCAGCAATATGTGGCTGTGGCTGTAGTTACGGGAGTGCCATTTTTAAGACTGCTGTTGTTGATGATTCTGACTTACAAGACAGCGTGTCGTTTAGGTGATAAGGATTTGTTGTGGTTTTATCCGATATATGACTTGTTGTCGCCTGTGTCTGAAATGGCATTGGCTATACGACGTCGAATCAAACCGAGCAGTCAACTATGGATATAATCGATAATTTGAGCGCAGTAAACGATAGCGAACTCGTATCTCAGGCTCGAGATGGCGATCGTCGTGCGTTTGATGAGCTGTTTGGCAGGTATCAAGAGTCAATCCGCCAAATGTATCTGCAACGAACAGGCGGAAATGAACCCGACTCAAACGAT
The DNA here is from genome assembly GCA_045637425.1 of Rikenellaceae bacterium. GTDB lineage: Bacteria > Bacteroidota > Bacteroidia > Bacteroidales > Rikenellaceae > CAJGBR01. The sequence goes on along the minus strand of JAZTZL010000010.1, from coordinate 36,908 downwards.
ATGTTGCAGAATACATTTATAAAGGTCTATCTCAACCTCGACCGATACAATCCAGAATACACATTTTGTCAGTGGATTTTTACCATTGCGCGCAATACGTTCATTGACTACACACGCAGAAAACGCGAATTTATGGTGTCGATAGATGCTTCGGATAACTTTTCGAATGTCTGTATGCCTGCAAGTCAGCAGCCTACGCCTGAGGAGAGAATGATTATAACTCAGCACAGCAGGGAATTGAATACGATTCTGGACAATATGGCACCGAGGTATCGTGACGTGATAATACTACGCTTTTTTAATGAGTATTCTTACGATGAGATTGCCGAAAAACTGAATGTACCAATCGGTACGGTCAAGACGCTGATTCACCGAGCAAGGGAAATCTTGCTGAGTAAAATATCAAGTAAAAACGGACAACTGTTTTAAGATGAAAGAGATTGAAAAATATTTTGAATTAGATTCACGCCAACGAGAATTATTCTCGAAGTTGCCCGAATTATATGGCTATTGGAATGAGCGAGTGAATGTGATTTCTCGAAAAGATATTGATTCGCTGATGCTTAAACACGTTTTGCATTCGCTTTCTTTGCTCAAGGTGTGTGAATTCCACCCTGGTACACGGATTGCAGATGTGGGCTGCGGTGGAGGTTTCCCGACTATTCCGCTGGCTATTATGTTGCCCGAGTGTCATTTTACGGCTATCGACTCAATCGGTAAGAAGATTATGGTCGTATCCGAGATTGCAAAGGCTCTGGCTTTGGATAATGTTACACCGACCAATAGTCGTGTGGAGAGTCTGCCGATGAAGTACGATTTTGTTATTGGTCGCGCAGTTACGGCAATGCCTCAGTTTGTGAAATTGACTTGGGATAGGGTGAGGTCGGGTAGCGGTAAAGGTTCGCTGGATAATGGTATTTTGTGTCTGAAGGGCGGTGATTTGACCGAAGAACTCTCGGGTGTGGCTCGCGAGTGCCAGCAGTGGGAGCTGAAAGAATGGTTTGATGAAGAATTTTTTGAAACAAAGAAAGTAGTCTATATTAAAAAGTAAATATATGGCAGATAATTATTTAGGTCGTAAAATGGAGGAGTATATGGCACAGTCTTGCTCGGCAAAGAACAGCAAGCCTCAGGTTACATTGGCAAAACTTTTAGAGCGTAACAGAAGTTATAGAGGTTACGATTCGAGTTTCATTGTGCGAGATGATCAACTGCGCAGAATCATCGAGGTTAATACGAAGATTCCTTCGGCTCGCAACCAGCAGGTGTTGCGATTCCGTGCAGTGAACCACACCGAGGCTGACAAGGTATTGCCACATATTGGTCTGGGTGGAGCGCTGCCCGAGTTACACCTGCCGTTTCCTGGCACCGAGCCCAATGCCTTTATTATAATTTGTTCTACCGTTGAGGAGACTAAATTTGTGAGTGTCGATTTGGGAATCTCGGCACAGAGTATGTTGTTGCAGGCTGCAGAAATTGGATTGAATGGTATATGCATTGCAGCGTTTAATAAGAAGAAAATCGTGGAAGCCTTTGATTTGCAGTACGATCCGTTGATGATCTTGGCTATAGGTAAGGGTGTGGAAAAAATTCGTATGGTTGAAATCTCGCCCGAAGAGAGCCACGCATACTACCGTAAAGATGGTATTCACTATGTGCCGAAACTGAAACTTGAAGATTTAATCATAAAATAATGAATATGAGAAGATTTAATGTATTTATGCTGATGCTTTTGGGAAGCGTGTTGATGTTTAGCTCGTGTTGTAATTGTGGTCGCCGAAGTGCGGAACCAGTGGACCTACAGGGTGTAACTTGGCGATTGATTGAACTGAATGGTCGTGTAGTCCCCAATCAATCTGATACAACTAAATTTACCGTAATCCTGTCAAATAATGGAGAATTGAATGGTCGAGGTGACTGCAATAGCTACTTCGGACGCTTTGAGTCTGCAACTGAGGGTGAATTGAGATTGTCCCCAGATGGTGCTACGAAGGCGATGTGTCGCGATATGAAGCGCGAAACCGAATTCCTCGAAATGATGCCCAACGTGAGGAGTTTTAAGATTGACGGCGACGTGCTAATGTTGTTTGATTCTGAAGGTAAAATGGTGGCAGCATTGCGAAAAGTTTAATTTTTGTAAAATACTTTCGAAAAAATTTGCATATAAGAAAAATATCATCTACCTTTGCGCTCGATTTGAGGGTGATCTTCTCGAATCGGGGTGTAGCGCAGTCCGGTTAGCGCGCCTGCTTCGGGTGCAGGAGGTCGTGGGTTCGAATCCCGCCACCCCGACAAGTCGTACCAACAGTGCTTGCAGGGGGGGGGACGGTGAGAGAAGGAAAGATGAGAGAGTGTTGGTGGAGTAATTAAGAAAGTTCACAAAAATAGAAATAAGTTCGGGGTGTAGCGCAGTCCGGTTAGCGCACCTGCTTTGGGAGCAGGGGGTCCCAGGTTCGAATCCTGGTACCCCGACTCAGAAAAGAAAGGAGTTACAATAAATGTAGCTCCTTTTTTATTTGTGCTAAATAATGGTTGAAATGTCGGTTGAAGTAGACCTACTTCAACCGAAAAAGGGCTTATTGGTCAAAATAGTAGATAAAATTGAGCTTTCGTTTTGTTTTGCAAAATGTTTTTAATACCTTTGCAATACGTTCAGACTATTCAGTGGTTTGGATTGGACATTTTGGAAAAAGGTGTTATTGAAATTATCTTCTTAGATTGAATTCTCGCAAAATTCTCTTTAGAGTGAAGATGGTTGGCAGTAGCACCACATCATTGATATGTACAAACCGTTATTGGTTATTCGCATATCCTTTGGTGTGGGCTATTGTTTTATCCACTCTAAGGGCAATGCGAGAAGCCTAATCTAAGGATAAAACAGTAAGTTCCCACACCTTAATTTTTGTTTGCTTTCATCTGGGAATTGTGAGGGTACAAATTCAATTAGTAATGAAAACATTTAAATTGGTTGGAATGGCATTGGCTGCTATTCTTTTATGCGTAAACTTTACTTCGTGTAGTAAGGATGATGATCCAACAGAAGAACCTGAAGAAGGTGGAATTGTTGTTAGTGGCAAGAAACTAGCAAAAATTGTTGGTACTGGTACGTCAGAAGATGGTTCTTATTCTGAAACGTATACATTCAACTATGACAGTCAAGGAAGACTTGTTCAAGCGGTTTACTCCGAAGAAGATGATGGGTATAAAGACACACGGAGCTATCAATTTGTTTGGGGTGATGATGCAATCAAAGTTAACTGCGTTGATGGAAGTGGAAGTAGCTTAACCTATAATCTTAATGACAAACTCGTTAGAAATAGTGATAATGGTGATTCATTCTTATACAATAGTTCTAACAGATTCGCCAAAGGAATATATGAATATGATTATGTAGTAACTGCCATTTGGGATGGCGATAAGCTTGTCTCTATATCTCGTGAATACGATGATGTTACATTAAAATATGGAAATTCTTGCCAGAAAGGCTATTTCCCTTTCATTGCCACTATGATACAAGACAATCATGAACTTAGTCTTTTATCTATGGCTCATCCTGAAATTGCAGGACTAAGAACCTCTCAATTACCGACAAGTGTAACAATAACTGATGATTATTCAACTGATCATTCAACTATAACATATGAATTTGACAAAGAGGGTTATATTTCAAAAATTAAAGTAAAAGAAAGTGCTGGCTCATCTACATATACCCTAACTTGGAAATAACCTTGATTAAATATCACAATAAGAAAAGCGGTAAATGACTTATTGTCAAAAGCCGCTTTCTTTGTTTTAGAACATTTCTTTAGGCTGCCTAAGCATTACAAACTACTCAAAATCAAATACGGTGGCTATAATCAAGCATAAGTTTGATAATTTAATGTTTAATCTTTTTAGTTGGAGCAGATGTTTCAACTGACATATCAACCGCATTATATTGTATTCAGATAAAGAAAGACCTATTGACATTCGTCAGTAGGTCTTTTTGTTCTTAGTTTGCTGTAAAGATATTAGGGTATATGCAAAGTAAAAATCCGCATAGGATACTGAAATTAACTATATCGTATGAAAATTTGAATCATGTTTGCCGTTATATAAGAAAACGGAGAAGACTAAAATCTTCTCCGTTTTGAGTGCCCAGGACAAGAGTCGAACTTGCACGCCGAAACCGGCACCACCCCCTCAAAGTGGCGTGTCTACCAATTCCACCACCTGGGCATAAATCTCTTAAACCGATGCAAAAGTACACTCTTTTGGCGAATTATCCAAATTTTGGGTGCATTTTTTTTCTGCGAAAAGTTTTTGATTTTTGTAATGCTTTTGTAATCAAATATTTGTGTTTAATCTTCGATCCAATCTTCCGATTGAGAAAACTCATTGTTGGCAAAAAGTTCGGCCAATCCCGTAATCTGTTTCAGGCGTATTAGCTCATCTTTTGACATTCCGATATTGCGGATAATCCACGCATCAGACATTCCTGCTTTGGTCAGCTCGGACACTATATTGCTCATCAACTCAACGGAGTGCACCCCACGAGCACGATTGTGCCTGATTGTTGATGCCATACGTTCGGAAATATCCTTATTGATGACTGATACGGGCAGCAGCCCCTTTTCGCGTTCGTAGATTCGTTTCGAGGTCATCATTACCATATATCGGTGGTAGCCGTCAACGAGTTCATACTTATCGCAGTCGGCAAGGTAATAGCACACACACGGCATCGTGTAGCCGTCTTCCCAAATTGACAGTTCGAGCAACTTCATCTCTGGTGGAGCTACGATATTTGGGTTGTAATTATTAGCAACAATCTTCTCTACCGGAACTGAAATTATATTATATACCGGACTCTTAAAATCAGCCATCTATCAAAAATTTATATTTCTCCATTACATTATTTCGGATATCCTTTTCGAGTTTGTTCATTGTGAATCCCATATACTTACATATGTGGTCGTTCTTCAGTATGCAGACGCACATTCGTTTGTAACTCGGAATCTCCTTGAATTCGGGGATATCAATATCGTCGATGTATTCCATTTTGACCGTTCGTTTTTCGGTGTGGTAGCCCGATGTTTTGCCGAATGTGAAATTTATGCCTGCCTTTTTGAGTTTTGCGATTGTCTCTTCGCTCAGGCAGCCGCCTCGCTCGCGCCAGAACTTCATACTTGTGTGCAGCTTGTCGAGGTAGTTCCTTCTAATGTTAAACGGCAGCGTATTGAGCAGGAAATACATATAGTCTTTCCACGAGAATCCCTCGGGGCATTTTATCGATCTCCAGCCCATTGCCATACTCTTTCCGTAGATGCCGGCAAAATTTACACCATTCACACGACTGACCATCTTGCCCCAGGTATCGGGGTCGATTACGCGGTAGGCGTTCAGCGTAGCAATAGCTTCCGATATGAACGGACTCGCCACACGTTGCTTTGCCAATGGAATGCCAGCTTGGTAGTACAGGTCATATAGGTGGTTGTAGTCCCACTTGAATCGTCCGTTGGCAATCCACACGTCGGCCGTTCTCCAATCGTAGAGAGGGTAGGCGTTATAAACGTTGTAGTCAATACGGTGAGTCCAACGGTTGTCGTAGAGTTTATTTATATTTTTTTCGCTATGAATTGCTCGCCAGCGGTTGAAACTCTCCTGTGTGCGTATTCCCACGAGGCTGCAAACCTTTTTGCACTTTTTGAATTTGCGAATCCAGATTGCGAATTGCAGTTGAAAGTCATAGTCCCACAAATCCTCAGAGAAGAAGTCGAAGTCCTTTGCCGTATAACAATTCTCAGGCATATCTCTCACCCAGAGTTCGCGTTTTGACTCCTCCCACGGACGCCAATATGATTGGAACATTGAGGTGCAGGTTACGACTCTGAATGGTACGCAGCAGTGGAATACCTCGAGAATATCGCTATTTGAACTGAGTGTACGTTTTACATAGTCTGTAGTGTGTTGGTACTGCGCTTCGTAGTCCATATGAAACACGCCGAGTTTTCTGTGCGGAGCATAATTGCGTATATAATCAATGCACATATTCAGCAGCACACCGCTATCCTTACCGCCAGAAAAACAGACGTAGACATAATCGAAACTGTCGAAGATTTTTTTCAATCTGCGATTCGTAGCCTCATATACGTTCAGCGGTCTTATCATTTTACTTGGTTTTGATAAGTTTGGTGTATTTGCTCAGTTCTGTCAGGAGTGTGAAACCTCTTTTCGTAAATGCCTTAACATCGCATTTATGTGCAGTAGCAGTCAGTTCTTTATATCCGGCTTCGAGTACATCATCGAGCAGTTTTTCGAATATTTCGGGTGTATCCAGCTTGTAGTAGTAATTGTCGATGCAGTATCCGTTGAGGGTGGGTTTTAATGGGATAAAGCCTTTAACTTCATCTTTTTCGACCATAATATGCCAGATATATCGGGCTGAGGTCTTGTAGGGATAGTTGTTATTTTGTCTTATTACCGCTGGGTTCATAACCAACGGAGCAACCAATGCGTACAATTTTTTGTCGGTTCCGTTTAGACGTAATATCTTCATAACTATTAATTTTTTTTCCTGCCGAACTGCAAAGATAATATTTTTACTGAATAAAAAAAAGTCGTCCTGTGAAGAACGACTTTTGATATGGTTGTTATTGACAGATTATTAACCTCTGATAGCAGCAACGCCGGGCAGTTCGATTCCTTCCATATATTCCAACAGCGCACCACCGCCGGTTGACACGTAGCTAACTTTGTCAGCGAGTCCGAATTTATTTATGCAGGCTACCGAGTCACCACCGCCGATAAGCGAGTATGCGCCCTGTTCCGTAGCCTTAACAATGCTTTCAGATACGGCGCGAGAGCCTTCAGAGAAGCGGTCAAATTCGAATACACCCACAGGACCATTCCAGAGAATGGTTTTTGACTCCATAATAACCTTATCGAAATCTTTGATAGCCTCTGGGCCAGCATCAAGACCCATCCAGCCTTCGGGAATATCCATAGACGAGAATGTCTTTTGATCGGCATCTGCTGCGAAACGGTCGCCACACAGAGCGTCTACACCCTGAACCAGGTTTACTCCGAGTTCCTTAGCACGAGCGATAACTCTCAGTGCAGTCTCAAATTGGTCTGGTTCGCATAGTGATGAGCCAACCTTACCGCCTTGAGCTGCCATAAAAGTAAAGGTCATACCACCGCCTATAATCAGGTTATCGACTTTAGTCAGCAGATTTTCGATGACGGTGATTTTAGAAGATATTTTGCTACCGCCGAGTATTGCTGTAAACGGACGTTGCGGGTTTTTCAATACCTTGTCGATTGCGTTAATTTCGCCCTCCATTACATAGCCGAACATCTTGTCATTGGGGAAGAAGTCTGCGATTACGGCTGTAGATGCGTGGCGACGGTGAGCAGTTCCGAATGCGTCATTGATGTAGCAATCGCCATACGAAGCGAGTTTGCGAGCGAATTCCTCGTTACCTTTCTCTTCCTCTTTGTAGAAACGAAGGTTGTCCAGCAATAAAATTTCACCCTCTTTGAGGTTCTTTGACATTTCTGCAGCTTGTTCTCCCATACAGTCGCCTCCGAAGAGCACTTTATGACCATCAAGATTTTTTTCAATAGTCGGGATAATCTGCTTGAGCGACAATTTTTCACTGGGGCCATCTTTGGGTCGTCCCATATGTGAAAGCAGCACGATTGAGCCACCCTCTGCCAAAACTTTTTTGATAGTTGGGATTGCTGCGCGGATTCTTGTGTCGTCAGTAACCTCTGCTGCGTCGTTCATTGGTACATTGAAATCGACGCGAATCAAAGCGCGTTTGCCTTTGAATGGGTAATTTTCAATAGATTGCATAGTTGCGTATTGTTTTTTGTTAATATTCTGGTGTTATATTGCGCCACAAAAGTAGTGTTTATTATCTGGAAAAACTACTTTAATTTTCGAAAGTTTTGAGCGCAGTTCTAAATTCTTCACCCATCATACTATCACTATCGTTCATTATGCGATAATAAGTTGATCTTGTGAATAATCGTTCGCCGATTAGAGCCTTGATTGAAATCTGCAGCCACTTTTTAGTTTTGTCGAATTCGGCCTGGTTGAATTTTACTTTATTCTTATTTCCATATTCGACTATCAGGTCAAACTCTCTTTGACCGACCATATAGTTTTTAATGAAATCGTCTTCTGTTGGGTATTGTTTTATGAGTTGCGTTCTGAATCTCTCCATATAGCCGATTAGGAATTGAGCCATTGCACCATTTGCCAGTAATTCACGATAGTATTTAGTATAGGTGTCAGTAGTATCTGTTGGGACTATTACGTCGGGTACGATTCCGCCGCCGCCCCAGACCGTGCGACCTTTGACGAGTGTTTGGTATTTCAGTGAATCAGGCACTTGTGTGCTATCAATTTTTTCGCCATATTTCAGTCTGTCGAATAGTCCTTTTGAGTATTTGTCTTTCTTGCCTCTCTCAAACGGACGCTGAATGACTCTGCCCGATGGAGTGTGGTATCGTGCCGTGGTAATTCTTACGGCAGATCCATCTTGCAGTCGAAATTGATTCTGTACCAACCCTTTGCCATAAGTTGGTCTGCCGACTATTAAGCCTCGGTCCCAATCTTGAATTGCACCTGCTACGATTTCAGATGCCGATGCCGTGAGTTCATCAACCAATACACAGAGTTTGCCGTTGAGGAAATATCCTTTGCCGTTTGATTTGAATGTTTGTGGTGAGATTCTGAGCCCCTCCATCGAGACTACAACCTTGCCTGCTTCGATAAATTGGCTGCAGACTGCAACCGCCTGCTTCAAAAGTCCTCCGCCATTTCCGCGCAGGTCGAGAATCAGATTCTGAATGCCTTTCATCTTATCGAGTGCATTGGTCAGTTCGTCGTTGGTTGTTGCTGCGAAACGGTTGATGCGGACGTAACCCGTTGATTCGTTCACCTTGTAGGCTGCATCTACAGTGTACAGCGGAATTTTATCTCGCGTAATTTTGAAATCCACCAGCTGTTGAGCGCCTGCTCTTGAAACGGTTAGCGTAACGGTCGAGCCTTTAGGGCCGCGCAGATATTTAGAAACATCTGTAGCCTTTATCCCTATGAAATTTTCGCCATTTACCTTGACTATTTTGTCATTGGGCATTATGCCGACCTTCTCGGCAGGACCGCCTGAGATGACACCCGTAACGATTATCGTATCGTTAATGGTCGAGAACTCGATGCCAATGCCCTCGAAATTACCGTTAGCCTCCTCTTTGACCTGCTGCATTTGGTTAGCGGGAATGTAACTTGAGTGTGGGTCGAGTTGGGACAGCACTCCGCGAATGGCATCTTCAATCATCAGTTTATTGTTGAGTGTATCAACATATATCTGATTGAGTGCGCCGATAAAATTGCCGAATTTTCGCAGTTCATTTATCAGTTCTCGTTCACTCGACTGTGCCCACCCATTGATTGACACAGCACTGAACAACATTAACAATAGAAATCGTTTCATACGGGACGCGTTTTTTTTATGATTCGTAACTGTGAGGGTTCTTGATTCTGCGCTGAGAAATGGCGTTCAGAATGTTGAATCCTAACAACCCTGCTACAATAGATGAAATCAGAATTGCGGCTTTGCCTATCATTACATAGTGTTCGGCTTCGGGGCCTGAGAATGCAAGATTTGTTACGAAAATAGACATTGTGAATCCGATACCACCGAGGCAGGCTACGCCAATGAGCATCTTCCACGAAGTGCCTTGCGGCATTGTGCACAGCCCGAGTTTAATGCAAATCCACGACATAAGCGTAATGCCCAGCGGCTTGCCGACTACAAGTCCGAAGAAGATACCAAGACTTGCCGTAGAGGTCATAATCTCTGATAAACTGATATTGCTTTCCATTAGCGAGATGCCCGAATTTGCGAATGCGAACATCGGCATAATGAAGAATGTCACAAATCCGTGCAGTTTGTGCTCAAGACGCTGAGAGGGGCTGATAGAGTTCTTTGTGACTTCAATAATCGATTGTGCAGCATTGTGTTGCGCCTCATTGCCCAGTAGCTCTACGCCGGGTTTATCCCAGTGTATGAAGTTATTGAGAAGGTAGTTGCTCTTATAGACGAGATATTTTTTGTTGTATCTCGGTGAAGTCGGGAATGTGATAGCAATCAACACGCCTGCAATCGTAGCGTGTATGCCCGAGTTGAGGAACAGAATCCAGACTGCGATTGCCGGAACGATGTAGAAAAACAGTCGATATACATTCCATCTCTGCAACATATACATATATCCCAGCAATACAAATGCAGCCAGCAACATAGTTACATCAATACCGTTTTGAGAGGGATAGAAGAGTGCTATTACGATGATTGCACCCAAGTCGTCTGCTATGGCCAGCGCAGTAAGAAACACCCTCGGAGCCAGCGGCACCTTATTGCCCAGCAGGGACAATACGCCCACGGCGAATGCGATGTCTGTTGCCGTGGAGATACCGAATCCGTGTATAGTTTCGGGGTTTGAGATGTTGAACAGCGTGTATATGAGTGCAGGTGCAAGCATACCGCCCAATGCCGCAGCAACAGGCAACGAAGCCTGCTTGATTGACGAAAGTTGTCCTGCGATTATTTCTCGTTTGATTTCCAGTCCAACATAGAAGAAGAATATCACCATCAAACCGTCGTTAATGAGGTATTCCAATGTTCCTCCGAAGAATTTTCCGGCTATTGATATACCAACCTGCATTTCGCCGAAGAACCAGTGGTAGAGGTGGCTTGTTGCCGGGATATTTGCCAATGCAATGGCAATGACCGTGAACAGAATGAGAATTACACCGCCAGACCAATCACTGTGAAACAATCTGTGTTCGGTGCTTTTCAGCGAAAATGATTGTCTTTTCGAACGGTATTTGGATTTAACTGTCATAGTCTGCTACTTTAGAGTAATGTTACAGAGTTTGTATAACATTCTGGCTCCGACATTTGCGTCCCATTGGTTGTGTTTAGAGGGGACAACTTCGTTCAGGTCGAATCCGATTATAGTTCTGCCACTTTGAGAGATTGCGTTGATAAGGTAGACTGCTTCGTGGAATGAGAGCCCGCCAGGAACAGGAGTGCCTGTCGATGGGCAGTTATCGGGCGAGAGTCCGTCAATGTCGAAACTTACATATACTTTTTCGGGCAATTTGTCTATAATCTGTTGGCATTGCTCTTTCCAAGTCATACCCTCGAATGAGTTGGCTTTGAGCGTGTAGTCGTCAAATTGGAAGATGCGCGGGTCATCATTTGCCATTTTTACCTCTTCGTCGCAGAGATCTCTTGTTGCCACTTGTACCAGACTGCCTACACCTTCGAATTTCGTCAGAGAGTTGTACATAATCGAGGCGTGTGAGTATTCGAAACCTTCGTAGCACTCTCTAAGGTCAGCGTGGGCATCAATTTGCAGAATACCCATTCCTGGGTTGCGCTCAGCCAAAGCCTGAATCAGCCCGAACGGAGTGCTGTGGTCACCGCCGACGAGTCCTACGATTTTCCCCTTGTCGAGCCACTCGTTAGCCTGTTCATACACATATTTGTTCACTTTGACCGATGCATCATTGATTTTTCTCAATTTGCGTTGAGCATACTCATCAGACGTAGAGCCACCGTTTTCGAGATGCCAGATTACACGTTCGGCCTCATTTCTGAGGTGTCGACTCTCAAGCAGCATATCCTCGTCAATGGGCAGTGTGCCGATTCCCTCTTTCCAGCCTTCGTGATTGTGGTGGTCCCAGAGATCGATTTGCAACGATGCGTCAATCATTGCGTCCGGAGCCTTAGATGCTCCCGAACCGTATGATGTTGTTACGTCCCAGGGTACTGATAACAATACGATGCGTGCATCTTCGCACGATACGGGGAGTCCGAAATAGTTGCCATTAGAGATGCCTATCCCGTTTGGGTCAAATAGATTATCCATTACTGTAAGAATTTGCTTTTGCATATAAAATTGGGGTTTATTAATGTTGGTTTGTTGTAATTCAAAGTTGAGTTATGTTCGAGTTCTCGGATTGAGCCGCCAGCCTCGTTCAATATACATTCGCCTGCTGCAGTATCCCATTCCGAGGTGGGCGTAGTTCGTGGATAAATATCCACCAAACCTTCGGCTACAAGACATAATTTCAGAGAACTACCCTGAGTCAGGATTTCAATTTTTCCGAATTTTTCCTTCAGAGAATCGACTACGATGTGCGTATCGGGTGATATGTGCGAGCGACTCAGAGCTACGACTTTAGGGTTGTTTGCACCATCTGTCTGTGGCAGTGGCTCGGCACCTCTCATAATTTCCGATATGTTCATTTGTGCATTTGGATTGGGAATCATTCCGATACGTTTCCACGCACCGCGACCTTCGATTGCGAAATATATTCTGCCGGAAGTTGGAACATATACAACACCTACAGTTGGGCGGTTATTTACCATCAGTGCGATGTTGATTGTGAATTCGCCCGTGCGTTTAATGAATTCCAATGTTCCGTCTAACGGGTCTACTAACCAATACAGGTCCCAGCCGCAGCGCTCCTCATATAGCAAATCGCGACCCTCTTCGCTCATTAGCGGTATTCGGGTGCGGGATAGGTAGTCCTTTATTGTTTCGTGACTTCTTCTGTCAGCCTCGGTTATCGGAGTGTTGTCGGATTTCAGATTGACTAAAAACTCTTGCTCACCGTTGTAAATCTCCATAATCCCAGCTCCGGCTCTTAGCGCAGCGTTGAATGCGCTCTCAAAAAAGAAGTCAGCCTGAATATTATCTATCATAGTTTTATTCAAAAAAGCGAGTCGTTATTTCAATTTGAAAAGTGGGAACGGGTAGTTGTCATAGTTAATAGTCTTAACTATAGGCCCTTTGATTTTTTTGCCGTTCGCATCGAACCAATTACCTCGCGGCAGTCGGAGTGTGCGACTTCGGTTGTCGGCCGAGAGTGGTGCGATGATTATTTTGTTTCCAATCATAAATTGGTCGTCGCAGTCAGAGAATCCCTTGCGTGGGTATTCATACTCCAGCGGGCGGATAATCGGGTCGCCTTTCGCAGTACGCTCCGCCAGCAATGTTTCGATGTACGAAATGTTTTCTCGGTGTTGAGAGATGATTTCCAAAGCCTTTTTGCGGTCTGTTGCAGTAAGTTTTTCCAACTCTTCAATGCTTAATTTCATAATCGGCATCAGGCTCTGGAACTGAATTCTGTTCAGAATGTTTTCTTTAGTAGTTTCGGTTTCGAACGATACTACACATTCAACATTGCCCGAGAGACCGAAGGCCAGCAGTCGACGCACAAAATCCCTTACCCCTTCGATTGTCGAGTCGTCATAACCTATTTCGAAGAGTGTTCCCGCGGACATTCTATTCGAGATGTTGCCTTTCGATTTTGCTGCCAGGCAGTTCCACGCAGCAGCCTGTGTTGGCAGCAGTTTTTCGATATTCTCGAACTTGAATCCCGAAATGTTGTATTTAGTGCGCAAATTTTCCAATGTCTTGGCAATCATCTCTGTTACACTCTGATTGTTGAGGTCGTAGCTGCAGCTGTATCCGCGATTCCATTTGATTATCGCAGGCTGTCCGTCTTCACCGACAATAATGTTGCCATTGTTGGCTTGTTGGCGAATGATTCTGCTGTCGGGGCTGACAAATGGCACTACGGAGAGAATTATGTCGAATCCCAAAGATTTAAGTTTTGCTACCATTGTTTCTGGAGCAGGGAATCGTTCTGAGTCGAATTTGAATGTTCCGTAACTTTGTTGCCAGCGGTCGTCAAGAATAATTACACCTTTGGGAAATCCCTCTTTTATTAACCATTCTGCACGTTTTACTACAGCATCTTGAGTGAATTCATCTTGATCAGAAATACTCATTACATAAATTGGACGTTCGAATATACCCTTATCTACGGTTTTCGTATTTTTGCTCAGGTGTTTATAGTACGCAGTGACATATGCTTCTTTGAGAGTTTTTCCTGCAGAGACCAATTCGGGATTGTTGTCTGCCGTAGTAACGAGGCTTTCGTTGTCGCAGTGTGCCGAGATGGGTTTTGTGCTCCATATGTATCTTCCTGCGCTAGAAACCAGCAGTGTAAATCGGTTGTTGGCACACTGTTTCGAGTCGTCCAGCATAGTGGGATATTCGCCACTTGCCCACCACTTTTCTCCTGTGAGTAACTTAATCTCTTTGGTTTGTTGCTGTTGAGCCTGACTCGCCAGAGTGCAGAATATTGTTGCTATGATAAATACGATTTTTTTCATCGTTCAAAAATATTTTATATTGTCGTTTTAATAATCCGACAAGATACGGATTATTGTTAAAATATCCTAATATTTTGATTGAGTTTTCTTTGCTAAATAGTATAGTTTACTGATTATTAGCAGTAATACAATGAAAAAAACTTTTGGAGAAAATTTTGAGTTTTGTGACTATGTGTGGGTAGTTTAGGGCACAGGATCATAACCGCTACCGCCCCAGGGGTGGCATCTGAGCAGTCTGCGAATGGTGAGCCACGACCCTTTTAAGAGTCCGTGTTTCTTGAGCGCTTCTATTGCATAACGCGAACAGGTCGGTGTGAATCTGCACGCCGAGGGAATGTACGGAGATATACAATTTCTATATATCCATAGTAGCATCAACGGTATGGCTATTGTTGCACGGCGAATAGCGGTGTGCAAGTTTTTCGATACATTTTGCCATTCCATTTTCGATAGTTTTATAGTCTGCGACTTTATCCGAAATGTAAACGAATGCAATGTTCAGATTCTGCTCGCAAGTGTAGTTCAATTTATTGATATTGAGTCGAAAAGCCTCTCTACTGCGACGCTTCAACAAGTTGCGCATAACTGCACGCTTATGTTGTTTTTTTCGTACGGATATCAGTATTTTTATTTCACCTCTGTGCGGCACATCTTTGTACTGTTCACCTCTGTCTTCTGCACTCACTTGCTCCGAGCACTCCTCGGTCCCTGCGTTCTTTGTGTATTGCAGGCTGACTACTCGAAACGGATAGCTAAAATCGACATTACCCTCCCTGAATATTTTGTCAATGAGGCGTTTGTCGGTCAAGCGATTCCGTTTTGGGAATCTGTATCCCTGCATCTGTGTCATTACTCCTGACGATTATTTTGATTCGTCGCTCTTTTTAGCAGCAGTGCTTGTAGTCTTCTTCGCAGCAGTTTTTGTTGTTGTGCTCTTGCTGGTAGTGCTTTTAGTTGCACTTTTCGTAGCGGTACTCTTTGTTGTAGTGCTACTCTTTGTGCTCTTTGTTGTAGTTTTTCTCTTCTTTGTTTTAGGCTGAACGACCTTGAGAATAGATGCTACGTTATCGGTTTTTTCAACTTTGATTTCGTCGACCTCCTTATTCGAGTTTACCTTCTGAATGAACGAGTCGAGAGCCATTGTGATTGAAGGAAACTCTGGTGTCGGAGCCAATACACTGATTTTGAAACCGTCATTATTCGCAGCCTGTGCAGTACCATTACCCATAATTGCGATATGAGGTTTAATCTCTTCAGACTTAGCCTTCAGTTCGTTGAGGACTGCGATGTCTGACGGAGAGTAGAATACGGCAATATCAAACTTGTTGATGTCGAAGTTTGAGAGGTCTGCCGAAACTGTTCTTGCGATAATCAGTTTATCGTATTTAATCTTCAGTTTGTCGAGCGCCTTTGGGATTTCTACCTTGTGAGGTTCGACAAGTGGGAGAATATATTTTTCGCTACCGTGTTTTACGATGAGTTCGGCGAGGTCTGTGATTGTGCCTTGACCGAAGAAAATCTTACGTTTGCGATATATGGTGTACTTTTGCAGGTAGAGGGCGATAGCCTCACCGATGCAGAAGTATTTCATTGTTTCTGGGATAGTGATGCGAGCCTGTTCACAAACTCGGAAAAAATTGTCAATGGTTGCTCGACTAGTAAAAATCACCGCAGTGTGAGCAAGTACATCAACACGTTGCTTTCTGAAATCGGCAACCGATGTGCCCTCAACTTTGAAGAGTGGAGAGAACTCTATATTGAGATTATACTTCTTGATTAATTCGTAGAAAGGCGACTTTTCAACCACAGCCGGTGCAGGTTGAGAAACAAGTATGTTCTTAATCTTCACGCGTAAAAAATTTTTTCAAAAATTATAAGCAAATTTTGGAAAAAATGCACATTTTCAGCCCGTTTTTGGCGGCTGATTCAGCCTTGTAACAATTTGAATTATAGAACGTTATGCTCGTAAAATCAATGCAATTACAAAACTTAAAGGCATAATTTCAACGCCGCAAAGGTACAAAAACCATTGAAATATAGAAATTTTTTTGTCGAGAAAAATTTTCAGAGATAGTCTTGTGAAGATTAAGATATTGATTATCAATGATATAATTGCAGTGACTGCGAATGTTTGAAAAAATATGCCTGAAGACATAATTCCGAGGATAATCGAGGGTGTTGTAGTTACTACGGCGATAGTGAACAGAACGTCATTTTGAATATTGAGCTTTCTGATGAAGTCTGCTTTTCCTGTTACGAATCCGATAATTTTCAGCAGTACGTTTCGACAAATCGAGATGAAGAGTAGAAATGCTACAGCAGCTACAATCGGCACTAACCATTGCTGTGAAATGGGTGCGTTTATCTTGATGAAACCGAATTGTTCATCGACTCTGACTACCGAAATTATGATAGCCAATATAGCTGTAGTGTGGCTCCAGATGCACAGATGTTTGAACGAAGTGCCCGCTTGTGCTACAACCTTATACATATAGTCCTTCAGCGAGAATATCTTGAACAGGTCTGAGATTGTGCGTCTGTGTCTGTAAATCATTGAAATGTACGCAACAAACAATAGTATGACAATAATGCCAGATGCTATTTGTTCAGGTTGGTTATCTGTTACGCCTGTGTTCACTGCAGTTGAGTTGTAGAGCCTGATTGCATCACTGCCGAAAAGTTTTATCAGAGTCGAATCCATAGTTTCGCTGCGTTTAGTTTACCAGATGGCTTTTCTTTTTTGTTGTATATGCTGCGAAGTAGAGCAGTCCGAGAATGGCTATGAACATAGCACAACGTCCAACAGAGTCGCCATATAGTGCATAAACCGTAATCTTGTTGTTTAGAGTCAGTGTGTGGCTGAGCGATGTGCAACTATCCCAGCCTGCTGATTTTATGACCTTTCCTGTTGGTGAGATTACTCCCGAAATACCTGTATTTGCCGAGCGGGCTACCCATCTGCGGAACTCAATTGCGCGCAGTCTTGCGAATGAGAAGTGTTGTCTGTATCCGGGTGTATTCTTCCACCAGCCGTCGTTTGTTACGATGAACAATGCTTGAGCTCCGTTTCTGATGAATTCTCCGAGGTAGTTGCCGTATATTGACTCATAGCATATTGCCGTAGCCGTACGGGTCGAATCGTTTGAAATGAAAACTTCTCTGTCGGGTTGGGTGCCGAGCTGCCCGTACATACCGCCCAAATCGAGGAAATTTCTTTCGAGGAATTTCATAAATTTTGGGTAGGGCATCATCTCCACACCTGGAACGAGTCGCGATTTGTGATAGACCGAAACCTCTTGCGTAGTGTCAATCTTCAGCGCCGAGTTGTAATTATCGTACCAATGTTCCAATCTTCGAGAGTATCGTGCAGTGATTGAGGGTGTTTCATTCTGCGCATACTTATAGTGCGTAGCAGCACCTGTAATAAATTCAGCCTCAGGGTATCTGTTCTTGAGGAATGTGCGAATGGTGTTGATTGGGGTTGCGCTGTTGATTTCATTTTCCCAGATGCGCTCGATTGCGGTCTCGGGAGCAAGGAAGTAATCGGTTTCGGCTGGAGCCTTTGCAGCCTCAGTCAGTATAATGTCGAGTTGTTGGTACGCAGTCAGTCCTCCGAATTTTTCGTTGTATGGGTCGATGTTTGGCTGAATGACGTGTACATCAATTGTGCGGTTGCCGTCATCTTTGTATGAGCCGAGCATAATCAGCGACAGAGCAATAGGTGCAGCTATCCATACTGCGGTTACTATTTGTTTGCCTATTGTGCGGTTTGTGATGAGTTCGAATATGAGCAAATTGGCTACGAGTACCCACAGCGAGCCGCCCAATGTGCCGCTGTATTCGAACCACTGCACGATGGCAGTCGAGTTGCCGAATCCGAATCCAAGCGTAGTCCACGGCCACGAAATTTCGCCGTGCAGGTAGATGTATTCATACATCAGCCACAGCGCAGTAAACATTGTGTAGCTCAGTGATTTCGGAGCCTTAAGCCATATTTTGTGATATAGTGAAAAAATAGCTGTGGTGAGCAGTGTGTTGATTGCTACGGCAGCAAGCATTCCACCGAACGTAGCGTGCATAATCCAAAATGTCGTAGCCAATTGCCACAAGAAAAATGCCGCAGCACACCACGGAATGAATCTGCATTTTGTTCCCTCTGCGCGCAACTGCTGGCATTTTTTCTGCAACAATAACAGCGGTACGAATGCAACGAACAGGGTGTATCCGCCACAACCCAACCACGGCAACGAGAGAGCCAATGCAGTTGCCAATATGTAAATTATATTTGTCTTCATTAAGAAATGTCTTGAAAATCGAGCGTAAAGGTAGTTATAATTGTTTGAAACTTGATAAAATGTTGTAAAAATTCGTACCTTTGCAGGTTGTGAATTATATGTTTCAATATGGGAACCGATATTTTTGATACACTTATATACCTGATAAAGGGTTTTTCTGTTGGATTTATGGCCTCGATTCCGTTGGGGCCGATTGGCGTAATGTGTATTCAGCGAACATTGAGTAAGGGGCACCGTTCGGGAGTCGTATCCGGCTTGGGTGCGGCATCGGCGGATCTCATTTTTGCCATTGTAGCAGTATTTTCGCTGACACTTGTTACAGCATTTGTAGAGACTCATATGTTGCTGCTAAAGATGATAGGTGGTATTTGTGTGGTAGTTATGGGTGTGTACATATTCCTGAAGAATCCCGCAGTGCAGATTCGCAAAAACCGAGCAGGTAAGGGCAGTCTCTGGAGCGACTTCATAACTATATTCTTTCTGACACTGACCAATCCGGCATTCATTCTGGTATTTGTTACGCTGTTCGCAGCTACAGGTGTGGGGCAAACTCCTACGGCCAATAACCTGCTGAGCAATGTGTTGTTGCTGGCAGGTGTCTATTTAGGTGGTAATACCTGGTGGCTTACGCTCACTTCGCTGGTCAGCCTGTTGAGAAACCGATTCCGTCCTCGTCACCTGTTGTGGATCAATCGCATTTCAGGCGCATTAATCGCAGCATTGGGTGTGCTTGCCATTGTGAGTATGTTTTTTGACACGCCGATAGATGGAGTGCCGCTGCCGTAATATTTCGTAGATTCAATTCGACAAGATGAAAAAAATAGTAATAGCAATAGATGGGTTCTCTTCGTGTGGCAAGAGTACATTTGCCAAACGGGTTGCAGCTCGAATGGGTTATGTCTTTATAGATACCGGTGCGATGTATCGTGGCGTAACTCTCTATGGAATTGAACAGAGACTCATTGTTGATGGAGAAATTGATGTTCAAAGGCTGGTAGAACGGCTGAAAGATATAAAACTTGAATTTGTATTCAACCCCGAGCGTCAGGCGAGCGATCTCTATCTCAATGGTCGCAATGTTGAGTCTGAAATTCGTACGATGCAGGTCAGCAGTATGGTCAGTCGAGTGAGTTCGATTGGAGAGGTGCGCCGCTATCTGACTACGATTCAGCGCGAGATGGGTGTCAGAAAGGGTATTGTAATGGACGGTAGGGATATTGGTACTACGGTATTTCCTGATGCAGAGTTGAAGATATTTATGACTGCGGCTCCGCAGATTCGAGCCCAGCGTCGTTATGCAGAGTTGGAGGCCAAAGGCGAAAAGGTCTCGATTGAGGAGATTGAACGCAATTTGGCGGAACGCGACCTGCAGGATCAGACTCGCAAGGAGAGTCCTCTGAGACAGGCTGCAGATGCAGTTGTTTTGGATAATTCGGATATGACAATCGAAGATGAACTGCGTTGGTTCGAGCAAAAAATAGCTAGTCTGGGGTTATGAGAGTAGAGATTGATTCAAGGTCTGGATTCTGTTTCGGAGTTGTACGGGCTATCGAAATGGCCGAGCAGGCATTGAAAGATTCTAATAGAGTATGGTCGTTGGGCGATATAGTACACAATAGGGTTGAAGTCGAGCGATTGAGAAAGTTGGGCCTCGAAACGATAGATGTCGAGCAACTCAATGATAGTCTGCGTGGCGAACATTTGCTGATTCGTGCTCACGGCGAGCCGCCCTCGACATACAGACGCGCCGAAGAGTGTGGTGTAACATTGACTGATGCGACGTGTCCTGTTGTAGCGCGATTGCAGAAGATGGTGCGCGAGGCTGATGTTAAGATGCGTGAGGCAGGTGGTCAGGTTGTGATTCTCGGAAAGAAGGGACACGCCGAAGTCGTAGGGCTCGTGGGACAAGTTGCAGGCAAGGTTGTCGTAGTGGAGAAAATCGAGGATTTAGAAAATGTTGATTACAGCAAGCCTGTTATATTTTTGTCGCAGACTACCCAGTCATTGGAACTTTTTGGTCAGGTGCGTGAGATACTCGAACAAAAGTGCGAAGTATTGCCTGAAATTCACGATACGATTTGTCGAAACGTAGCCAATCGTGAGCCTCATCTGGCTGAGTTTGCAAAACGCCACGATGTCATAGTCTTTGTTGCAGGAGCCAAAAGCTCGAACGGTAAGGTTTTATATAATTGTTGTTTGCGGGCTAATCCACGAACCGTTCTGATTGAGGAGCCTGCGCAGTTGAACAGCGAACTTTTCAACGGAGTAAATTCGGTTGGAGTCTGTGGTGCAACCTCTACGCCGTTTTGGTTGATGGAGCAGGTTGCTCGCGAAATTGAAAAATTTTGATTATATAGATGTTGGAACCCTATTACAAAAAGGAGTTAATCGAAGCCGGTTGTGATGAAGCTGGGCGAGGTTGTCTGGCTGGAGCCGTCTTTGCTGCTGCGGTTGTGTTGCCAAAGGATTTCCACCACCCGATGCTGAACGATTCGAAGAAACTGACGGCGCGTCAGCGTGAGCAGCTGCGAGAGGTTGTTGAACGTGAGGCTATTGCGTGGAGCGTTGCTACGGCTACGGCCGAGGAGATTGACGCGATGAATATCCTTAGGGCATCGTTTTTGGCAATGAATCGAGCAGTGGCAGCCCTCTCAGTTACACCCGAATTTCTGTTGATTGACGGCAATCGTTTTTATCCGTCGATTGTAGATATTCCATTTGAGTGTTTCGTGAAGGGCGATGGTCGATTGGCACCGATTGCTGCTGCATCAATATTGGCGAAGACTCACCGAGACCAATATATCGAGGAACTTGCCGTGCAATATCCCGAGTATGGCTGGGCAGAGAATAAGGGTTACCCGACTGCGAAGCATCGCAAGGCTGTGGAGCAGTTCGGACTGACACCGCTGCACAGAAAAACGTTCCATCTGAAGGAGCATCAACTTGAGTTGTTCTGAGTTTAATGTTTATGGAGAATCCCCAAAATAAAAATTATATTCCGATTATAGTGTTGTTTACAGCTACGGTTACTGCTGTGTTGCTGCTGTTAATACTTATTCCTGAGTTTAGTGTGGGTGGATTTGATTTCCGTCGGGCGAATATACTGTCGGATATTTACACCCCGTCGGCAGACTCGTCAAAGCAGAGCGTTGAAAAGGTGGATACATCATATCTGTTACAAGATAAGATTTTGGGCGAGCCGCAGTCTGTCGTAGACAGCACAATTGTAGACACTAAAAACAAGGTGGAAAATAAGCAGACGATGCCGATTGTGTGGAGCTCGGGCGATTCTCTCAAGAGGGATACGCTCGGTGAGCCGCAGGAAGCTGCAGATCCAATCAGAATAGAGTTGCCGGATAGTGTATTAGTGCCGATTGAGGACTACTCGGCAGAGGGGCGAGCTCTGCAGTCGTTGTTCGACTATATCGAAAAAGGTGAATCAATGAAGCGCCCTGTCCGAATTGCAGTTCTTGGCGACTCGTTCATCGAGGGCGATATTTTTACGATTGACATCAGAGAAAGATTGCAGGATATCTTCGGTGGCGGTGGGGTAGGCTATATGCCGCTGCACTCGCAAGTGGCTGCGATGAGAATGAGTATCAAGCACGATATCGATGGAGTAAGGACTGCGAGCATCATAAATGCCAATAGTGCCGATTCGTTGCTTAAGCGCAGTTTCCCGATGACTGGTAAATTGTTTATCCCGCAGGAGGGTGCTTCTGTAAAATTCTCTGGAGTTAAACACAAACGTCACTTAAAGAGATTTTCTACTGCGCGACTGCTCTTTACTAATCGTGATTCTACAGAGATTACAATTACTGTAAATGATACGATTGTGCGCAGTTTCAAACCCGAACCAGGTAGCGATATTCAACAGATAGAGGTGCGTAACGATATTGAGTCCATCAAGTATTCGTTCAAGAATGTAGATGGCTTTATCTGCTATGGAGTATATCTTGAGGAATCGAATGGTATTTCGATCGACAATTACTCGCTCAGGGGTAGTTCAGGCGTGCAGATTCTGGCGTCGAATAGCGAGATTAATAGAAAAATGAGTGAGATTGTAAACATCGACCTTATCATATTGCAGTATGGTCTGAATGTTTTGTCCGAAGAGCAGAAAAGCTATGATAACTATTGTCGCAAGATGACCTTGGTTGTCGAGCATATTAAACGCAGTTTCCCTCAGACTCAGATATTGATTATGGGAGTCCCGGACCGCAATGTTCGCAAGGAGGGTAAATTCTCGTCAATCAGTTCAATTCAGAGTATGATTACATCACAGCGTCAGGTTGCGGAAAAGACGGGTTCGATGTTTTGGGATACATTCCGAGCAATGGGGGGCGAGAATTCGATGTCCGAATTCGTAGCACGAGGCTGGGGAGCAAAGGACTACGCACACATAAATTACAGCGGAGGAAAATACATTGCCAAGGCATTTGTCAATGCGCTGTTGTGGGAGAAACAGAATAGATATCAAACAGATGTGAAAAAGGATTCGGTTGAGGTTGATTCATCGCAAAATGTTGTAGTGGTGCGATGAACAGAGTCGGATTAATAGCATTGTTTGTATTCACCTCATTGGCCGTAGTCAGTTGGATTGCAGCCCGTGCGGAGTCGCCTTTTTCTATAGATGAACGTGATAGCGTATTGATTCGGAGGTGTCTGAAGTCCGCAGAGTTGCTGCGTTTGGACTCTGTAAATCAGATTTATGATCCCAATGGGATATTGATTCGTGTCAGAAAGGAATTGCAAGAGTCAATTAGTGGTGATCGTTTTTCATTGTTGCATATAGGTGATTCGCACGTTGCGTCGGGTTTTTGGAGCGACCGTTTTCGTGAGTTGCTGCAGAAGAAATTTGGCTCGGCAGGACGCGGATTTGTGTTGCCATTCGGCAATAGTTCAATCTCGTCGAAGGGGGATTACTCGATAACATCTCCGCAGATGTGGGCGAGTGCGAAACTTACACAATCGAAATCCTCTGGAATAGAGTTCGGTGTAGGTGGATACGAATTCAAGAGCAGTTCTTCGGTTATTTCATTCAGTGTAAGCAGTGCGGATTCATTTGACCGAGTAAAGGTTATCTGTCATTCGGAGGCTCCACGACTAGAGGTTGCCGATTCGTTGGCTGCTGAGATTTGCTGTCCCGATTCGTCGGCAGATGTTGTTACAGTGGCATTACGAAATACGGTCAATAGTGTGATGCTAAAGGGGCGCACGGTTGAGGGATTCCGTAGACCGATATACTATGGAATGTCGCTGGAGAGAGGCAATAGCGGGGTGCTCTACCACGCAGTTGGTGTAATAGGCGCAGCAATGGAACACTACAATAACAACCCCGAGATTGTGGCAGCGGCGAAACATCTCGCACCAAATCTTGTAATCGTCTCTCTGGGGACTAATGAGTCGTTCGGAAAAAATTTCGGAGCAGAATATTTCTATGGTCAGATATCACGAATGGTCGCAGCAATCCGCAGTGCTATGCCAGATGTAGCCATAATGTTTACTACGCCGATGGAGAATTGTCGCCGCAGTCGCGGTAGATACACGGTAAATAAGAATGCCCTATTGGCGTCGCAGATACTGATGTCGCACGCTGATGAACTAGGGTATGCCGTCTGGAATTGGTATGACATCTGCGGAGGAGCTGGAGCTGCAAAGGCGTGGAGTGCAAGAGGATTGATGCAGAAAGACCGAATTCACCTTACGGTAGAGGGATATCGACTTCAGGCAGAATTGCTTTTTGCAGCGCTGACTCGAGACGTGGAATAAAAATTTCGAGCATTATGGCGTATATGCTGAAAAAATGTTTTGAATAATAGAAAAAAAATACGAAATTTGCGTCAAAATTTAGAAGATTATGGCAACTACTGCAGATTTGAAAAACGGTATGTGCATCGAATTCAACGGAAAAACTTTCTGTGTTGTTGAATTCCAGCACGTTAAACCAGGCAAAGGCCCTGCGTTCGTGAGAACAAAACTTAAAAATCTCGAAAATGGTCGTACTATTGACAACACTTTTTCTGCCGGTGAGCGTATCGAACCGGTGAGAGTGGAACGTCGTCCATATCAATACCTCTATGAAGATGATATGGGTTGTCAATTTATGCACCAAGAAACTTTCGAACAAATCTCTATCGATAAGAATTTGATTGAAAATGCAGACTTGATGGCTGAAGGTCAAATTGTTGAAGTTATGTTCCATACTGAAAAAGATATGGTTCTTTCAGCAGAACTTCCTCCAATCATCGAAACTACTATCACTTACACCGAACCGGGCGTTAAGGGTGATACTGCATCGACAAACTCTTTGAAACCTGCTACAATTGAAACAGGTGCTACGATTAAGGTGCCGCTGTTCATTCAAACAGGTGAGCGTATCCGCGTTGATGCTCGTACAAGAGAATACTACGAAAGAATTAAATAGTATAAAATTCTCGGTAACAAATACACCCTTGTCACGATTGGTGACGAGGGTGTTTTGTTTTCTAGGAATTCGTAAAATCTGATACTTTCGATGTGTGAAATCGTTTGTTTTGTAGTGTCAAATTTTACTGCTAATGTTTATTTGATGACGCTGTAGGGCTAAT
Source organism: Rikenellaceae bacterium (assembly GCA_045637425.1). Classification (GTDB taxonomy): domain Bacteria; phylum Bacteroidota; class Bacteroidia; order Bacteroidales; family Rikenellaceae; genus CAJGBR01. The sequence goes on along the minus strand of JAZTZL010000010.1, from coordinate 11,780 downwards.
AAAATGTTCAAAACGTTAAAAATTATGTTGAGTTCGGCACGAAATTTAGCCACCATATTGACATTGATTAATAAATGTATTTTCTTTGCAATCGAAAATAATTTAGATTGTACTTGATGGATACGAATATGTTTAACTTTAATAAACTTACGCTTGACGGTTACGATTCGTTTTTACACTGTTTTGAAATTGACTACTCGGCAAAGAGGTCGTGTGAAGAGAAGGGAGTTTTCGTATCTGAACTTTTAGGTTATGTCATTTGTCAGAAGGGCTGGGCAGAGGTAGAACTTAACAATGAGTTGTATCGACTCGAGGCGGGTAAACTGATGACTATTTTCCCATCGACTATCGTCAAACATATTGATATTAGTGCCGATTTCAGCGGCATAGGAATTGCCGTAAATAGAAACTATCTAAATGAACTTAGTACTCCGACTTCGCAGTCGATGTTGCTTGATTTGCTGCATATAAAGGATAATCCGATGGTGACAATCGACCGCCAACAGCAGCAGACTCTGGTCGAAATGTTTGATTTGATTTGCGCTAAGCACGCGCGTCAGTCACACGCCTTCAAAAACGAAATTACAGGCATATTATTCGTAGCATTCATTTTTGAAGTATTTGCCATCTATACAAAGAACCGCTTGCAGATTAGCGATAAACGCGACAATAGCAGATATAGCGATATATTCAAGAAGTTTATGATATTGTTGTCTCAACACTCGAGACGTGAGCGCTCGGTCAGTTTCTATGCAGACCAATTGTGCATCTGTCCTAAGTATCTGACTACGATTATCAAGAACGTGTCGGGTCGCGGAGTCCACTCGTGGATTGAGCAGTCTGTAGCCAGCAATGCCAAGACCTTGCTTAAAAACACTACGATGTCAATAAGCGAGATTGCCATAGAGTTGAATTTCGCTACGGCAACCTTCTTCGGACAATATTTCAAGCGTGTCGTTGGAATCACACCCCGCGACTACCGCAACAAGAAGTTAAAGTAGATTGTTCTGTAAACGCTCAAGCACTACATTCTTATTAGACGCTCCGAGTGGTATCTGTTGCTGACCGATAATAATCATATTATTTTTCAGCGCGGATACTCGTTCCATATTCACTATATATGATTTGTGCGCACGAACGAAGTTTTGGGGTAGTCGTTCGCTGATGTTCTTCATCGAGCTCTTCGTAACGTAGTTCTTGTTGTTGCGGGTGTAGATTTTGATATAATCCTTCAATCCCTCGATATAATCTATTTCATTAATTTCGATGCGGACAGTCGAATACTCGACGCGAATCATCAAGTAATTAGGCTCGCTCGGCTGAGTAGCTACGGAGTTCTGTCTGAGTGTGTACAATTCCGACGCCTTTGTTACGGCCTTTGTGAATCGGTCAAATGAGAATGGTTTCAACAGGTAGTCCACCGCGTCGAGTTCATAGCCCGAAATAGCGAATTCGGGATATGCCGTAGTGAAGATTACCAACGGTTTGTCTTCCAACTCCTGAATCAATTCTAAGCCGTTCATATTTGGCATATTGATGTCGAGGAATATCAAATCGACGGGGTTTGATTCGATTATTTTCTTTGCTTCAATTGCACTCAGTGCCTCCCATTCCAGCGTCAGGAACGGAGTACGTTTACAAAATTGGCGTATTACGGTCAGTGCCAAAGGTTCATCATCTACTGCCAGACATCTCATTGAGTTATGTTTTGAAGTTTCAAACTTAATACTACTCGGAACACACCGTTCTGTTCCAAGACTCCAAAGGTATAGTTTTTTCCGTAAATAAGGTCTAATCTTCGGCGAATATTTTTGATGCCGATGCCCGAATTCTTATCCGACTTCTTATTGTTGATTACGATACTGTTCACTACGTCAAAGTGGAATATGCCCGCTTCAGATACTCGTAAGTCAATCTTAATGAATGAATTGGTTATTGTGTCTACCCCGAATTTGAATGCATTTTCCAGTATGGGAATCAACAACATTGGCTCGATTTTGAATTTATCTATATCCCCTACGATTGAGAGCGTGATTTTTGTATGGTCGTTGAGTCGTAGTTTCTGCAACTCGATGTAGTCGGAAATAACCGTAACCTCCTCTTGCAGACTCACCTTTTCCTGTGCAGTGCTGTACAACATATAGCGCAGCATTGATGATAATTTCAAGATTGCATCAGATGCAGGGGTGGGGAATTCAAGTGTAAATGAGTAGATTGAATTAAGAATATTGAACAGAAAATGGGGGTTAATCTGTTGTTTGAGGTATGCTAATTCTGCTTCGACTTTCTCTTTTTCGACTTTTATATTTTTTTGTTCTTCGTCTTTCCAGCGCTTGATAAAGCTGATGAGTGTACTGATAGATGTTGAGATAAGCAACATCAATGTGAACGAGAGGTTACGCTCGCTAAACGGGTAGTAGGGGTGTACCCTGAGTCTTGTTCTCAGTGGCAGCGGATTAAAATTATTTCGACGATAGACATACTCGCCCTGAGCCTTCTGCATCTTGTATGAGAACAATTGTGCTGTATCTCGTGCGTCTACGGGGTGCATTTCGATGAAGAATTGATTGTCCTTCATTCGGTAGAAATTGAGCGTGTCATCTCGTATTGTAAGAGCCGTCTGTCGGGTATTTTTAGTCAGCATCATAGTATCCGAGTGATGTTTCGTGATGAAACTTTGACGCGGATAAATTTTAATTGTATCTGTTATGGTCAAAATATTCAGTGTGTCATTATCATACCTCACATCAATAAGTGAAGTATATGGGAATATCTTGACTGTATCTAAATTGCTCGAAGAGGGTTGTATCGAAACGGGGCCGGGACGTTGCATACCGAGTCCTTGCCCTAAGTAGTATTGAGGTTGTCGTTCCGAAAGATTGATTTGAATGTAACGAGCTGCAGTGAATACTCCGACCAGAGTCAGTGTCAGCGACACTGCATAAAGGACTCTTCGTTTGCGGAAAAGCAGGTTCGGAGTAATGAGAAAAAATGTAATATAGAATACGAAAATAGAGGCGAGCCAGTTCGAGAACTGCGTGATGCCGTAGTTGCGAATCGTATCGCTTTTATATATAACAAAGTTGAGGAGGACAATAGCTGTCCACCCCAACAAATGATATAGAATATTCTTATATTTAGAAAGGAATCTTAGCATATATGTTTGCGATTATTCCTGAGTGTCAAGTGATTATCTCCAACCACCGCGACCCATACCGCCCATACCTCGGCCCATTCCGCCCATTCCGCGACCCATACCGCCGCCCATAAATTTATCCATTGAGCTGAATCGGTAAGTGAATGATGCCATAAAGTAGCGACCCAAAATGTTTGAACGTGTATCGCTGATGTATGTGTCGTTGATAGTGTGAGTGTAGTTTGTATTTTGTTTCAAGATGTCGTTAGCCGAAATTTGGAATTCGCCACGATTGTTCTTGAATACCTTTACACCCAGAGAAGCGTTCCAGAGTGCATAGTCATCAGAGTAACTTTCAGCCGAAGAGTTGTCGTAATAGTTATAAGCGATGTTCGAGCTGAATGTCATTCGTTTGAGGAATATGATTTTCACGCTACCGTTAAGAGTTTCTGTGAAGTATTTTGAGTCGGTCTTTGTTGTATTCTTCGCAAAGGTATAACCTGTGTTAGATGATACTGTGAAGTCGATTTTTTCAGAGATGTTACTTGTGAGAGTCACTTTTGCACTCATATTGTGTGAGTTAGATACATTCTTGAATGATTCGTAGAATGACGGCATACGATTGTATGTGTAGTTCAGACCCAAGTTCAAGTTACATTTGATTACCGGCACGAAGAAGCTGTGTCCCCCTGTGAAGTTCAAACTCCATCTACCATTAAGGTTCATCGGTTGAGAGAAGCGGATACCGCGAGATTCGTCCATTGTCAATTCATAGTCACCATACTCTCTGAGCAGTGCATTCATCTTAGCCAATGACTCTTCATCATTGATTGTGAAGGTATTGTTTGCAACTGAGTTGCTGGTGTTAGATGCGTTCAAAGAGAAGTATGTATAACTTGTCTTATTTTCTTTGAATGATGACGAGTTGTAGTAAATTCTCAACGAGTGTGAATAACCTTGTTTCAGTTTCGGGTTACCAACCGAGATAGAGAGTGGGTTAGTGTTATTAACTACAGCCTGAAGGTTTTCGATTGACGGAACTTGAGTTGAACCGCTATATTGGAAGTTCAAATAGCGTTTACGGTTCAAGAAGTAACGGTAGTCGATGTTTGGTCTCCAGCTGAAGTAAGTGCGTTTCAGGTGGCGCAATTCTTCAAGTGTAGATGACGGATACTCTTGGTCTTTCACTTGTTTGTTATGTTCGATGTTCAGACCGATGTTGATAGAGTTAGTACCATTGTTGTAAGAGTAACCCAAACCGAGTTGGTGGTTAGTTACATCGCTAGAAGATACGTTAGACAGTGAGTCGTAGAGGACCTTCATTGTTTCATCAGAGTAAACCAGACGGTCATTTTCGCTGCTATTCATATTGAACACGTAGTTCAATACCAAACGAGAGTAACGACCTGTTTGTTCGCTCAATGCTGCTCTGACGCGGAATGAGTTGTTCTTTGTTGTATTGTCTGTGTATTGGTCATTGCTTACTGCATTCCAATTGATTGCGCCATCTTCGAGGTGATCTCCCATTTGGCGGTTAATCAAAGTTTTACCAGCGCGAGTTGATTCGTTGTCCTGGTCGTTCAGATTTGCAGAGAAACCAAGCGAGAATGTTCTACCTTCCTTAGCGAAACGGTGCATCCATTCTGCATTGATGTCTGCACGGTATCCTTCACGATTGCTGAAGTTTTCTGACCAGCTGCGGTTCATTGTATCCGCTTTGGTTCCTTTGTATTCGTGTTGATAGTTATATGAATCGCTTCTTGAATATTGATCGCTATTTTGGAAGTTGATACTGCTTCGGATTTGGATTCTGTTGCGTCTGTTCAGATTTCCTTCGATATTCAAGTTTGCACGGTGATTTGTTCTCTCATTTTGATTGAGTGATGTGCTTGAAGTCTCCTTTGCAGGGCTGTTGCTGGTTTGGAAGTAGTTGCTGAGAGATTCTGATTCGCCTGTCGATTCAGAGTTATCCATCATATAAGTAGTCTCAAATCTGAGGTTGTTCTTATTTTGAGTATTGAATGTTGCACCCGCAGAATTGAGTTTTTGTTTACCTGAATTTCCGAAACCTCCTCCACGGCCACCGCGGCCATACATATTACGACCGAAAGATATAGTTGATTCGCTTTCAGAAGAGAAAAGGTCGCCAGTTGAAAATACCGATTTATTGATGTTGTTTACGTTGGCATTCAACATAGCGTTACCCCATTCACGGAACATACCGCCTCGGAGAGATGCGCCATATCTTGTTTCTTCGTCTTCGTCAGTACCGATACCTCCTTGTGCAGTAATGAAGTGTGCACCTTTACCACCTACGCCGCCGTAAGTTACGAAGTTGAATGCACGTTCAGTTTGACCATCGTTGTATCCTGCGAATTTTGATTGTTCGTCTTGTTCGTCATACATATCGATACGTTTCACGAGGTTCGCAGGAAGTGTAGACATAATAGCTTGAGAGTTATTACCAAATGTACGTTTACCGTCCACGTAGAATTTCTTAACCTCTTCACCTTGAGCCGTAATCTTGCCATTTTCAACCTCTACACCTGGAAGTTTTTTCACGAGGTCTTCAGCGTAAGCATCAGGATTAACCTTGATTGCTGCAGTATTGAAACGAGTTGTGTCACCATCTTGAGTTGCTATTGCTGCAACACCTTCCACAACTGCCTCTTGTGCAATCTCTTTTTTGACCACCATTTTGACAACTCCGACATTGATAGAGTTCACCTTAATTGAGCAGTCGAGTGTACGAGTGTAATCCTTATAACCAATGTATGTAATCTTCAGTTCTAGATCTTTATCCTTCGGAACATTTTTCAATTCGAATTCACCTTTGCTGTCCACGGTTGTACCGATATTGTATTTTGGTGCTACGACAGCTGCACCCATCATAGGTTCCATAGTTTCATTGTCAAGAACGCGACCACGAATCGAGGTCTTCTCCTGAGTCTGAGCGAAACCTGAAAATACTGTTGCAAAAAGTGCAATCAAACAGATCAATAGATTTTTCTTCATAAAGATATTATTTTTAGTTTTTCAATTTTATTCTAACAACAAAGATATTTCAAAAAAAATATATTTGTTCAAATTTTAGGCAAACAATAGGTATTAGTAGACAAACGCCCGATTCTAGCATCTGAAACTATACTTAGCACCCTGCCAAAGGTCTTTTTCTACAAGTTTTTTTTCGAGTAATTGCCACAGACGTTCGTTACGCACAAGTCCCCATTCGCACCCTGCGCGGTGGTATCTTGGAGGAGCTTCTCCTGCGAAACGTTCCACTACGATGTCGGGTCTGAGCCTTATGAGTATCTCCGAAAATAGTTCGATATATTCCTCCATTGTCGGGAAGTGGAAGCGCTCTGGAGCAGCCTCATATTCTCGTTCCATCAGTGTGCCTGAGAAAATCTGCAATTGGTGGAATTTTATGCTATCAAGTGGGAGTGTATTGATTACATCTGTCTGGTCAATCAGCATCTGTTGAGTTTCGCCAGGCAGGCCGATGATGAAGTGCGCTCCGGTGTGAATGCCTCTTGTGTGGGTCATCTCAACAGCTTTTCGGGCGCATTCGAAGTCGTGTCCTCGGTTGATTGTCGCCAGCGTAGAGTCATAGCACGATTCGATTCCATACTCGACCGAAACGTAGCACTGACGAGCCAGAGTGGCTATGTAATCTAACTTCTCCTCATCTACGCAGTCGGGACGTGTACCCACTACAAGTCCGATAATACCCTCACAACTCAGCGCCTCCTCGTATAATCGCTTCAGCTTTTCGAGCGGAGCGTATGTATTCGAGTGAGTCTGAAAATAGGCTAAATATCTCTCGGCCTTTGGGTAGCGTCTGCGATGGAATTCGATACCTTCGGCGACCTGTTGGGCGATGCTCTTTTGCGGAGTGCAGTACGATGGCGAGAATGCAGCGCTGTTGCAGAACGAACAGCCCCCAATCGAAATCAATCCATCTCGGTTCGGGCAGGTAAATCCACCATTCACAGCTACTTTTTGGATACGCTCACCGAACAGTTCTCGGAAATATCTCGAATAACTATTATATCTGCGACTATCGCCCCACGGATATATTTTGGTCATTATTTTTTCTCTTTAAGTAATTTGCTCCACTCGGGAATCTGCAGACATACGGGCTCAATGAGTTGGCGGGTTTGTGCATCAACCTCCACTTCGGTTTTGACACCCTTGTCGAAATCTCTGATTGATTCGAGCAGTTCGCAGTGTATCGACCTCGGATCCAGGTCCATAAGTCGTTCGTCGAATGAATCCCAATCCTCCAGCAGCGCGTACGAATACAACAAATATGGTGTAATACCCGTGTGGTCTTCGGGGTCTGCATCGAGGGTCATTTCGCACGCTGCAGCGCAAATTTCGAAGTCCTGAATCCAGAAGTGATCTACGGCAGACTGCGCCATAAGTTCGACCATATTTCGAGCCTGTCTGTCGTTCCAGTTGAGTACGATTTCCTCGTCTGTATCGAGCAGGCGGATAGCGCGTTGCAGCGCATCAAATCTCACCTGACACCCTTCTTGTACATCGCCACGTTCGGTAAGCAGGTCGGACAGCAGCGTAGCTGCGCCAAAGTCCCACGGGCAGCGTTTGAGTGCAGCGCGGGTTGCAGATTCGAGTCGTTGTGGTTCGGCTGCAGCCGAGGGTCTTAACGTACTCTGTGGGTAGTCCAGATTCCACGTTCCGTCTGGGTTGGGTATTAATTCGGGTTTATTCATTTACACTATGTTTAATCTGACTAAAAAATGGTAGCAGTTACGCAAATATAAGTATCAGTAACTGCGCAGCAAGCACCCTGAGGAACATTGCCAACGGATAGACCGTAGCATAGCCGATTGAGGGTGCGTCTGTAGATGTTTGTTCCGAAGAGAATGCCAATGCTGGTGGATTTGTAGATGCACCCGAGAGGACTCCCGTCAGTGTGTAGTAGTTTATCTTGAACAAATATTTACCAATAAGACCTGCCAGCAGAATGGGGATTACCGTAATCAGAGCTCCGTACAAAATCCACATATAACCGCCGTTGATAATTGTAGGTACAAAATTTTCGCCTGCGCCAAGACCCACTCCAGCCAGGAATAGTGATATGCCCACCTCGCGCAACATTAAATTGGCACTAATGGTCGTATATGTAACCATTTTCCAGTACGGGCCGAATCTGCCAATCAGAATTGCCACGATAAGCGGACCTCCTGCCAATCCCAATTTTACAGGTTGTGGAATGCCTGGGAAACGGAATGCTATACTACCGAGGATAACCCCCAGCGCGATGCCGATGAATATTGGAATGAGGTTTGGGTGGCGCAATCGTTTCAGCGAGTTGCCGAAGATTTGTTCAATATTGGCTACGGCTTGCTCCGGACCCACGACCGTAACACGGTCGCCGAGTTGCAACTGCAGATTACCTGATGCCATCAGATCAATACCAGCACGATTCACGCGGGTGATTGTTACTCCGTATGCTACGCGAATGTTCAAATCCTTAAGTCTTTTGCCATTCAGTTCGTGTTTGGTAATCAGTATCCTACGCGAAATCATATTCTTCGATAAGTCGTCCCAATCCATCTCGATTTTTGTGCCGATTAGTGCTGCAATAGCCTCTGCATCAGTGTGTGCCGTAACCAGCAGAATCTTGTCCGAGAGGTGCAGAGTGGTGTCTGCCTTGACTAATTTAGGCTCACCATTCTTAGCGCAAATTCGCGATACAACGAACTCTCTTACCAATAATTGGCGCAGTTGGCCGATTGTTTTGCCATCGATAGACGGATTCGTGATTTCAATTGAGATACGCTGCATAAGGTTGTTTTTATCCTCATTTCCTGTGATTGCAGCCTCTTCCTGCTGTTTGTTGATTTTCATTACATAGCGCAGCACCAACAGAGTCAGAATTGCTCCGATTACACCAAGAGGGTAGGCTACGGCATATCCCGTAGCGATGTCCGTAGCGTCGATGCCGCCTGCGATATCTCGATATGCAGATTGTGCCGCACCGAGACCGGGTGTGTTCGTAACGGCTCCAGACATAACGCCTACCATTGTGGTAATAGGCAGTCCTGTAATGTAGTACAATGCGATGGTAGTAATTACGCCAAACAGAACTACGAGTATTGCCAGCTGGTTGAGTTTAAGTCCCCCTTCCCGGAACGATGAGAAGAATCCAGGACCCACCTGCAACCCGACTGAATAGACAAACAGAATCAAACCGAATTCCTTCATAAAGTGCATCAGGTGTTCGTTGATGTTTATTCCGAAATGGCTGAGAGCGATGCCTACGAATAGAATACCCGTAACGCCGAGTGATATGCCTGCTACTTTTATCTTGCCGAGCATTGTGCCGAACGCGATAGCCAATCCGAGTACCAATATCGAGTGAGCGACACCGCCGCCCCATTGCGCACTAGCTCCGAATAGTAAGTCTTGAAAAAATGTCATCTTGTTGTCTGTTAAATAATTACTCTATACCTATTATAATATAGGGCGAATTTGGTCGCAAAGTTAGTCATATTGGCAATTTTATACAAATTTCACTATAAATATTAATTTTTTCTTGACTCGTACCCAATCAATGGCTTATATTAACTTTGTGTTTGCTATATTGGTGGTGCGTGTAATCAAAATGTTCCAGAACAATGGTTGTCGGTAATTCAGATTCCTATTGAATAAAGTAGCATAAATAAAGTGGCGTATGTCGGAAACTCAGTTCGTTCATACGCCACCATTTACAATTATAACTAATAAAGGTAGCCTTGCTCTGAAGGCTACCTTTGTTTTATATTACAACTCTTTGCCGTGGCAGTTTTTGAATTTCTTACCGCTGCCGCAGGGACAAGGATCGTTTCGACCTACTTTTTTCTCTACTCGTATCGGAGCCGGTTTGCTCTTTTCGCCTTCGCCTGCACGCGCAGCTGCTTCCATTCGCGAGGTGTGCAATTTCGACATATCGGTAGTTTTGCGTTCTGGTTGTTGTTTTCTGCTCAACTCTTCGGCCGAAGTCTCTTGTTTCATCGGAATGAAAGCCTTGAACAGAACAGACAGAACTTCGAGATTTGTCTTATCCAGCATCTTGCGGAACAACTCATACGATTCGAACTTGTAGATCAACAGAGGGTCTTTCTGTTCGTATGTAGCGTTCTGTACCGAGTGGCGCAATTCGTCCATTTCGCGCAGGTGTTCTTTCCAATTCTCATCAATCAGCAACAGCATCAATACCTTTGAGAATGATTTTTGGATTTCGGCACCATCTGTTTCCACTGCACGTTTCAGCGATACGGGAACATTGAATCCCTTGTTGCCGTCGGTAATCGGCACAAAGATATTTTCAATATTGTCGCCCTGTTCTTCGTAGATGCGGCGCAAAATCGGCATAGCCTGACTCTTAATAGTAGTCATACGACGCTTGAGCGTAGATGTAAAGTCATTCATCAACAACTCTTTCAATTGTGATTCGGTAGCCTTTTCGTATGTAGCCTCATTGAATGTCGGCTCGATTGAAATTTGACGAATCAAATCGAACTTGAATTCTTCAAAGTCTGCGCCTTTATGTTCATTGACAAATGTCTCTGCGAAGTCAATCATCATATTATTGATGTCGATTTCGATGCGTTCGCCGTGCAGTGCGTTTCTGCGGCGTGAATAGACTACCTCACGTTGCGAGTTCATCACGTCGTCATATTCCAGCAATCTCTTTCTCACTCCGAAGTGGTTTTCTTCAACCTTCTTCTGAGCACGCTCAATAGCCTTAGACATCATTGACGCTTGGATTACCTCGCCATCTTCAATACCCATTCGGTCCATCATCTTGGCGATGCGTTCCGAACCGAACAGACGCATCAGGTCATCTTCCAGAGATACGAAGAATTGAGATGATCCCGGGTCACCCTGACGACCGGCACGACCTCTCAACTGACGGTCTACGCGGCGCGATTCGTGACGCTCGGTACCGATGATTGCCAGACCGCCTGCTTCGCGAACTTCGGTCGAGAGCTTGATGTCGGTACCACGACCTGCCATATTGGTTGCGATAGTAACTTGGCCGCTGCGACCTGCTTCTGCTACGACCTGAGCTTCGCGCATATGCTCCTTAGCATTGAGCACGTTGTGTTTAATACCGCGCATTGTCAGCATCTTGCTGAGTAATTCGCTGATTTCAACCGATGTGGTACCTACCAATACAGGTCGGCCGTCTTTGACTAAGTTGTTGATTTCGTCAATTACGGCTTTATATTTTTCGCGTTTTGTCTTGTAAATAAGGTCTTCACGGTCGTGGCGTATTACGGGTTTGTTTGTCGGGATAGCCACAACGTCGAGTTTGTAGATGCTCCAGAATTCACTTGCCTCGGTTTCCGCAGTACCTGTCATACCACCCAACTTGTGGTACATTCTGAAGTAGTTCTGCAACGTTACCGTAGCAAAAGTTTGTGTCGCAGCCTCAACCTTCACGCTCTCTTTAGCTTCGATAGCTTGGTGCAGACCGTCCGAATAGCGGCGGCCGTCCAAAATACGACCAGTTTGTTCGTCCACAATCTTAACCTGATTGTCCATCACGACATATTCCACATCTTTTTCGAAGAGTGTATATGCTTTGAGTAACTGATTGGCTGTGTGTACGAAGTCGGATCGTAGCCAT
>JAZTZL010000009.1:0-13489 GCA_045637425.1 Rikenellaceae bacterium | reverse complement strand
CGGAAGATATCGAATACTACTTGTGCGGTCCTCCTATGATGACTGCTGCTGTAGTCAAGATGCTCGACAGCCTTGGTGTTCCTCCGGAAAACATTATGTACGACAACTTCGGAAGCTAAAACTTTTCCGTCAAAATAGTCAAAAACCGTCAGACTTGTTTAGTCTTGACGGTTTTTTTGTTCGATGGGGACGTGTTAATTGATGTTTCGTAAAAGATATTTTGGTGATGAATTAAACTTATGTGAAAAAATATGCTAAAAAATTAGCATATTTGAAATTTATGCATTATATTTGCAATAGTTAAAAGTTTATTAACTAAAATTGATTGATATGAAAAAATTTATTTTGATGATTCTGTCTGTAGTATTGTTTCAGAACTTTACCTATGCAGACTCGGAAAGAATGATTTCGATAGAGCAGTTGCCTGTAGCTGCACAAAAATTCTTGAAGACACATTTCGCCAATCAACCGCTCACATATGCAAAGGTTGATGGCTATATGTTTGATGTTGATTACGAAGTTCGATTGGTCGACGGAACAAAAATCGACTTTGACCGCAAAGGAAATTGGACAAATGTCGAGCGTAAGGCTGTGGCACTGCCTAAGACGTTGGTTCCGACCAAAATTGCAGAGTATGTGGCAAAATACCACTCAGGGACAAAAGTGGTTAAAATCGAGCGAAATAAACGCTCGTATGAAGTGGAGTTGTCGAATGGATTGGAACTGACATTTGATACTCGATTTAACCTTATAAATGTAGACGATTAGTTGTTTATATAATAAAAGAGGGTGAATGTAAAATGGGTTAAACACTCACTTTCAGTTATAGTTTTGATAAATATTTTTGTGAATTAAGTTGCCGAAAGCAGCCCGACTCAATGGTCGGGTTGCTTGTTTTTTCTGTAGTGGAAATGGTTTGCCAGATGGCAGCGAAGTGAATGTAAATCTATTTTTATGAAAAAAATAGAAAATAATGGTAGATTCTATAAATTTTTGTATTATTGCATTGTATTTGATGCCTGAAATGTGGCTTCGAATGTTGTTAATGAATTGTAAAACAGTTGATTATATATACTGATATGGTAAATGCAAAGAAGAAAGTAGTAGTTAGTTTTAAGAATCTGTCGCCAGAGTTGCAGGAAGAAGTGAAGAAACAATATCCGCTCGGATTTTCTGAAAAGATGATACGAATTGATTTGGGTCCTGAGAAGTTTTTTTACGCTGTGCCGTTCGAAACTGAAGAGGTGAGTTATATGGTGAAGATTAACGTGAAGATTGATACGAAGGTAGAGGAGGAGGAAGAAAAGGATTACTTCGAAGAGGAAGCAGAGTTGACTGATGCGGAAGATATGGTTGACGAATCTGAAGAGTAGTCTGCTATTTGTTATTGCAAAAAATAAGAGCCTGTCGAATTTTCGGCAGGCTTTTTATGTCATTATGTGTGTGGCGAGTCGGTTGTATTTATATTCGGCTACTGCTGAGCAACTCGACGATGCCGTAAAAGACCAGAGCAGCTCCGCACAGCACCCAGACTCCGGTAGCCGTAGCAAACGGTTGTGTGATGACCAGCACTCCAGATATTACCAATACCAGCGGAAAAATGTAGAAAAATCTCGGAATGATGCCGAACTTGCGTCTCCACGATATAGTAGCAAAGAGTTCCAATGCAGCTATGAGCAACAACACTCCCATAATAATCATAATGAAATTGACAAATACTCGCGGAAATATCAGCAGCAGCAGACTGACTGCCAACATCAGTGCAGCCATATACGGCGTAACACGCTGATTGTATTGCAACCCTGTATGGTGCTTTTTGATACGCAGGTAGTTGGTCATCGTTATAATACCGATAATCAGCAACACAATGCCCAAAATGCGCATTATGTAGTCAATCGAACTGCCTGGCCAAATCATAAATACCAAGCCCAAAACAATCGCAGATATTCCTCGTGTGTAGAATCCCCCTATCGGAATTTTTTTAATCTCTTTTTCTTCGGTCATTGCTGTTTTCGATTAAAGTTGTTGTACTCACAAAATTAGTAAAAATTCAGTTGCGCCTACAGTATCGGGCTATATTTTTTTAGTTTTTTATTAAGTTCGCTCTCTCTGTCGCCTGTCAGTTTGTTCACCATTGAGTGGAATTGTGCACTATGGTTTTTGTGTACCGTGTGGCACAGTTCGTGAATCATAATGAAATCTATCAGTTCATCAGGCAGTTGCATTATGTTTATATTTAGCGAAATGTCATTGTTTCCCGAACAACTGCCCCATCGGGTGCGACTTTTTCTGAATGACAGATTTCTGTATTTCAGCCCGCATCTCTGAGCAATCAACTCCATTCGTTGTGGTAATAGTTCTTTCGCCTCTATGCGCCAAATTTTCTCGAGCACCTGTTTTATTACGCACTGCACCTCATCGTTCGAATACCCCTCGGTTGGGATATATCGTGCAGTTTTGTTGCTGCGTGGAGACTCTCCTTTTGGCAATATTTCAAACAGCCGTGTTTGAATTGGCAGTTTGAACTCCACACGACTGCGACTCAGAAAAACCTCGCGTCGTTTTGCTATCCACTCGCGTTTTTGATTCAGAAACTCCAACGCCCGACTGCGACTCCGAGCAGCAGGGTAGGTCAGTTGCACTTCACCGCTGCGCTTAATCCTGATAGAAATATTCTTCGCTCGAGGATTTACTCTTACAAATATCTCTCCGAGTTGAATGTCTTTGATTATTTCTGTTTTAATTTGGCTCAAAATAGTTTACACTTGCGGTTAAAAACAAATGCAGTCGCAGAGTTTTTGACTGCGACTGCAAAATTAACCATATTTGCGGAATTATCTAACGATGTCCGACGGATCGCGCATCAATGAGCTCTTGTCTACACGAATTGCTACGTTGTGGTCAACTTCGAGCATTACGGTGTTTTCTTCAACAGATTTGATTGTGCCGTAGATGCCGCCAGCTGTGATTACCTTATTGCCTTTTTCGAGTGATTGACGGAATTTCATCAACTCTTTTTGGCGTTTTTGTTGCGGACGAATCATAAAGAAATACATCACAACAAAGACAAGAATCATCATAATCCAGAATGACATACCACCCGCGGGTTGTGGTTCTGCTGCTTGAAACAATACTAACATTTTTCCCATTTTTTAGTTTATTAAGTTTATTTAGTTATCTATTTCGCAAGTTGTTTTCAACTTGAATGTTTTATCGCTGACCGATGTTTTGAACTCGACGGTTTTGAATACCCAACCGTGTTGCGCTTTCGAGTTGAAGGTTAATCTTACTGAGCGTCTTTTGCCGGGTTGAATCGGCTCTTCTGGGTAATCCACCGTTATGCAACCACAATCTACCTTTATGTGTTCGATTACGAACGGTTGTTTGCTACTGTTTTTGATAATCAGTACCTTTTCGATTACCTCGCCGCTGCCCAATCTTCCGAAGTCAAACTCGGCCTCAGCCTTGTTACTATTCAGTATCGAGTCGGAAATGGTAATGTTCGGATATTTGTCCATCACCTCTTCGCTCAACTCCCGAGCCTGAGTTTGCTCCTGTTTTGCGTTATTTCTTCCGCACGAACTACCCAAAGTTACAAACAAAAGCACACCGACAAAAATCAATCCCAAACTATCCATTCGAGAGCCAAGTCCTGTCATTACTTTGGTACTTTTGTTCATTTTTCTTCTCCGAGTCAATTTTTTGTTTGAGGCTTATCACCTCTCACACCAAGCAGACTATCCAACCAGACCGCGACCCTCTTTTACGATTGTGCCGTCTTTTTTCAGTTCATCAACAATCTTATCCAGCACACCATTGATGAATGTGCTACTACCAAGAGTGCTGTAATACTTTGAAATTTCGATGAACTCGTCCATTGTTACCTTTACAGGGATAGTCGGACAGTTAATCAATTCGGCAACTGCTGCAGTCATAATAACGTGGTCCATAAATGCAAATCGGTCGATATCCCAGTTTTTTGAGAAACGTTCGATGATTTCCATATATTTGTCCTTGTTAATCAGTGCTTTGCAGAATAGGTTTTTGATGTATGTCATATCCTCTTCAGATTTGAGCATAGGCATCAGTCTCAGCCCTTTCTTTTCTGGACAACCCTGCAAGGTCTTGACAATCATACTCAGTACATATCCCAAATCGTCTTCCCAGAAGATAGATTGTTCTAGCAGTACCTCTTCCAACAATTCGTTATCTTCCAATTCGTAGGTGAAAAAGTCGATAACAAATTTCAAGTCTTCCACATACGAGCGGCTCTCAATAGCCATATAGGCCTTGTAGTAGTCGCTGTGCAACATATTGTTGTAGATTTTCTTGATGAGTTCTGGGTAATTGCTCCAGCCGAGCGAGTTGCGTTGGCAGAAAATTGCCAACTGTTCACACTCGGCAATTTTTTCGATTACCACGTTATCCACGAACTTTGTATTTGGATTCAGGTCTTCGTAAGTGGGCAGATGCTTTTGTTTGCCTGTTTCGATTTTGGTAACCGCCAATTTGCGAACTTCATCAATAATTGTCAGTATCTGATTATAAAGATGATATGACTTTTCGATGGAATGTACAAGATTTTTTTCCGATGCTGAAATCGAATCGCAATCCGACTTCAAGTGTGCATACATAGCCTTAATGGCCTTAATTCTCAGCAATCTTCTGTTCAGCATATTTCAAATATGTTTTCGCTACAAAAGTATGTTAAATTTTCGAGATTATAAAATCAAAACGTCTTTTTATCGTTACTATTGCAACTTTGGTCGGAATGTTTGTTAATATCAATCATTTTTTCGTACCTTTGTTCGATAATGTTTAACAATAAAATTTAAGTGAAATGATGAAAAAATTGTTGTTTATTTTGGCTGTGGTAATTTTGGGTATTTCGTGCAGCAGTGATTCCAAAGAGGATAACGTGGTTAGCTATACAGTTAGAATATACGATTACACGTTTGAAGGTAATGTGCCGAATAAGTTCAATAATGAGAATGAATTTATGGATTCGCTGGTAAAGGTACTCAGAAAGAATGAGGTGCATTTCGGAATCTACAATGTCATCGCAGAAAATTACTCTCAGGCTGATGATATGGTTACGGATTATGTACAGATTCAAATAGACAAGTTCCCAGCAGATGAGTTGATGGAGGGGTTCAGTGCTGATAACTTTGAGTTTACTTGCATTTATGGAGCCTTTCGTTATGAAAGTATGACTTCAAATACAAAGGTTTATGTGCCGTTAAAACTGAAATTCTCGACACAGACCGGGCTTGAGATAATCAGATAATTTGAAGTGTAAGAAATATTGAAAAACCTAAAAATCACAATATATGGCAGACGAAAAAATTATATTCTCGATGGTTGGAGTGTCGAAAACACTTGTCAATAATCGTAAAATATTGAATGATATATATCTTTCATTCTTCTATGGAGCAAAAATCGGTATTATCGGTTTGAATGGCTCGGGTAAATCTACGTTGATGAAAATTATCGCCGGTATCGATAAAAACTTCCAAGGTGAAGTCGTATTTTCGCCGGGCTATTCGGTAGGCTATCTCGAACAAGAGCCGCAACTTGATGATACAAAAACGGTTAAGGAGATTGTTCAAGAGGGTTGTGCTGATGTAGTTGCTCTGTTGCAGGAGTATGAGGAAATCAACCAAAAGTTCTGTGAGCCTATGGACGACGACCAAATGGCAAAACTGATTGAGCGTCAAGGCGAATTGACAGAACTTATCGACCATAAGAATGGTTGGGAACTCGATAGCAAATTGGAACGTGCAATGGACGCGCTGCGTTGTCCCGAGGGCGACTCTCTGGTGGCTAACCTCTCAGGTGGTGAACGTCGTCGTGTTGCGTTGTGCCGTCTGTTGCTGCAGGAACCAGATGTGTTGTTGTTGGACGAGCCTACCAACCACCTCGATGCAGAGTCTGTTGAGTGGCTTGAAATGCACCTGCAACAATATAAGGGTACCGTTATCGCAGTAACTCACGACCGTTATTTCTTGGATAACGTAGCGGGCTGGATTCTCGAACTCGACCGTGGTGAAGGTATTCCGTGGAAGGGTAACTACTCGAGCTGGCTGGAGCAAAAAACTGCTCGTCTGGCGATGGAAGAGAAACAGGAGAGCAAACGTCGCAAGACTCTCGAACGCGAGTTGGAGTGGGTTAGAATGGCTCCGAAAGCGCGTCATGCTAAGTCGAAAGCGCGTTTGTCGGCATACGATAAGATGCTTAATGAAGATGCTAAGCAGAAGGAAGAAAAGTTGGAAATCTTCATTCCGAATGGTCCGCGTTTGGGCGATGTAGTTATCGAGGCTCAGGGCGTGAAGAAGGCATTCGGCGACAAATTGTTGTTTGACGAGTTGAACTTCCGACTCCCGCCGGCAGGTATTGTCGGTGTTATCGGTCCGAATGGTGCTGGTAAGACGACGCTGTTCAGAATGATTATGGGGCTCGAGCAACCCGATGGTGGTACGTTCCGCGTGGGCGAAACCGTGAAATTGGCGTACGTTGACCAACAACACAAATCTATCGACCCGGAAAAGACAGTATTCCAAGTTATTTCACAGGATAGCGAAATAATCACAATGGGCGGCCGCTCGATAAATGCGCGAGCTTATGTGAGCCGATTCAACTTCTCGGGTGCAGACCAAGAGAAAAAGTGTGGAGTTTTGTCTGGTGGTGAACGCAACCGTTTGCACTTGGCATTGGCGCTCAAGGAAGAGGGTAACGTGTTGTTGCTCGACGAACCTACCAACGACGTGGACGTAAATACGTTGCGAGCTCTGGAAGAGGGTCTTGAAAATTTTGCAGGCTGTGCAGTTGTAATCTCGCACGACCGTTGGTTCCTGGACCGTATTGCTACGCACATCATCGCATTCGAGGGCGATTCGAAGGTGGTATTCTTCGAGGGCAGCTACTCTGAATACGAAGAAAATAAACGTAAACGTTTGGGCGATGAACAGCCACACCGCGTTAAATACAGAAAATTAACCGAATAATTACGAATCCGAAAATGGCAAAACAAGTTCCATCGATACCAAAGGGTACCAGAGATTTCTCGCCAGAGGTGATGCTTCGCCGCAACTACATATTCGACACTATTCGTGATGTTTTTAGTAAATACGGATTTATGCCGTTGGAAACTCCCGCAATGGAGAACCTCTCGACTCTGATGGGTAAGTATGGCGAAGAGGGTGATAAACTCTTGTTCAAGATTCTTAATTCGGGAGATTTTATGGGTGGAATATCTGATGATGATATTCACAATAGTTCTTCGGGAGCATTGGCTGCACGTTTGTGCGAGAAGGGGTTGCGTTATGATTTGACTGTTCCCTTTGCGCGTTACGTTGTGCAGCACCAATCTGAGATTACCTTCCCATTCAAGCGTTATCAGATTCAGCCTGTGTGGCGTGCAGACCGCCCGCAGAAGGGACGTTATCGCGAGTTTTATCAGTGTGATGTCGATGTTATTGGTTCGACCTCGATGATTAGCGAGCTGGAGCTGATTCAGATTGTTGATGAGGTTTTCCGCAGTCTTGGTATTCGCGTGTTGCTGAAAATAAATAACAGAAAAATTCTCTACGGAATTGCCGAGACTATAGGTTTTGCCGATAAGATGATTGACATTACGGTGGCAATCGACAAACTCGATAAAATTGGACTCGAGGCAGTCAATGCAGAGTTGCAGGAGCGTGGTATCAGTGCCGAAGCAGTCGAAATGTTGCAGCCTATTTTGTCGCTGGAGGGAACCAATAGAGAGAAACTCGCAAAGATTGCGCAGATTATTTCGGGCTCGGAAACAGGACTGAAAGGTGTTGACGAAATGAGTCGAGTTCTGGATTACGTCGAAGCAGTTGGTGTTGAGTTGCCTATTGAGTTAGATTTGTCATTGGCTCGTGGTTTGAACTACTATACAGGCGCAATTTTCGAGGTAAAGGCGCTTGATTATCAAATTGGTAGTATCTCTGGAGGTGGCCGCTATGATGACTTGACAGGCATCTTCGGTTTGCCGGGAATGTCTGGTGTCGGAATCTCGTTTGGTGCCGACCGAATCTACGACGTAATGTTGGGCTTGAATCTGTTCCCAAATGATGCGAAAACTTCTACTCAGGTGCTGTTTGTGAACTTTGGTGGCGCGGAAGAGCTTGAGAGTCTGAAGGTTATGCGTGCATTGAGAGCTGCTGGCTATTCGTGCGAAATTTATCCTGAATCTGTGAAAATGAAAAAGCAGTTGGATTATGCCAACCGTCGCTCGATACCCTATGTAGCCATCATTGGCGAGTCTGAACGCACTGAAGGTAAGGTCGTTATCAAACGAATGTCAGATGGTACACAGAATGTCTATTCGGTGGGAGAAGAACTTGAGAATGGATTGCGTGATTTCGTTGTCATTTAGGATAATGAGTTGAAATATCGAAAGTGGAGTGTGTTGAACGCTCCACTTTTTTGTTTGATTGGAGCTATTTCACTACCTTTGTGAGCGAAAAGATGAAGGCTCGAAATGAAATTCATAAATGCTCATACTCATAGATATGGTAGTGATAGTCAGGTAATTGAACTTAGGTCGTGTCTGTATGGACGTGAGCAGTTGTACTCGGGACTCTATGCGGTGGGAATTCACCCGTGGGACGCGCTAGCAGTTTCGGAGACGGAGGCGATAGCTTGGCTCGAGGCGCACCCTGACGCTGCAGCGGTAGGAGAGTGTGGCTACGATTTTGTGCGTGGGCGAGAGAATTTTACGGCGCAGCAAAGATTGTTCGAGGTACAGTTGGATTATGCTCGCAGTAAAAATATACCTATTATAACTCATTGTGTAAAAGGTTATAACGAGTTGTTGGCAGCGTTGAAAAAAAATCCTTCGGTAAGAGTGGTTGTGCACGGATTTGCGGGCAGTCAGCAACTTGCCGAGCAGTTGGTTTCTCACGATATTACTCTTTCGTTCGGAGCCGCAATTTTACGAAATGAAAAGTTACGCTGCGTGTTGAAAGCAGTGCCTGATGATATGTTGCTGCTCGAGACCGACGATGCAGATGTTGATATCAGAGCCATATATGATTGTCTGTGCGAGGTTAAGAATATTGACTTGTTGCAGGCTAAGCAGTTGATTTATAATAATTTTATTAGAATATTCAGATTATGAGCAATTGGCTTGAGCGTACCGAATTGCTTTTGGGTGCGACTAAATTGGAACAATTAAAAAGTGCGAATGTATTGGTTGCAGGGCTCGGTGGAGTGGGTGGTTATGCTGCCGAAATGTTGTGTCGTGCCGGAATCGGACAAATGACCATCGTCGATGGTGATGTAGTCGGATTGTCAAATGTAAATAGACAACTGATTGCAAATCAATATAATGTCGGAAATTCGAAGTGTGCTGAATTTGAAAAACGCCTTAAGTCGATAAATCCTGATTTGAGCCTTACCGTGGTAGATAGATTTGTTGATGAGGAATCGTTTGGAGAACTTTTGGATTCATCTTCATTCGATTACGTTGTAGATGCCATTGATACTCTGTCACCAAAGGTTGCGCTGATTAAGGAGTCGTTGGATAGAAAAATTCCGCTTGTGAGTTCGATGGGTGCCGGTTCGAAAACAGATCCCAAGTTGTTGGAAATCTGTGATATATCGAAGTCTCATCACTGCCCATTGGCACATATGTTGCGCAAACGACTCTCAAGAATAGGTATCAAGACAGGTTTTCGTGTAGTTTTTTCACCCGAGCCCGTGCGCGAGGGTTCGATGATTTTGTGCGAGGAACGAAATAAGAAATCGAACGTGGGGACAATTTCATATATGCCGCCGCTCTTTGGAATATATTGTGCCTCGGTGGTAATTCGCGACCTGCTCGGTGAGATGAATTAGAGCTCCCCACAAATACACATATAAACAAATCAGTCAGGCCACTGCGACCTGACTGATTTGTTTTTATTTGGGCGATTGCCCTTATTTTGAGTTCGGAATTGGAACTTCGATAATCTTGCCGTACTGATAAATAGGAATTCTTTCAGTGCACAACACTTGGCGATTACTATTATTATCAATCACTTTAACCTCGACAACATCTGCAATTCGGTGGTAAATCATAGGACGTGAGTCCTTTGAAGATTTTGTCACCTCTGCCATCTGTGCTACTTTGCCTTCAGGTTTAAGTTCAAGCAGTA
Organism: Rikenellaceae bacterium; assembly: GCA_045637425.1. Classification (GTDB taxonomy): domain Bacteria; phylum Bacteroidota; class Bacteroidia; order Bacteroidales; family Rikenellaceae; genus CAJGBR01. Next base: position 3,326 of record JAZTZL010000009.1, on the reverse strand, counting down.
CAGGTCTGCCACTCAGATCGTTTATGTCCACGATACCCTTATTCGGTGAGAATCGGCATACTATGAGATTGTTCTTCACTCCATCGGGTACTACCTCAAACGTGCGAGTTTCGATTGTTGTGTTCTGTTTGCCGGCAAAGAGTGCTATGTATTCCTCCTCGAGTCGTTTGATTTCGTCGAGCGCAGCCTGAAGTCCTGCGCCAAACACATTCTCTCCGATTTCGCCAGTTACCAATTCGAAACGTCTTTTTCTCAATTTGAAGATTGTCTGCGCAGCCAGTTCTGCCATCTCTTCCAGGCTGCGAGATACGACCTCTTGTTTGTCAATGGGGATTACCATTGTGCCCGTGTCGCTCGGAACATTGGTGAATGAACTGATTGTGCGTGTGGTGATTAGTGGTTCGATTCCCAAGTCGTTGAATGCGAATCTGGCGGGCATCGGAGCAACACCTTTGGGCTGATTGCTTCTGAAACCTTCGGGAGTCTTTTGCAGCAATGTGCGCTCAATGTTCTCCATCGGGTAGACGTGTGCAGGGTCATTTTCCTCGAATGGAGCCACTTCGGCAGCAAGTAACGTGTAGACTACCTTATCAAACAGCGGCACTGTTATTCCGAGATATTTTTGTGCGAATCGTGCATAGGGGCCAGCCTGCACTTCTGTTTTTTGAGCCGAAACATCAACCTTTACTACGGTGCGTGGCAACGCATAAACGGCTGCAGAGGTAGTTTGAGCTTTGCTCTGAGATAATATTCCTGCCGTAAAAAGTATGGCCAACAAAAGATATTTTTTCATAAATCCACAATTTATTTGGGTTGGTACAAAGTTATCAAATTTTATTCTTTTAAGCGCTGCCGAAAAGGAATTATTTCAGGGGGCGGCGGTTGAGCAGTGCGTGTGTGATTGTCATCTGGTCTGCGTAGTCCAATTGGTCGCCGAATCCGATTCCACGCGCAATGGTGCTGATTTTAATGTTCGGGAACTCCTCTAATTTTTTCTTGATAAAAAATGCCGTAGTCTCACCCTCAACCGTAGTGTCCAATGCCAAAATAATCTCCTCAATTTCGCCCTCTCGGACATTATTTATCAGCAAATCAATCTTCAAATCTGAAGGGGCGATTCCTTGCATTGGCGAGATTACTCCGCCCAAGACGTGGTAGACTCCGCGATATTGTCCTGTATTTTCAATCGAGATTACATCTTTGACCTGCTCAACAACACACACTAATGAACGGTCGCGCCTCAGGTCGCTGCAGATTGGACACACGTCACTATCCGAAATATTGTTGCATCGGGTGCAGTATTTCACCTCGCTTCTGAAACGGGATATTGCCTGAGCCAACGCTCCTGCTTCGTACTCGGGTGCCTGCAGTATGTGCATCGCAAGACGCAGTGCAGTTCTCTGTCCGATGCCCGGTAGGCGGGATAATTCCCCAACGACGCTATCCAATAGTTTCGACATTAGTCTATCAACTGATAAGAGTTAGAATTGAGCCAGCCTTTATTCCCGTCTGCGATAGTGATTTCGCTCCACTTGTCCAGTGTGCGTACTACCTTAACCGAAGTTCCCTCGTGCAATACGAATACATCTTTACTTCCGTTATCGGGTGATGCTTTGACTGCTACTGCCGAATTGACGATGATTGCGTGAGTCGGTTTTGCTATTTCGTTTCGGCTCTTGATTGCGAATGTAAGCGACAGTACAAAGACGACGAGTCCGAATACTCCGCTGAAGAATCCGACCTTACGCAGCACGATTCTCTGTCCAAACAGATATATAATTATTCCGACAAGTGCAATAGCCATAGTCACTAGACTTATTGCAGCCCACAGATTTGAGCTCAATGCCGAGCGCAATGTGCGCACCCAGCGATTGACGAAAAATTCGGGAACCTGTTCTATTTTGTCTTGAGCATAGGTCGAAACAATCTTGATATTATACTTTATATCCTCGTTATCCGGAGCCAGACGTTCTGCTCGGTAGAGGTTTACGAGAGCCAACCCGATTTTGCCCTGTTTGAAATAGGCGTTACCCAAGTTGTAGTACAGCATTGCGCTCTGTTTTCCGCTGCGCAGAATTGAGTCATAGGCAGCTACGGCCTCAGTGTAGCGACCTTCGGCGTATGCTGTGTTTCCCTCAGACCACAGCGCGTCGTTGTTCTGTGCGTAGCCTAAAAATGCAAGACTAAATAAAAACAGAATTAAAAGCGATTTTTTCATAATACTTCTATCTTTTTACTGTTATCTTGGATTCGATTTCAATGACGAGTTTTGATGCACGTTCAAAAACTTCTTTCATCATACTTGTCTGAACGGGTGCGTATTGGGCAAATTCGCAATCGGAAATAACCTTAAGATACTCATCTGCAATCTCAGATGAAATTCCTCTTGCAATCATCTTATCCAAAATGTTCTCTTTGGTGAGTTGCGACTGTGGAATGTTCAGTTTGTCGCTGATGTAGCCCCATAATGCTCGCAACATTTCGGCGTAGAATTCCTTTTCATTTTGAGAATTCATATCAGACTCAGCCTTCTTGAATCGTTTCAGGGCGCGTTTGCCTGCCGAGCGACCTCGCATTAATGCTTGATTTCCACGCATTTTAATGTTCTTTCTTATGAGGATTATTGCTACAGCGAATGCTGCCAGAATCAGAACTGCCAAAATCAGATACGCAGGCGACAATATGAAGAAATGGCCTCGGTCTGTGAGTTTCAGCGCAGAGGTATTAATGTATCGAATGTCCTGTCCGAGAATCTTCAAATCTTCTTTAGTAATGCCCGAAACCATACCTGCCGAACGCTCCTTGGCTGACGAATCGGCCGTGATTGTCATCTTGAACGAATCGGTCGAGAGGGTTACATATTTATTGCTGCCCGTGTCGAAATAGACAAACTTCGTCGGGTTGATTTCATATTCACCCTCTGCGCGCGGAATGAATGGATATTCAAATCGTTTCGTACCGCTGGTGCCATTAACACCGTTCTGCAGATTGTCGGTTGTCTTTACATTATACACTTCGAAGGTCTGCGGAAAGTCGGGTGTCGGAGCCTGAATCATTGACATATTGCCCCTTCCTGAGAGTGTCAATGTGTACGTTCCTGCGCTGTTTGCCGACATACTTTTCGGTTCGATGTTAGCCTTCATTGAGAATTGACCGACAGCTCCGTTAAAACCTTCAGGCGCACCTGCAGGCAACTCTTTTACCGTAATTGTTACGGGTTTGGTAACCAGATGGCGCTGCACTGTCTCGACCATCGGAGTGTCGAATAGATCGAACATCGAGTTTGAACGACGACCTTCTACTGCTTTTTGAATCAGAACATTAAG
>JAZTZL010000008.1:0-17228 GCA_045637425.1 Rikenellaceae bacterium | reverse complement strand
GGCTTTTTATGCGAAATTGAACAGATTGTTATCCTGCCACACTACACTCGATGCCGAGCGCCTCAACTCTACTTGCAATCTGTTTCAAATCTTCTACCGATACCTTATGCAAATCTTGTGCCGGAGTATCTCGGTCGATGGTGTAAATCATAACTTTTCGCGGAGCAATCTTTTTCACCAGCTCCAACCACGCAGAAACCTCCTCTTCGGTCGTATTGTCTACGACTGCGCCTTCGTATGTGCCACGCAGAAACATAGTCTGAAGAATCATTTTGCCTTCGAACTTCTGCATCATTTCTACGGTTTTAGCGACAGAGTAACCCTTGTGAGGTTGATTTATAAGTTGTACGGTCTGCTCGAATGCCGAGTCCAACTTCAGAATGTTGTCATCGACCTTGAGCAGCGCCTCTCTGATTTCAGGGCGGTCAATCATCGTAGCATTGCTCAGGACTGCGATTTTAGCCTCGGGGAAGAATTGGTCGCGAGCCTTGCACGTAGCATCAATAATATCTGCAAAGTGGGGGTGAGTCGTAGGTTCGCCATTGCCGGCAAAGGTCATTACGTCGAGGTGTTCGCCCGCCGAGTGCATCTGCTGCAATTTGCTGCTGAGCAGTTCGATTACCTCTTCTTTAGGGTTGAACGACTTGCGGCCGTTGCCACGCCAGCCACATTCACAGTAAATACATTCAAAGTTGCAGAGTTTTTGGTCTAAGCTCAATAGGTTGATGCCGAGTGATATACCCAATCTGCGGCTACGAATCGGACCAAAAATTACATTTTCGAAAAGTGCTGTTGCCATATTTGTTCAGTTTTTTTTATTCTACATACAGAACTAATCCCTTAAGGTATTCTCCCTCAGGGTGATAGATGTTGATTGGGTGGTCTTCGGGTTGAGTCAGTTGGTGTAATATTTTTACATTGCGACGTGCAATTGCTGCTGCCGAGAAGACTGCATTGCGGAACTGCTCGCGGTTTACAGCCTGCGAACAACTGAACGTGAATAGAATACCACCCTCTGCAATTCGCGATATGGCCTTGGCATTGAGTCGCTTATAACCTTGAAGAGCATTGCCTAATGCCTTTTGGTGCTTGGCAAATGCTGGTGGGTCGAGTATGATAAGGTCGTACTGCTCTTTGTCGTTCTTGAAAAAGTCGAACACGTCCGAGGCTACTGCACGGTGTGGAGCCTCTGCTCCGAAGTTCAGCGCGATATTTCGAGCTGCGAGTTCTACGGCGCGTTCGGAACTATCAACTGAGGTTACAGACGTAGCTCCACCGTCTAGTCCGTAGACTGAAAATCCTCCCGTATAACAGAACGTGTTGAGCACCTTTCGTCCTTTGCTATAATGTTTTACCAATTCGCGGTTGTTTCGCTGGTCAAGGAAGAATCCCGTCTTTTGTCCTGTTTCCCAATCGACTGCAAACTTGTTGCCGTTTTCGAGAACTACGGCCTCCGAACTACTGCCATACAGATAGCCGTCTATGGCATTGAGTCCTGCCTTGAACGGCACCGTAGCACTACTCTTATCGTAAATCGATACCAGGCGGTCTTCGTAGATTACCTTCAGAGCTTTTGCGATGGTTTGACGGCTAAGATACATACCCACGGTGTGCGCCTGAATTACGGCAGTCGAACCATATATATCAATAATCAAACCAGGTAGCAAATCTCCTTCGCCGTGTACTAGTCGGTAGCAATTTGTCTGTGCATTTTCGGTCAGTCCCAACGCTTGTCGTGTCATATAGGCATTCTCAAGTTTGAGTCCCCACCAATTGAAATCAATCGGCTCGTCCTCAAAGGTGAGTATACGAACGGTGATAGAACCTATCTGGTAGTGGCCTCGAGCTCGAAAATTGCCCTCAGCATCATATACTGCCACGATATCGCCCTCGGCTGGTGTGCCTTCGATTCGCGCTATTGCACCTGAAAATATCCACGGGTGGAAACGCTCCAGCGAGCTCTCCTTGCCACGTTTGAGTATGATTTTGCTCTCCATTGAACTCATATTATTCCTATTTACTTGCAGTCAGTTTATTGTAAATCTCACGACAAACCCACGCATCAGTTGCTGCGTAACTCTGCTGTGAGGGGGTTAATGTTTTGGCTTCCCAATTTGTTAGTCGCTGAGCCTTTGATATTCTGACACCCAATACTATCGCAGCCATTTTTTTTACACTCAGTTCTTTGATTCCGAACTCACCCACGATGCTCTGCAGATCTACGAAACCCGAAGGTGTGAATTTTTGGCGTTGGCACATTGATCTGATGTCATCTCTGATTGCTGCTCCTACCTTTGTGATTGCCCCGTTTTCGAGCAGGCCGAGCATTTCGACTGACAATTTTGTTTGATTAAGGCGTATCAGATAACATCGGTCTGCTCCGGAGAGCTGCAGTAGTGAAACCTTGTTGCTAACTCCTTTTTTGAATGAAGGCTTGGTTTCGGTGTCGTAGCCAATCACCTTGAATTGACTGAGGTATTCCACTGCTGAGAGCATATCTTCTTGATTGTCAATCACAACAATCTCTCCGTCGAATGTTCCGACGGGCAGTTGCAATATCTCATCATTTTCGATTGTCTCTCTAAACATAGTCTGTATCTTGATTACGCCGCAAAATTACGATATTTACCTTTAATTTCCCTCGATATTTTAGAAATTCATATCCACCGATAGCGATAATTGTGTTTTATTCGTATCATCAGGTCGGCACAGACTCAGGCGTGCGGTGCAGGTTGTAGCTCTGGATAGGGGTGTGAAGTCGATGTAGAGGTCGCCGCCGAGGCTCTCAGTCGAGTGTCGCGCCGAGTCGAATGTCCTGTAACTTGCTCCGTTGTAGAAGATGTTCAGTCTTAGGCGTTTGACGTAGACTACGCCCTTGATACCCCAATCGGGATATGCCACTGGTAGTTGGTAATCTGCAAAGTAACAATACAACTCTTTTGTGGCGGTGTATGGATTTGCCCCTCGGGGATAGAGCACCTTATTTGAAAATAAGTATTTGGCTTGGCTCTGATATTGAGCTGCGCCTCTGAGCATCAGCGAGTGGTGTCGGCCGATGCCGGGCAGATAGAGTCGCCCATAGAGTGAGGATATCTTGCCGAAGTCGTCGCTATTGGCAGCTTGGAAGTGGTCTACGCGCAATCCGTAACCCCATCGTGGATTAAATTCGCGATAGGACATCAGTCGGTTATTGTTGTATTGTAGCGAGAACTGCGCAGTGTGCAAATTCTTTTCAGTTTTGATAGTTTTGTCTTTGTTCGTTTCGACCGTTACCGCATTGGTCAGAGTGAAGTCTGCTTTTGGTGTCAAGAAGCGACTGCGATGACCATTCGACAGATTTATCGGCAGATAGGCGGACAAATTCAGTGATAAGTATTTCTTGTCGAATTGAGCGCGGGTTGCCGAGTACGACTCTTTCGAATCTGCATAGATTGGCTGTAATCCGCCGCCGTATCTCACTTTGGTACTAAACTTTACGGCTGCGCCTAACCAATCGACCTGACTGCGCAGATAGCTCATATCATCTTTAATACCCCACGAAACGTAGCCCACGCAGTTGCTTAACAGATTTTGCGATACGAGCGTAATGCCAGGGTAGAAGTTGTCGACCTCCTCCTGACCAACTTCGATTGGGTCGTAACTAAGGGGTGCCCAACTGTGAATATTGAACATATTTTTGAATTTACGATATCGTTTCGACTCAGTTCGGCTGGCGGTTTCGGGATTGACCTTGAGCGTGTCCAGATTGACAATATCCCATTTTACTCTCTGCGGATTAACCTTGTTTTCAGGTAGAAATTGCCACTTGACGAGGGGGTCAGCTATGAGCGAATCGGCTTGAATTGCAGGCATATATCCCTTATGGGTGTAGGTTGTCATTACAATTTTGTCGCCGATGGGGTAAGGTGCTCGCGAGCCGTAACGCGAGGTGCTTATTCTGCTCTGTACACCGTCGCTCAGACGCAGGCAGTGAGCCTCATCAATGCCCGAAACTGTTGATGTGAAGTATAGTACGCCATCTTTTGCGTTCAAGTCATCGATGGTTACAAACGACGGTGGAAGTATTGTTTCTGTTTTTGTCCCGTCCGTTGAAAAGATGCCAATGCCACAATCCGATAGCCCTATGTAGTAGAGCCTCCGAGTGTGGTTATCCCACGCAAGACCGTGTACTGAGAGGGAATCTCCCAGCGAAATGCGCTGTTGCGGAGTGACTATCGAATACTCTCCAGATGGTGCATATTCCACCCACGCTACTCCAGCATCGGTAACCGTTGCAAAGAAACTATTTTGTTCATTTTTAGTAGTCTTGACTGCGCCGCCGTTTATGGTAGTGCTGCAGATGACCGATGTAGATTTTTGTTCCCAAAACAGGCTGGGACGGTATTCGCTCCACCAGATGTTCTCTCCGTCGCTTACTGGACGCGAACTGAGTCGGGGTACATATCTCAGCCGTTGGACTTTGTGCGTATTGAGGTTGATTCGGACTAAACTTTTAAGGTGATCGAAATCTTCAACTACTGCGATTATTGTCGAGTCGTCTATGGCTGTTGGAAACTCAACCGTAGTATGGCTCTTTGTCTGCAGTGGAATAATCTGCGAACTGTTGTTTATTGTATCTCTATATTGCCAGAAATTTTTAAGGTCGGACAATGTGCTCTCGAGCAATTTGCTCGGAGATGTCTTGTATTTTTTGTGGAGCAAAATATTCGGAGTAAATACAAAATACGGGTGTCGGGCTGTGTAATCGGTTACCGAATCCCAGATCTTTGGACCATATTTTGTGTATGACCAGTTTACAACTTGATAGCCAATGTGGTAGTGGTCAGGTACGAAGTCTTTATATGAACCGCAAAACCACTTGTCTGAGTTGTAATTTGCTCCCTTGTCGAGCAACATTCTGAGTCCGATTGTGAAATCGGGCTGCAATCCGCGTCCGTTGTGCGCTGCCTGAGTTTCAGCCAACGTAGCATCTCCCTCGAGAAACCACTGTGGCATCAATCCTGAAACAATACCTATGGCTTGTTGTCCTATGATGTAACTACCAAAGCGGGTGAATCCGCGTTTGAGGTTGCTCAACTGAACGACGTGTCTGTATTCGTGTGCCGATAGCTGCTTGAGCCAAGGTGTAGCCGAGGCCTTGACTTGTGGAGTGGTTTGCAATTCGATGCGTTTTGGTGCCCACACTACGACTCCATTTGAGTATGGGTTTTCAGAGTGTATGACTACGGGAATATCGACGGGCTGACGTGAGAATCCGAACGATATGCTGTTGTTGAGTGATTTGAAATATTGACCCAAAACTCCGGCTCTGTTTTCGAAGTTTCGGGGATAAATCAATCTGACAGAGCCACTTTTCAATTCGCGCCATTTGAGTCGCGCAGGGTCCTGTCCGTCGTTGTAGTATTGTGCTGATAGAGTGCTCGTCAAAAGTGTGAGCAGTAGTGTGAGTATGGCAAAATGTCTAATCATTTTCCTCCCGCCTTTTTTGCACGATAGCCCTCGCTTGTGAGTATCTCAAGAACTCGGTCGCGCATATCGCCCTGAATGATGATTTCGCCGTTGCGGGTCGAGCCGCCGACTCCGCACTTGCTTTTGAGTTTGCGAGCCAATGTATCCAAATCATCTTGTGAACCTACAAATCCACGCACTATCGTAGCCCGTTTCCCACCCTTGATATGGGTGTCGAGCCAGATGCGCAAATCCTGTCGTTCTGGAGCAAGTGTTTCTATTTCAGGTTCTTCTTCTGTTTGATAGTTGAAATCGGGGTTGGTTGAGTAGACTATATTAAGTCGTTTTTTCCAATCGTTATTTGACATAGAGATTAAATTTTTTTGCCGAAAGAGAGGTCGCCGACATCTCCAATTCCGGGCACAATGTATGAACGAGCCGTTAATTCCTGGTCCAAAGATGCAGTCCAGATTGTTACCTTGCGGGCAGCGAGGTGTTTTACGATATGTTCCACGCCCGTTTGTGTTGCTACGACAGAGGCGAAATGTACCTCTTTAGGTGAGCCTGCCTCTTGAGTCAGCGCATTGAACGCATTTACGCTTGATGCACCCGTAGCCAATAGCGGGTCGATGATAATCAGTGTTTTGCCCTCGAGCGAACAGCTTGAAATGTAGTCCATCTCTATCGAGTAGCTGCCATCTTTGTGGTATTTACGATAGGCTGAAATGAACGAACTCTCGGCTTGGTCGAACATCTCGAGAAAGCCTGCGTGGAATGGCAGTCCCGACCTGAGAATCGTAGCCAGAACTACGCTATCTTCGGGCAGCATTATGTTGGTTTGACCAAGTGGAGTGCCGATTGTTACGGGCGAGTATTTCATCGTTTTGCTTATCTCATAAGCCATTATGCGCCCGATTCTTTCGAGGTTGGTTCTGAAGCGAACTTTGTCCTGCTGAATATTGACATCTCTCAATTCGGACACATATCGATTCAAAATCGAATTTTCTCGGTCAAGTACCTTTAACATAGCCGTTTTCGTTAAGATGATTTAATACAAATAGTTGTTGAATGGGTAGCGTCCTGCGTGTATCTCGCGTACCATACCATAGAGGTCTCTGCGCAACTTTTCGATATTGGTTTTCTGTTTAGCAGAAATGAATATCTTTGGCTGGTCATCTTTAGCGAGCCACATACTCTGCAACTCTTCGAGAGAAATGTTCTCTGCCGTAGCAGGTGTCAAATCGTCCTCCTCTTTGGGAATGTAACTATAGTTATCAATTTTGTTGAATACGGTGTAAACGGGTTTATCTCCGGCGCCTATTTCGGCCAGAGTCTGTTTCACGACGTTCATCTGTTCTTCGAAGTTCGGGTGCGAGATGTCCACAATGTGCAGCAAAAGGTCTGCCTCGCGTACCTCATCGAGCGTACTCTTGAACGATTCTACAAGTTGGTGGGGCAGTTTGCGAATGAATCCAACCGTATCACACAGCAGAAATGGCAGGTTTTCGATTACCACCTTGCGCACCGTAGTATCCAATGTTGCAAATAGCTTATTTTCAGCAAATACCTCGCTCTTGCTGATGAGGTTCATCAGTGTCGATTTGCCCACGTTGGTGTAGCCCACAAGTGCTACGCGCACCATTGCGCCACGATTGCTGCGTTGAGACGACATCTGGCGGTCAATCTTGCGCAGTTGCTCCTTCAGGTGCGAAATCTTATCACGCACGATACGGCGGTCGGTCTCGATTTCGGTTTCACCAGGACCCCTCATATTGATACCCCCACGTTGGCGTTCGAGGTGGGTCCACATACCGGTGAGGCGCGGCAGAAGGTATTGGTACTGCGCCAACTCGACCTGTGTCTTTGCGTAGGCCGTTTTTGCGCGCTGTGCAAAAATATCCAGAATCAGAGTTGTTCTATCCAGCACACGACACTTCAATTCCTTCTCGATATTGCGCATTTGCGACGGGCTGAGTTCATCGTCGAAAATGGCTGTATTGATTTGGTTCTCCTCAATGTATGTTGCAATTTCGTTGATTTTACCCTGACCAACGAAGGTCTTTGAGTTTGCTCTGACAACCTTTTGTGTGAAGCGTTTAACTGTAGTAATGCCGTCCGTATGTGCCAGAAACTCAAGTTCATCGAGGTATTCCTCTACTTGAGATACGGGTTGTCGGTCGGTGATTACACCCACGAGTACCGCGAGTTCAACGGGACTCTCTGTTGAATTCAATTTATCCATCAATTTTATACTTCCAGTGCCAATTTTAGCATTGATTACATTCAACAAATTTAGTGCTTTTTGGGTTGTGTTCCAAATTTTTTTTCGATGTCTCTTGTTTGAGTTAGGATTTGTGGGGGTATGGTGATAATTTTTGCAAATTTTTTTGTATCTTCGTGCGCTAATAATGTATTGTTCCAATATGGAAACCAACGAATTTAATACACAAAATGAGCAATCGACTCATTGCTCGCAACCTGTATCCGAGATGCAACAAGCAAAGCCTGCACCTCCGGATAACTATTTGGCTTTAGCTATTTTGTCGACGCTGTTTTGCTGTCTGCCGCTGGGAATTGTGTCTATTGTCTACTCGGCGAAGGTGAATAATCTTTGGGTAATGGGACATTATGATGAGGCTCGGAGAACTGCGCGCAAAGCTAAAAAATGGGCATTGGCTTCGATTTTTGCGTTGGTTGCTTTTGTCGTACTGTATGTGTTGTTAGTTGTGGTTTTGGGTGTGTGCGCATACTCGATTCAAGATGTTGATATCGCACCCTTTAATAGTATAAATATATGAAAATTGCACTCGTAGGATATGGTAGAATGGGGCACGAAATTGAACTCGTAGCCAAAGAGAGAGGGCACTCCGTAGAATTGATTATTGATAAAGATAATGTCGAACAATTGACAGCCGAAAATCTGAAAACGGTTGATGTGGCAATTGAATTCACATCACCTTCTACGGCTTTTGATAATGTGGCAAAGGTGCTCAAGGCCGGTGTGGCAGTTGTTTGCGGAACTACCGGTTGGTTAGATAAAATGGCCGAGGCTGAAGATATTTGTACGCAAAATAATGGTGCATTCTTCTATGCATCTAATTTCAGCGTAGGTGTCAATGTGATGTTCGCTGTGAATAGAAAACTTGCTGAATTGATGAGAAATTTCCAGCAATATGATGTGACCATTGACGAAACTCACCATACAGGTAAGGTTGATGCTCCGAGCGGCACAGCGATAACTTTGGCTCAGGGCATTCTGGAAAACTGTCAGAGAAAGGAGTCGTGGGTTGAGGGTTGGACTACTAACCCCACAGAGTTGGGCGTGGCATCACTTCGCCGTGGCGTAGTGCCGGGAATCCACACCGTGGTTTGGGAATCGGAACAGGATACGATAACTCTTAGTCATTCGGCAAAGGGTAGACGTGGATTGGCAATGGGAGCTGTGATGGCTGCCGAATTTGTCGTAGGTAAAAAGGGTGTCTTTTCAATGAATGATTTGTTGGGTATTTAGTGTATTGATTTAATATGGATAATTTTAAGGCTTTTTTTAAGAATAAGTGGACTAAGTTTATATTGTGGACTCTGATTTATGTTCTGTGGTTCGTGGTTTGGGCTAAGAACTATTGGTTTTTGTTGGGAGTCCCGGTGATTTATGATATTTTTATCTCAAAGCTAATTTATAAAAAGTTTGGTGAAAAACATAAACTCAAAAAGGAGTCGAGCGCAACCTATCGCAAGGCTGTAGAGTGGGTTGATACGATTGTCTTTGCTGTTGTTGTGGCATCGTTAATCAGAATATTCTTTTTCGAGATGTTTGTTATCCCTACATCATCTATGGAACGCAGTCTGTTAGTAGGCGATTATTTGTGTGTCAGCAAGTTGAGCTATGGTCCCAAGTTGCCGAATACTCCGATAACATTTCCGTTTGTTCATCACACCCTGCCGCTGACTCGCGATGTGCCGTCGTTTGTGGAGTGGATTAAACGTCCCTACAAGCGAATAGCCGGATTTGATACGATTAGTCGCAACGACATCGTAGTATTCAACTTCCCTGCCGGCGACTCTGTGGCACTGATAGAACCTCAGCAAAACTACTATGATCTATGTCGTCGCTATGGCCGAAAATATATAAACCAAAATAGCGAAGTGATTTATCGCCCTGTGGATAAACGCGAAAATTATATCAAGCGATGTGTGGCTATCGCGGGAGATACGCTGCAGATTATCAAGGGACAGGTATTTGTTAATGGAGTGCCACAGGTGGAAATTCCGGGTAGACAGTTTATGTACGAAATACAAACTTCTACTCCGATAAATCCGCAGGTCTTTGACCGTATGAGAATAGCAAAGGCCGATGTTATGCACTCGGGTAATATGTATTATCTGCCACTGACAGACTCGATGGCGCGCGAAATCAAGGCATTGGGTAATGTGGTGGCAATGAATAAAATGGCTCTCGATCAACCATCATCAAGTATGTTCCCGCATAACGTGGAAAGGTATCCGTGGTCTGAAGATATGTATGGTCCGCTGTGGGTGCCAAGAAAGGGCGCTACCGTAGCTCTGTCGCTCGACAATTTGCCACTCTATGAGCGAATCATAGATGTCTATGAAAACCACGATTTGAAAGTAGAAAACGGTGTGATATACATTGATGGCAAGGTGGCAGATAGTTATACATTTGAGATGAACTACTACTTTATGATGGGGGATAATCGCCATAACTCGGCCGATTCGAGATATTGGGGATTCGTGCCCGAAGACCACGTGGTAGGTCGTGCATCATTTGTGTGGCTGTCGCTGGATAAGGAGCGTTCGCTGTTCGATGGTAAAATCAGATTCAGCAGAATGTTTAGGAAAATTAAATAATACAATCGACTATGAAACTCGCAGATGATGAATACAGAACATTCGCAGGAGAGTGTGAAGCCTCGATTCGCGAGCGCTCGAGCAAATTCCTGACTCTGGGATTTCACGTCGAGTCGGAACAGGAAATAGCCGAAATAGTCGAGAGATTGAGAAAAAAGTATTACGATGCAACGCATCACTGCTATGCTTGGCGACTCGGCTTTAAGGGCGAAAAGTGGCGTGCTAATGATGATGGGGAACCCTCCTCTTCGGCCGGAAAACCAATATTGGGACAACTGCTCTCAGAGGAGATTACCAATGCGCTGATTGTGGTGATTCGCTGGTTCGGGGGAACTAAACTCGGAGTGCCGGGGCTGATTGCAGCCTATCGTGAGTCGGCTGCCGAGGTTATAAAGGCTGCCGATGTGCAACTCAGAACCATTGACGCAGTATATGAAATAATGTTCGGATTCGAGTCGATGAACGACGTGATGAAGGCAGTCAAAGAGTTGGAAGTGAAAATATTGAATCAAAACTTCGATAACCTCTGCACTATGACTGTATCTATACGTCAGTCGAAACAGACAATGTTTGAAAAACGACTCGAAAATGCAGAGAATGTAAAATTAAACTTTTTGGAATACAAATGAAAAAGAGTCTTGTTTCTATCGGAGATTTCTCGAAAGAGGAAATCCTGAAAATTATGGAGTTGGCTGCCGATTTTGAGGCTAACCCAAATCAACGGATACTCTTGGGTAAGGTCATCGCATCGCTCTTCTTTGAGCCCTCGACCAGAACCAGATTGAGTTTCGAAAGTGCAATCAACCGTCTCGGTGGCCGTGTTATCGGATTCTCGGAGGCTTCGAATACCAGTATATCTAAGGGCGAATCGTTCCACGATACAATATCAATCATCTCGAACTATTGCGATATGATTGTTATGCGCCACTACCTTGAGGGGGCAGCACGCTATGCTAGCGAGGTGGCAAAGGTGCCTGTAGTCAATGCAGGCGACGGAGCAAATCAACACCCAAGCCAGACGCTGCTCGACCTCTATTCGATTATGAAGACTCAGGGTACGCTCGATGGACTGCACATTATGATGGTGGGCGACTTGAAGTATGGCAGAACTGTACATTCGTTATTGCAGGCGATGTCGCACTTCGGAGCAAAATTTACATTCGTCTCTCCCGTAGAACTCGCACTTCCGCAGGAGTATAAGGATTATCTAAACGAAAAAGGACTGGAGTTTGTTGAAACTCAGGATTTCAACAAGTATATTAATGAAGTGGATATCATCTATATGACTCGCGTTCAGAGAGAGAGATTCTCTGACTTGATGGAGTATGAACGCGTAAAAAATGCCTATATCCTGAGAAACTCGATGCTGGATAATACGAAGGAGAATATGCGCATTCTGCACCCACTGCCAAGAGTGAACGAGATTGCTACGGACGTTGATGCCAATCCAAAGGCCTACTACTTCCAGCAGACCGAAAACGGTGTATATACGCGTATGGCTATCATAACCTACTTGCTGGGTGCTAAATAAGAATTTGTTATGGAAAGAAAACTCGAAGTAAGTGCAATCGAAAACGGAACGGTGATTGACCATATCCCCGCAGATGCACTGTTCAAAATCATAAATATTCTCGGACTCGAAAACCAGTCAGACCTGATGATGACATTCGGAATGAATTTTTCGAGCAAAAGTATGGGCAGAAAAGCTATCATCAAAATATCAGACAGATATTGCGAAGACCACGAAATAAACCGCATTGCAGTTGTGGCTCCTAACGCGTGTGTTAATACGATTCGCGACTTTAAAGTGGTGGAAAAACGCCTTGTGAAGCTGCCCGAACAGATTGACGGATTTATCCGTTGTGGCAATCCGAAATGTATCACAAATGCAGAAGCAATCGAGACTCACTTTAAGGTGGGCTGTGATGCTGGGGGACAGGTTACTTTTGAGTGTCGCTATTGTGAAAAGGTGACTCGCAGAGATGAGGCTCAATTCAAATACTAACAACTGATGGGTGTTTATACTAAAACAGGTGACAAGGGTACTACGTCATTGGTTGGCGGTACCCGAGTGTCAAAGTGTGATGCGCGTCTTGAGGCCTACGGCACTATTGATGAGGCGCAGGCTAATGTAGCGTTGCTGAGAGATTGGCTCGTGGAGAAGGGCGTGCTCGTAGAACAACAGCAGGTGTTGCTCGGAGTATTGGGCGCAATGATGAAGGCTTCGGCAATAGTCGCTGCTGAACCTGATGTAAAAAAGGTTCTTCCGCAGATAACGGCTGAAGATGTAGCGTTGCTCGAAAGTGAGATAGACTCGATAGAGGCCGTGCTGCCGAAGATTGATAAGTTTACGTTGCCGGGCGGAAGTCCGCTTGTTTCGCAGTCGCACGTGGCGCGTACCGTTGTGCGTCGTGCCGAGCGCAGAGTCGTGGCAGTTGAAGGTTCGGTCGAGTTGTTCCCTGAAGTATTATTGTTGCTCAACAGATTGTCGGATTACCTCTATGTACTCGGTCGCAGAATCGCAATGGAGATAGGCGCTGAAGAGATATTGTGGATACCGTAAATGTGAAAGAAATGAAAGAAATGAGAGTCTATTTTCGTGTGTTGTTATGCTTGTGTATTTCGAGTGTAACGTTGTCGTGTGTCGAGCCGAAAATCAAAATGTCGTTCGAAGGATTTTCGAATGATACGGTGATTATGTACAGCGTGCTGTTAGATGATATTATAAATGCAACTAATGATTCAGTTGTTAATATAGATACACTGCTTATCAAAAACAACCGTTTGAATATCCCTGTTACTATTAAGGATGGGGTGATGAATTATCAGATCAGATTTTGTGAAACAGATGATGGTAACATAAATTATTCTCGCAGACATATCATCCTTTTTGCACAATCAGAAGAATGCCTGAGGTGCAAAGTGACGCGAGGTAAAGAGCAATTTGAATACACAGTTCGAGGAAGTGCTTTAAATGAGGGTTTGGCCGATTATGCCAAATACGTTAGACCGATATCGTTTGAAATTGACCGTTATAATCGTGGAGAGGCAAAGAATTATGAGATAATAAATCAACTCTATGACAAACGGCGCGAAAAGGCTGCAGAATGGTTGCGTGAGAATCAGGATAGTCCTGCTGCAATGTACGTTATGGCATTTGAAGTAGAGCCAGATACGTTGCTTGTCTATTATGACAAACTCTTTCCGATGATTGAGAAATCGGAATTGAGACCATTGGTCGAGCGTGAAAAAACGAGAGCAGAGATTTATGTTGCTACGGTTCAGGCAGAAAAGAATGTTCGAGAGGGAGCAGAGGCTCCGCAATTCACACTGAATGATAATTATGGTAATTCTGTTTCGCTCGCCTCATTGCGCGGTAAATGGGTAGTGCTTGACTTTTGGGGAACCTGGTGTGGTTGGTGTCTGAAAGGTATTTCGGATATGAAACGTGCATACAATAAACATAAAAACAGATGTGAGTTTGTGAGTATAGATTGCAATGAGAGTCGTGAGTCGTGGCTCAAGGGGTTGGAAAAGTATCAGATGCCCTGGGTGCATCTTTATAATCCCAAAGATAGTTCGCCGTTGAATAGCGTGAGTGTGAAGTATGCCGTTATGGGTTATCCAACTAAGATTATCATTACACCCGAAGGGCGGATTCATAAAATATTTGATGGCGAAACTGCGGAGTTTTATGCCGAATTGGATAGAGTCGTTAAATAATTGATGTATAAAATATTTTGATAAATATTTGAAATATAGAAAAATGTTTCATATATTTGCAGTGATAACTTTTTTTCTAATTTAAAACTTAATACTTACGAAAAGTTTCAGACAAATGAAAAAATGGACTTTGATGTCCGTATTGCTTTGTGGTATATCTTTAGCGGCATATGCTATTATACCTCAAGTTAGAATTATGTGGTGGACTCTGACAGATATTACATCTAGGTCGGCACATCTTGTCGTAGAAACTGAAGGCGTAGCAACTTTAATAATCGATGTCTGCACTCCTGATGATCATCGCATAACAAGATATACTCTGTATCCAGGAGTTACAGATCCTAGAGAAATATATGATTACGTGAAAGATATAAACGATCTTATTCCAAATACGGCGTATAAAATTAAAATAATCGCAGTAGGATTACCAGATGAGAATGGGCAAGCTAATAGAGATTTTGCGGAGATAAATTTCACAACAGATTCGGAAGTGCAACCTTAAATTAAACAATTATGAAAAAGTACTTTATTCTATTTCTTTTGTTGGCAGTAGGATTGTCCTCAGCGGTTTACGGACAACAAGTTAGGGAAGGAAAGTCCTACCAACGTACGGTGCAGAAATTTACACCTCGAAATTTTCAAGATTGGGATCCATTGTTGCCAAGACGGGACACTGTGATTATGCGTGGCGAAGAGATTGAGGTTGGTGGATATTTAAGTGAAGAGGAAAACAAGGATTTTGAGATTATTGGTTATGGTAAAGCAAAGAAGTCTGATTATAAAAAGAAATTCGATTATAAAAAAGGTGTATTTGACAACAAATATAGCATTAAATTGAAACCCAAACAAACAACTACCTATGAGTTTAAATGGAAAGAATGGGACGGAGCTACAAACTATTCAGGACGAATAGTGTATGTGGCCAAGACTGCCGAAGAGAAAAAGATGCTGGAAGAAAAATTAAAGGCAAGTTTTGTAAGTCCATTTCAACTTACGACTTATGAGTATAGAGCTCCAGGAAGCAAAGTTAGGATTGTTGATAGCGGTTCTAAGAAAGCAAAATAAAAAAATCACACCCCAATTGCAAAACATATCGCAGTTGGGGTGTGTTGTATCTTGAAATAACCATAGCAATTAAATGTACTCCTTTGATTCAGAATGAATTTTATGATAAAATAGTCCGGATAATCACGTGAAATGCAGATTGATATATCAAATTTATAGCAATAATTAAATCGGACTTAGTTAAATATAATAAAAGTTTTTTGTTATAGTTGTGATATGTTAAAAAAAAATTACTATATTCGCAACTCGTTTAGGGATAATAGTATTGTAAAAAAGAATAAATAAAAAATAGATAAACTATGTATTGGACACTTGAATTAGCTTCTAAATTGGAAGATGCTCCGTGGCCTGCGACCAAAGATGAGTTGATTGACTATGCTTATCGTTCTGGAGCGCCGCTTGAAGTAATTGAAAATCTTCAGGAAATCGAAGACGAAGGCGATGTGTATGAAAGTATCGAAGACATCTGGCCTGACTACCCAAGTAAAGATGACTTCTTCTTTAACGAGGATGAGTATTAGACAAGGTTATAAGCGTAAAGCGCTGATTATCAACAGGAGGAATGAGAATTATTTTCTTGTGCCTCCTTTTTTTATTTAAAAAAATATCATATATTCTTGTGTATTTTCCGTATCCTCGTAGGGGTAATATTGATTTTCTTGTGTATTTTCCGTATCTTTGCATCATCCTCTGTAATATTAAAACAACACGCATTTTATGGGCAGACATAGGAGAGAAGCACCATCAGGTAAACTAAGATTACTATATCCTAAATCTAATCCTGATAAGCATAAACTTTATACTATCTACTATGAGTACACTTGGCTTAAAGATACTATCCAAAAGAGTATTCAAGTTAAAGCCCGCATTGATGATTGGAATAAGGATGGCAATAGGGGAAAAGGAGAACTTCGTGCATCATTCGGTAGCGATTACAAGCGTATCAACTCAATGCTCAATGATAGGTTGCTTCAGTATGATGCAACATTATTGGAGTACGCACAGAAACATCCTCATAGAATGTGTAAGGAGATTATACATTCCATTCTGTACGATGCCCCACTCACTCGCCAAGATGAAGGTAAGGATTTTGTGGAATATGTGCTTAGTTGCTTACTCTCTAAAAAAGTTAAAAATAAAATAAGCAAGAGTAGATATGAGAACGGAATTAGCTGTATGAATGGATTTCGTGAATTTCTTGTATCACAAAACAAGGGAACGTATAAACCTGATGCAATTTATTTAGGTGAAGTTAATGTCTCCTTAATTGAAGATTATATCACATTTAGGCGTGAAGTGAAGAGGAATAAAGATGAGACTATAAACCACGCACTTGCCCCAATCATATACGCTTGCGAACGAGCAAAAGACGAAGGTTTAATTTCAGCTCGCATTTATGCTGACATTAAAGACTGCCGAGTAGTTGTACAACCAAGCTTGGATAACGAGCAGTTTGATGGCAAATCATTCCTAACAAAAGAGCAACTAAATAAGTTGATAGAGTTCTATAATCAAGACACAGAGCCAAGACGTAAAGAGTATATTGAAATGTTCCTGTTTGCCTTTCACACAGGAGGCTTGCGTATGGTTGATGTTATGACCTTGATGTGGAGTCATATCAATATAGAGAAAAAGTAATTACGCAAGATTCAAATTAAGACAGCTACGGGTAGACATCCAAGACATACGATACCCCTTAACAATGCTGCCATTGAAATTCTACACAAATGGAAACAGCGTTCTCGTAGAGAGAAGTTTGTTTTTGATTTAGTTGAAGATAGTTTCAATATAGATGATGAAGAAAAGCTATACTATTCAAGAAACTCTTGCGATAGAAAAGTTAATCAATCTCTCCACATCGTAGGAAACAGAATCGGATTAGATTTCAATTTATCTTTCCACTGCTTGAGTCATAGCATTTCCTCTTTCTCGCTGAAAACAAACGATATACAGAATTTGAATTTACTAAAGGTAACGATTTAGAAACGAGCGAAGTTCCCATATCTGTCTTATTCTGCATTGTTGAAAAGAACGCTTGATTATAAATGCAAAGGTAATCAATTTATATATAACATCATAATTAGACTGTATTTTTTGTTATAGTCCAATTATTAACACCTCCT
>JAZTZL010000007.1:0-14704 GCA_045637425.1 Rikenellaceae bacterium | reverse complement strand
GAAGATGTTGAATATAATAATGTCAATAGTCATACGTTCAGGGTGAAGATTGACCGAACTACGGAGGACATTGTTACGAACTATTGTGAAGTGGTCAATTATATCAACTCTCCTGAAAAACGAATTAGAATTCGCTCGTGCGACCAGAATATTCACACTTTGAGAAAAGATGTTGAGGAGATTACAGATAGAAATCTGGCTGCGTTTCTGAAATGTAAACCTTCGACTTTCAACGGAGATAGATTGCTGAGAATCAAAAGTCTGGAGATTGATGATAATGGACAATATTTGTGTGACTTGCAACGAACGTGCTACTACAATGAGGTGAGAACAAATCTGACCGTAGACTTCACATACGCCTATAATAAGACATTAAGACTGTTTGATATGTGTGATGGTGGACTGCCGACATTTGCAGATTCGCTACTGACAAATACAATTGGGGTGTCGGCAATTTGGTTTACTGAGTGTGACCCGCTAAAACACAAAAATGATCACATACACTTCTTTCTGAAACCAAGAGAAAGAGGAGTAGCTGTTTATGACGGAATGCTCGGAACAGTCAGCGGTGGGGTGAGATTCCCGAATGAAAACGAGTGCGTGGAAAATCAGTCACTCGAAGAGTATGTATCTAAGGTGTTGTTGGAGATATTCTATAAAAAAACTCAGTATGATAAATATATGACAGAGTATAATAAATATCGTTACTCGACAAACCATATTACAGAGCAGGATATAAAGATTATTCCATTGGCATTTACTCGCGAACTGCTTAGAGGTGGATTACCACAGTTTTTCTTCGCAATAAAAACCCCGCCGATTAAGGATATGGATATCAAACGATTCGTAGCCAAACATTCGTTTGACAGAATGGCTGTTTTTAGAAAGAGTTTAGTAGATAATGCTTTGCCCTGTATATTCTCTCCTGAGACGATGACTAACTTGCTATATACGATACAATATCTGAATAAAGATGTAGATGTTAAGGATAATGGCATAATTAATTTGAACTTATAAAGCTAACAATTAAAGATACTAAAATAATGAAGGGAATTGTACTTGCGGGCGGTAGCGGAACCCGACTCTACCCGATAACTAAGGGCGTGAGCAAACAGTTGCTGCCCATTTATGATAAACCGATGGTATATTATCCGATTTCAGTGCTGATGTTGGCTGGAATCAGAGATATACTGATTATTTCTACTCCGATAGATTTGCCTATGTTCAAGCACCTTTTGGGTGATGGCAGCGATTACGGAGTGAGATTCCAATATGCAGAACAACCTTCACCCGACGGATTGGCGCAGGCATTCCTTATCGGTGAGGAGTTTATTGGTGATGATTCAGTTTGTCTTGTGCTGGGCGATAATATATTCTATGGACAGGGCTTTACAGGTATGTTGCAAAAGGCAGTTGCTACGGCCGAGCAGGAGAATAAGGCTACGATTTTCGGCTATTGGGTGCCAGACCCCGAACGTTTCGGAGTGGCCGAAATTGATGGCGAAGGAAATGTAATCTCGCTCGAAGAGAAACCTAAGGAGCCAAAATCGAATTACGCAGTGGTTGGTTTGTATTTCTACCCGAACAAAGTTGTTGAGGTTGCTAAAAATATTAAACCTTCGGCTCGCGGCGAATTGGAGATTACTACCGTGAACGATTGGTTCCGTCGTGACGAGCAGTTGAAATTGCAGACTTTAGGTCGCGGATTCGCGTGGCTGGATACGGGTACGCACGATTCGTTGTACGAAGCATCGACATTCGTGAACGTTATCGAGAGCCGTCAGGGTGTAAAGTTGGCGTGTCTTGAGGAGATTGCGTGGAGAAAGGGCTGGATTAGCGACGATGATCTGCTGAGATTGGCCGAGCCAATGAAAAAGAATGCCTACGGACAATATATGATTAAATTGGCTACGAGAAAATGAGTGTAATCAAAACAGATATCGAGGGCGTTGTCATTATCGAACCCAAGATATTCGGCGACCATAGGGGATATTTTTTCGAAAGTTTCAATGCCGAACGTTTTCGTCAGGAGACAGGTTTCGACATAGACTTCGTGCAGGATAATGAGAGTTTCTCATCGTATGGGGTGCTGAGAGGATTGCACTACCAGATGCCGCCCTATGCACAGAGTAAACTTGTTCGTGTGGTCAAGGGCAGAGTGTTAGACGTTGCAGTGGATATTCGTCGCAGTTCGCCTACGTTTGGTAAGTATGTGGCTGTCGAGTTGTCGGAAGATAACCACCGTCAGTTCTTTTTGCCCATAGGTATGGCACACGGATTTGTGGTGCTGAGCGAGCAGGCTCTGTTTCAATACAAATGTGACAACTACTACCACCCCGAAGCGGAAGGTGCTATTGCGTGGAACGATCCGCAAATCGGAATAGAGTGGGGTATTGATCTCAAAAATATAATTCTGTCGGAAAAGGATTCGCATCACCCGATGTTGGCAGATGCTAAATTGTTTGAGTAATGAAGATTCTGGTTACGGGAGCCTACGGTCAGTTGGGGCGCGAAATGCAACTGGTTGCGCCTAGGTCCGAGGATAACTACATCTTTACAGATAAGGATACGCTGGATATAACAGATGCAGCGGCAGTCGAGCAGTTGGTACTCCGCGAAAAGATTGATGTAGTGGTCAATTGTGCAGCATATACCAATGTCGAACTGGCCGAAGATGAGGAGGATATTGCAAATGTCATAAATTGCGTGGCAGTTGAGAATCTTGCCGCAGCAATGGCAAAGGTTGGGGGAGTGTTAATACACGTCTCGACGGATTATGTCTTTGGCGGTAATGTGAATAATACTCCCATTGCCGAGACCGAGTCGGTTAATCCTACGGGAGCATACGGCAGAACGAAACTCGCCGGAGAACAGGCTGTTGCGAAGTCGGGCTGTCGGGCAATCGTAATTCGTACAGCGTGGTTGTATTCCGAATTCGGTAAAAACTTTGTCAAGACACTTTTGGAGGTAACGGCTACGCAGCCTAAGCGAAAAGTGGTGATAGACCAGGTCGGTACTCCGACATATGCGCTGGATTTGGCCGAAGTGATTGCTCATATAATAAATACCCGCACGTTTGAGTGTGGAACATATCACTACTCGAATGAGGGCGTTTGTTCGTGGTATGATTTCGCTAAGGAGATTGCCTCTATTGCGCAACATAATCAGTGTGAAATTATGCCCTGTCGCAGTGGCGAATTCCCGACAAAGGTAGTCAGACCAAGTTATTCTGTGCTGGATAAGAGCAAAATTAAAGAGGTATTCGGAGTTGAGGTGCCCTATTGGCGCGACTCTCTTGTGAAGTGTATAAATAATTTGAAAAAATAGGATATGAAAAATATATTGATTACAGGTGGTGCTGGATTTATCGGTTCACACGTGGTGAGACTTTTTGTGAATAAATATCCCGAATACAGAATCGTCAATCTTGATAAATTGACATACGCAGGTAACCTCGCGAATCTGAAGGATATTGAACAGGCTGAGAATTATTATTTCGAAAAGTGTGATATATGCGATTTCGAACGCATTGTCGAAATATTCCAAAAGTATGATATTGACGGTGTGATTCACCTGGCAGCCGAGAGTCACGTTGACCGTTCGATTAAGGATCCGTTCACATTTGCTCGAACAAATGTTATGGGTACTTTGTCATTGTTGCAGGCTGCAAAACATTGCTGGAATGGCGATTGGGAGGGAAAACGTTTCTATCATATCTCGACTGACGAGGTATACGGAGCGTTAGAGTTTGACGGAACACTGTTCACCGAGACTACGAAATATGACCCGCACAGTCCGTATAGTGCATCAAAGGCATCGAGTGACCACTTCGTTCGTGCATTTCACGATACTTATGGAATGCCAACAATCGTAACGAACTGTTCGAATAACTATGGCCCTTACCAATTCCCTGAGAAGTTAATCCCATTGTTTATCAATAACATTCGTCACGGCAGACCGCTGCCGGTGTATGGAAAGGGCGAGAATGTTCGCGATTGGCTCTATGTTGAGGACCACGCTCGGGCTATTGACTTGATTTTCCACAAGGGCGCAATTGCCGAAACATACAACATTGGTGGATTCAATGAGTGGCGCAATATCGACTTGATTAGAGTGTTGATAAAAACAGTAGACCGATTGTTGGGAAATCCCGAAGGTGCGAGTGAGGGGTTGATTACCTATGTAACAGACCGTGCAGGACACGATTTGAGGTATGCAATTGACTCATCTAAGTTGAAAAATGAGTTGGGTTGGGAGCCGTCGTTGCAGTTTGAAGAGGGTATCGAAAAGACCGTTAAGTGGTATTTGGATAATCAGTCTTGGATTGATAATATTACCTCGGGTGACTACGAAAAGTATTACGAAGAGATGTACAAAAACAGATAGACATTTATTGCTGAAAATAGTTAAGGGGATTGTCCGAAATGTGGCAATCCCCTTATTGTATATAATCTGTGATATTTAATTGTTTTCGATATTTTTTGAAAATTTCTTTTGTATCAGATTGTTGAATATCAGTAGTATAATGGCGATTATTTCATAAAAGATAAATTCTGAGAAATGAATCTTGTTTTGAGAAAAAAGACGGGTAAATGTTTCGATAAGATATTCACCACAAAGTTTGTTGATTGTTATTATGGCTGCAGCAAGAATTGCAATGGAAACAAGAATGGTGACGCAAGTAGAGAGCCAATTGTGAATTTTTGCTCGCCTGTTTGCCGTTTCCTCAATCCGTTTCATTGTATGATAGGTGAAGTTGCTCGGTAAATCTGGTTTGCGTTGGTTGAGAATTGTTCTCAGACCATTATCCTTGATTTGATTATTCATTGTTGCTCAGTTTAATAATTACAAAAAGTTTTTTGCGTATGCGATGCAACTTTACTTTCGCATTATCAGTGGTTATCCCCATAATCTCGGCAATCGCAGATATGGTTTTGTCTTCAGTATAGAATAGTGTGATAATGGCACGTTCATCAGCGTTCAATTTTTCTATTGCATCAGATAGTGCTTTAAGTTGATGTTCGCTTTTATCGTCTAATAAATCGTCAACTTGCTCATCTTTCAGGTTGGCTAATCTTGAGTCGTCGAATTGAATTGTATTGCGTCGTTTTCTGACTGCCGATATTGCAGCATTTGTTGCTATTCGATATAACCAAGTAGAAAAACTGCTGTCGGCTTTGAACGTATGAAGTCGCTGAAATGCCTTTAGAAAGATATCTTGTGTTATCTCTTCGGCATCTTCCTGACAGGATACAATGTTAGACACCAATACGAATATCTGCTGCCCGTATCGTTGTAGGAAATATTCATATTTGGTACTATCTCCGTTAAGTATCTCTTTTATTATGTCAGTTTCTTCATTCTTCATTGTTACTTTAGACGCAGTTTTTAGAATCTGGTTACAGTGTGATATTATTTTTTGTTGGTTGTAACCTTTTTTGATATGTTGCGTCTAATTGGTACAAAGAAACAAAATAAAAACTTAAATTTAAACAGCTATGTTGGATTTCATTACACTGCCGCTTATTGTCGGAATTATAACGTTGGGTATTTACAGATTGTTTGAGTTGATGATTCGTCGAAAGGAACGTCTGAAAATAATCGAAAAAATCGAAGATGTGCCAACAGAATTTCTAAAAAATGGAATTTCATTGCCATCGTTCATTGAACAACGTCAGTTATCTGCACCCAAACGAATTTCACCTATCACAATTAGTGGGTTGGTTATCGGTATAGGTTTGGGGCTATTGGTTGCAATTTTTGTTCAGAAGATGGATTATGTTCTATTTCAAGATGATTATTCCTTTAGAAGTGCTTTATATGGTGCTTGCGTATTGTTTTTTGGAGGATTGGGATTGCTGTTGGCAGCTATTTACGAACAGAAATCGAAACGCGATAACAAATAGAACGCAGAAGTGAATCGTAACGCCAGCCGAGTTGTTCATTCAACTCGGCTGGCGTCGTCTTTTGTAGCGAGACCCGGGATTGAACCGGGGACCTCATGATTATGAATCATGCGCTCTAACCAGCTGAGCTATCTCGCCTTAAAAATCGATGCAAAGGTAGAGGTTTTTTTTATATATGCAAAATTTTTTGCCTATTTTTTTGAGTAATTGGCGAATAAAAAAGCAACACGACCATAACGCATTGTATTATAGCATTATGGTCGTGTCGAATTTAGGACGGATTATTTCACTATTATGAGGAAATAGTTCTTTTTACCCTTTTGGATTAACAAATGTTTGCCATTGAGCAAGTCGTTTTCTCCGATTGTTTGCTCGATAGATGTGACTTTTTCTTTGTTCAAGCTTACACCGCCACCCTGTACGAGTTTGCGCATTTCGCTCTTTGACGGGAATATCGGGCAAAGTTCAGTACACAGATTCAGGATATTTGTTTCGGCCAGAACTGCACGTTCAACCTCGAATGTCGGTACGCCCTCGAATACTTGCAGCAGCGTCTGCTCGTCGATGGTGCGCAGTGCCTCGGTCGTAGCCTGTCCGAACAACAACTCTGATGCCTTGATAGCCTTTTCGTACTCTTCGCGAGAGTGAATCATAACAGTGACTTCTTCTGCCAGACGTTTTTGCAGTTGTCTCAGGTGCGGAGCCTCTCTGTGTGCTGCAATCAGATTTTCAATAGTCTCTTGGTCTAACATAGTGAAAATCTTGATGTAGCTCTCTGCGTCAGTGTCGCTCACGTTGAGCCAGAACTGATAGAACTTGTATGGTGATGTATAACGTGCATCAAGCCAGATATTGCCCGATTCGGTCTTGCCGAATTTTGTGCCGTCAGCCTTTTTGATCAGCGGGCAGGTTACGGCGAATGCTTCTGCTCCGAGTTTGCGGCGAATCAGCTCAGTACCCGTAGTAATGTTGCCCCATTGGTCTGAGCCGCCCATCTGCAATTTGCAGTTCTTTGTCTGGAACAGGTGTAAAAAGTCGTAGCCTTGCACCAACTGATAGGTAAATTCAGTAAATGACATACCATCGCCTTGACCGCTAAAGCGTTTTTTAACCGAGTCCTTAGCCATCATATAGTTTACGGTAATCATCTTGCCCACGTCGCGAATGAAATCGAGGAATGAAAATTCCTTCATCCAATCGTAGTTGTTTACCAACTCTGCCGCATTTGCTGCGTTTGAGTCGAAATCAACCAAGTGACTGAGCTGTGTTTTGATAGCCTCCTGATTGTGGCGCAATGTAGCCTCGTCCAGAAGGTTGCGTTCTTGAGATTTACCTGACGGGTCGCCAATCATACCCGTAGCTCCGCCAACAAGAAATATCGGTTTATGTCCGCAGCGTTGAAAATGTTTCAATATCATAATGCTCACCAGGTGACCGATGTGCAGCGAATCGGCTGTAGGGTCGATACCGACGTATGCAGTGGTCATTTCTTTGGCGAGTTGTTCTTCTGTGCCGGGCATAATATCGTGTATCATACCCCTCCACTTGAGTTCCTCAATAAAGTTCATATATTTGCTTTTTTGTAATTATTCTTGTTTTGCGCTATCTGGGAATTTAACCATATAGATTAAATTCTCGAGTTGGCGATAGAAATTTCGCTTTGGTTTTTTGGGAGAATAGAGGTAGTTGTCGATTACAATCACACGGTTTGTAGCCTTGTCCAATGTCGAGTAACTGATGAACGGACCTCCCATATAGTCATTTTCAACGTCCCAGAAACCGCGGATTTCGTACCATTCGCGACCATTGATAAGTAGTCTTCTGATTTGACGTTCAGCAACCTCCTCTGATGCGGTGGTCATAAACGAACCGTCAGTTGGTCCCGGAATGTTTTTGTTTACAAATTCGTTTCTCTTTTCAATCATTTTGTTCAGTTCGAATGTGCCGAAACCTTCGTATGGGTAGCTGTAAATCACTACGCCTTGACTAATCAATGGCATCTCGTTTGAAATCCACAAGAAGTCAGGAACATCGACTCTGAGTCGGTAGTCGGTCGGCAGCGTAAGGTTGAATCCGAATTTTTTCTCAATCAACAATTGCAGCTCTTTGTCGTACTTGTTAGATGTAGCCTTGACAAAGCAGTCGCGTTCGAACATATTTATCACGGTTTTGAGTGCAGAACCTTTGTTTTCCAAATAGTTCATAACTGCGGTGTCGCTCGGACCTGTAACCGTGATCAGTATCTGAGGTTGTGCGTACATATCGTATGTAGCCTGCATCTGTGTAGATTCATATTTTTTGTCTGTTTCGACGATGATTACCGAACGTCCGTGTTTCATCAAGCGACTGAAATCTTTTGCAGGGAAACTTGTTACGCGGAACATAGGCTCGGGCTGGTTGAGCATCGGTACTGTTTCACACAAAATGCGCTTGAAAGATAATCCTAAATCGCCATTCCATTTGTTGGTGTCCATTACAACGAACACATCGTAGGGGGCGCCTTTCGAACTAGGTATGTAGCTTGTGTTTTTTGTCTTGCAAGAGAAAAATAGTAGCGCAATTACTGCTACGATAAACAATCTGATAATGCTTGATGATTTCATTATTTCAAACTTTGATTAAGTGGTTAAACTGCAAAGTTACAAAAAATAATCCGATTCGAAAATAGTTGGGGAAAAGTAGTTGAAAAAAAGAAAATAAATTGGCTAAAATTTATAATGTCATTGAAAAAATGATTACTTTTGCGGATTATTTGGAGTAGTAGATTTTGACTCGAAAAAGTTGGAAAAAACTAAATAACTAATACTAATTTTATAATGTCGAAAACCGTTAAATTAAGAAAGGGACTGGACATCAGGTTGGAAGGAGTGGCTCAAGAACGAATTACAACTGCGCCTCAGGCAGCAGCGTATGCAGTTCAGCCAATTGACTTCAAGGGTATTATCCCGAAACTTCTGGTAAAACCAGATGATGCAGTTCAAGTGGGTACTCCTCTGTTTTTTGACAAGAATTGCCCAAGTATGATGTTTACCTCGCCGGTAAGTGGTCGTGTAGGCGAAATCGTTCGAGGTGAAAAACGTAAATTGTTGGCTGTTACGGTTATCCCGGACGCAGAACAAAATTACAAACAGTTTGATGTAGCTGCAATCGCAGACCTCTCGGCTGAAAGAATTGTAGAGTTGTTGCTCGAATCAGGTCTCTGGCCATTGTTGATTCGCCGTCCATACGGTATTGTGGCTTCTCCCGAAGAACGTCCTCGCGATATCTTTGTGTCAGGATTTGATTCTGCACCATTGGCTGCAAACCTCGAATTCTGTCTGAAAGGTCGCACTGAAGAGTTGCAGGCTGCAGTTAAGGTGTTGGCAAAACTCACTTCAGGTAAAATTTACGTCGGTGTAGGAAAAGAACAATCAGTATTCGACTCGGTAAGCGGTATCGAAGTTACTCGTTTCGTGGGTAAACACCCGGCTGGTAATGTCGGTGTTCAAATCCACCATACTCGCCCAATCTCTAAAGGCGACGTGGTTTGGACTCTTGATCCGCAAGGTTTGGCTACAATCGGTCATTTCTTTATGACAGGTAAGGTGGATATGACTCGCGTGATTGCTTTGGCAGGTTCAGAGGTGTTTAAGCCTCAATACTATAAAGTAATTGGCGGTGCTCGTCTTGATTCTATTCTGCCTAAGAGTGCATTGACTCCGCAGACTGAAAGCCACGACATTCGCATTATTAACGGTAATCCGCTGACAGGTGTTAAAGTTGCTCAAGATGGCTATCTTAACTTCTACACAAACTGCGTAACTGTTATCCCTGAAGGAAATGACTTCGAATTTATGGGTTGGATTGCTCCGCGTCCTAATAAGTTCTCGGTTTCTCGCAGTTACTTCTCGTGGTTGATGCCGCGTAAAACTTATAATCTGAATACCAATCTCAATGGTGGTGTCAGAGCTTATGTGGTTACAGGTCTTTATGACAAATACCTGCCGATGGATATCTATCCGATGTACCTGCTTAAGGCTTGTCTAGCCGGTGATATCGACAAGATGGAAAATCTCGGTATTTATGAAGTCATTGAAGAAGATTTCGCATTGTGCGAATTTGTTGACCCTTCGAAAACAGAAATGCAAGAGGTTATCCGTCAAGGTATTGACCTGATGATAAAAGAAAATTAGGAGGATTGATGATGAAATTTTTGAGAAATTATATTGATAGAATTAAACCGAATTTCGAGAAGGGCGGTAAATATGCTAAACTTCACTCGACATTCGATGCGTTCGAAACATTCCTCTTCGTTCCCGATACGGTTACTCGCAAGGGCTCGAATATCCGCGACTGTATGGACCTGAAACGCGTGATGTCAATGGTCGTTATAGCACTGCTGCCTGCATTGCTGTTCGGAATG
Organism: Rikenellaceae bacterium; assembly: GCA_045637425.1. Taxonomy (GTDB): domain Bacteria; phylum Bacteroidota; class Bacteroidia; order Bacteroidales; family Rikenellaceae; genus CAJGBR01. The sequence goes on along the minus strand of JAZTZL010000007.1, from coordinate 4,396 downwards.
TATAATGTCGGTTTGCAACACTTCCGCGCATTGGGTGATGCTACAGCGGCAGAATCAATTTTGGGTTGCTTCTGGTTCGGTTTCTTGAAGGTGTTGCCGATTATCGTTGTTTCGTACGTTGTTGGTTTGGGTATCGAATTCATCTCAGCTCAGATTCGCGGTCACGAAGTAAACGAAGGTTTCCTGGTATCAGGTATGCTTATCCCGATGATTATGCCGGTGGATATTCCTCTGTGGATGGTGGCTGTAGCTACTGCATTCGCTGTTATCATCGGTAAAGAGGTATTCGGCGGTACAGGTATGAATATCTTTAACCCTGCGTTGATTGCTCGTGCATTTGTATTCTTCAGCTACACTCCGTACATCTCAGGCGAAAAAGTTTGGGTTGCAGGTCTTACTGAAATGAAAAACGTAGCAGACGGTTTCTCTGGTGCTACACCGCTGGGTGATGCTGCAGTAGCCCTCACTGAAGGCGCTCAGTCTATCGCTTGGACTAACGGTGCAACTCCGATGGATTGGTTCTTGGGTACTTATCCTGGCTGTATCGGTGAAACTTCAACTTTGGCAATCTTGTTGGGTGCAATCATTTTGTTGTGGTCTGGCGTAGCAAGCTGGAGAATTATGCTCTCAGTATTCGCCGGTGGTTTCGGAATGGCTCTGCTGTTCAACGCAATCGGAATGAATGTTTATATGGATATTCCTGCATACTACCATTTGATTATCGGTGGTTTCGCATTCGGTGCAGTCTTTATGGCTACCGACCCTGTGACAAGTGCTCAGACTAACACCGGTAAGTGGATTTATGGTCTGTTGACAGGTGCTCTGGCAGTGTTGATTCGCGTGGTTAACCCTGCATATCCTGAAGGTATGATGCTTTCAATTCTGTTTATGAATGCGATGGCTCCGCTGATTGACCACTATGTGGTTGAGGCTAATATCCGTCGTCGTCAACGTCGTGCAATCGCTAAATAGTGGAGGAGTTGAATATGAAAAAATATAAATGTACAGTTTGTGGTTATATCCACGAAGGTAACGAAGCTCCGGAAAAGTGTCCTACTTGTGGCGTTGATGCTTCGAAATTTACTTTGATAGAAGATAATACTCCTAAGAAATCAGGTGGATTCTTGGGTGGTAAAAATAGCAATGCCTATATTATTTTCTACTCGACAGTTATGGTGGTAATCGTTGCCGCAGTTTTGGCGTTTGCATCGTTGTCACTCAGCAGCCGTCAGCAGGAAAATATCGAGGCTGAAAAGAAAAGCGACTTGTTGAAGGCTATCGGAGTCCCTGTTGAAAAAGTTGCAGAATTTAATAAGTATATCACTTCAAGTTTCTGCATCAACGAAAAAGGTGAAACGCTTGAAGGTGTAGATGCGTTCAGCGTGCTTTTGTCGTTGAAAGAAGAGTATGAAAAACCGGCTGCAGAACGTCAATTGCCACTTTTTGTTGGTAACACTGACGGTAAGGTTAGCTACATTATTCCTGTTTATGGTTCAGGTCTTTGGGGCCCTATTTGGGGTTATATCGCACTGGAAAACGATTGGACTACAGTCTCTGGCGTAGTGTTCGACCACAAAGGTGAAACTCCGGGTCTTGGTGCCGAAATCACAACTGCAGGTTTCCAACGCCAATTTGTAGGTAAAACTATCTACAACGAAGGCAAACTCGTTGGAATCAAGGTGCTTAAAGGTGCAGGTGCATCTGAAGGCAATCCTAATGCTGTTGATGCAATTTCAGGTGGTACAATCACCAGCCGCGGCGTAGAAACAATGATTATCAATTGTCTCGAAGGCTATTCAAAATACATTGACCAATGCCGTGCTAAAATGCAGGAATCTACTGAATCAGAAGTAGAACCTATGAATGATGAATCTGCTAAAAATCAGGAAAATGAGTAAAGAACGTGAGCCGTTGTTCTCGGCAAAAAATATGAAACTTTTGACAGGTCCGCTCAACTCGAGTAACCCTGTCACAGTGCAGATTTTGGGTATCTGTTCTGCACTTGCTGTTACTGCAAAGCTGAAGCCTGCGTTTGTTATGGCACTCTCTGTTACAATCGTAACGGCTTTCTCTAACCTTATCATTTCGTGTATACGTAAGACAATCCCATCTCGTATCCGTATCATCGTACAATTGGTTGTTGTAGCTGCACTTGTAATCTTGGTAGACCAGGTGCTCAAGGCATTCGTTTACGATGTCAGCAAACAATTGTCAGTGTTCGTTGGTTTGATTATTACAAACTGTATCATTATGGGTCGTCTTGAGGCATTCGCCTTGGGTAATCGTCCGTGGCCTTCGTTCCTCGACGGTATCGGCAATGGTATGGGTTATGGTGTTGTATTGTTGGTTTTGGGCTTCTTCCGCGAATTGTTAGGTGCCGGAACTCTTTGGGGTTACCGCGTAATTCCGGAATCTTGGTATATCGCCAATGGTGGATTCTACTCGAACAACTCATTGGTATTGTTACCTCCGATGGCGCTTGTCTGCGTAGGTTTGATTATCTGGATTCACAGAAGTCGCAATAAGTCGTTGATTGAAAAATAGTTGAGCGATGGAAAATCTTATTAATATATTCGTTAAGTCGATGTTTATCGACAATATGGTCTTCTCATACTTCTTTGGTATGTGTTCGTTTATCGCAGTGTCGAAGAGTGTGAAGACTGCTATGGGGCTCGGTATTGCAGTAATCTTCGTTATGGGTGTTACTGTGCCGTTGAACTACCTTCTGAATGAATATCTGTTGAACCCAGGAGCTTTGAGTTGGATAGGACCTGATTTCGCAAATGTAGACCTTAGCTTCTTGAGTTTCATTATATTCATCGCAGTTATTGCGTCATTCACTCAGTTGGTCGAAATGATTGTGGAAAAATTTGCTCCGGCACTCTACAACCAATTGGGTATCTTCCTTCCGCTGATTGCCGTTAACTGTGCGATTATGGGTGCATCGCTCTTTATGCAAGAACGTGCTTATCCGACAATCGGTGAGGCTACGGTATTCGGACTCGGTTCTGGTATTGGTTGGTGGTTGGCTATTGTTATGATGGCTGCAATCCGCGAAAAAATGACCTATTCGAGTGTTCCGGCTCCGCTGAAGGGCGTTGGTATTACGTTTATTTTGACAGGTTTGATGGGTATCGCCTTTATGACCTTCCTTGGTATTCAACTTTAATCTGAAGAGGAAATGACATCTATTATTATAACGGCGATTGCAGTATTCTTCGTGGTGACCATTGTTTTGGTTGCTGTGCTGCTCTACGCAAAAAGCAAACTCACTTCGTCTGGTGAGGTCAAAATCAACATTAACGAAGATAAAGAATTGGTCGTAGAGTCGGGTAACAACCTGCTCTCTACGCTGGGTGATAAGGGTATCTTCCTGCCATCGGCCTGCGGTGGTGGTGGTGCCTGCGGTATGTGCCGTGTACAGGTTCTCGATGGTGGTGGCGATATTCTGCCTACCGAAGTGAACTTCTTCACTCGTCGTCAACAACAAGAACACTGGCGTTTGGCTTGTCAAGTGAAGGTTAAACAAGATATGAAGATTCAAGTTCCCGAATCTGTTCTTGGTGTCAAGAAGTGGGAATGTGAAGTCGTATCGAACAATAACGTGGCTACATTTATTCGCGAGTTCGTGGTGAAATTGCCTGAAGGTGAACGTCTGAACTTCCGTTCTGGTGGTTACATTCAGATTGATATCCCGAAATATGATGCTATTAAGTTTGCAGATTTCGATGTGGCTCCTGAGTACCGCGAAGATTGGGATAAGATGAAGATGTGGGATTTGGTTGCTAAGAACCCCGAGCCTACATTCCGTGCTTACTCTATGGCTAACCACCCGGCTGAAGGTAATATCATTATGTTGAACATTCGTATCGCTACGCCTCCGTTTGACCGCGCTACAGGTGGATTTATGAATGTTAATCCGGGTATCTGTTCATCGTATATCTACTCGCTCAAACCGGGTGATAAGATTACAATCTCTGGTCCTTATGGCGAATTCTTCGTTAAGGATACTCCGAATGAAAAGATGTTTATCGGTGGTGGTGCTGGTATGGCTCCGATGCGTTCGCACATCTTCGATTTGTTCAAGACTAAGCACCTCAAGGATACTCCTGTTACTTTCTGGTATGGTGCACGTTCTCGTCAGGAAATCTTCTATGAAGAAGACTTCACAGAAATCGAAAGTGAAAATTCGAACTTCAAGTTCAATATCGCTCTCTCTGATGCGAAACCAGAAGATAATTGGACTGGCTACACAGGCTTTATCCACCAGGTTATCTTTGACAACTATCTGAAGAACCACGAGGCTCCGGAAGATATCGAATACTACTTGTGCGGTCCTCCTAAGTCGGATCGTAGCCATGTCGTTCTGTGAGCCAAGGAGTTGCAGACCAACTTT
>JAZTZL010000006.1:0-156236 GCA_045637425.1 Rikenellaceae bacterium | reverse complement strand
TATTTTTTGAATTGTTTGATTATTTCATTCTCTCTAATCTGCCACATTGTCAGCAGTCCATCTGGAGTGTAGCAATTATTGTCTGTCGTGAGAATTTCCGATATTATATTTTGAATGTCTGCAGTAGTAAAGCCTGCTCGGTTTTTTGCAGCGTTTTTGCTGATTGTCTTGGCAATCAATTGTTGTCGTTTGATTTGGGAAGTCATTTCGAACGATTCGGAATCAGCCAGCATTTCGCTCAATACCTCTCTGGTCTGATTATGTTCCAAATAGGCAGGCACTCCGTGTATGGATATGTAGTGATCCTCCTCGAATTCAATCTCAAATCCGGCATCAACCAACTGCTCTTTCATATCCATCAGCGAGTCATACTCGTTAGCAGTAAGTTGTATCGGCTCGGTCAAAATCTGACGCTGAATCGTAGCCACCCCATTACCCATAGAATTCAAGATGTGCTCAAACACTATAAGTTGGTAGGCTCGCTTCAGGTCTATGATTGTGAGCCCTTCGTTGGTTGAAACGGCTGCGTAGTTGTTTCCTACTCGCAGATATGGTATTGAATCCTCTTCCTTTTCTAGCGCCAATTCCTGCTGTGTCGTTATTTGTGCCTCTTCAATCTCTATCTGCGACCAAATGTCTTGTTGCTGAATCTGTTCTTGTGTGTAGAGTGTAGTGTCGCTGCCACTTTCGAAATCTGCATAGAGTTGCTCCCAATTATCTGCGCGCTGTTTGGTGCTGAAACTATAGTGCGAGTGAGATGATTGAACTCTGCTGACACTCTGCTTTTCACTCGGTTCTTCTGCGAACGGGTTGAAGTCTGGATTCAAAAAGTCGAGTGGCTCATTGACTTGACTATTGTTATTCGGGTCGTAAACGGGTATATCTATTGGGTCTTCAATATCAAGATCCATCATACCGATTCCGCCCATTTTTGCCAGTGATTCGCGCACCGCAGCATTCAGAATCTGCCATATAGCCGATTCGTCTTCAAATTTTACCTCTGTTTTTTGTGGGTGAACATTGACATCGATTCGCGCTGGGTCAATCTCCATATAGATGAAATAGCCTGGCGAGAGTTGTGCATTAATAATATTTTCGTATGCCTTTGTTATTGCCTTATGCAGATAGGGGCTGCGGAAGTAACGGCCGTTGATGAACATATATTGGTCGTTATTCTCTTTTTTTGCTTTTTTTGGTGAGCAGACAAATCCGTGTATCTTGACTATTGAAGTCTCAACATTAAGATCCATCAAAATTCGTCTCATTGCATTGCCCATTGCTTGGACTATTCTCTGTCTGAGATTTGTCGGCGGAAGTGAATATTTTAATGCGTCGTTTTGATAGAGAGTGAATTCTATCTCTGGATTACATAGTGCAATCTTTTGGAATTCGCGAATAATATGATCACCTTCGTTTTTTTCCGATTTGAGAAATTTTCTGCGTGCAGGTGTGTTGTAGAAAAGGTTTTTTACTACAAATTGGCTGCCCGTAGAGTGGGTCGTGGAACCGACAGAGATAATCTCTCCGCCGTGAATTGTCACGGCCGTAGCGCACTCGCACTCTGCAGACGCTGTTTTCAATTCAACTTCAGCTACGGCTGCAATCGACGCCAGCGCCTCGCCTCTGAAACCGAATGTACGGAGACTGTACAAATCTTCGGCTGACTTGATTTTTGATGTAGCGTGTCGGTCAAATGCGCGCACTGCGTCATCAGGATTCATTCCGCAGCCATCATCTATGACCTGAATAAATCCGATACCGCCATTACGGAAATTTACTGTTATATGGTTTGCCCCTGCATCTATTGCGTTTTCCATCAGTTCTTTGACTACAGAAGCAGGTCTTATTACTACCTCACCGGCCTTAATCTGGTTGGCAATCGAATCTGGCAGTTGAAAAATCTTGTTTCCCATTAACTATACAGCCACAAGATGAACAATATGAGTAACATCAAAACTATCAATAAACGAGTGATGTTGCTCCTGTTTTTTTGTTGTACGGCACGCTGACGCTCAGCCATAATGCCACGACGCAATCGGATAGTATCTCCCGGTTTACGCTCCTGATTATATACATCTTCGTAGGCCTTTTGGTAGTCTGCGCCCAATACTTCACGTTTGCGAGCTTCGCGAGCCTCCTGTTCCGGATCGAAATGTCTTGGTTTGTACTCAAATTGTCGAGGTTTGCGAGTCCTCATTAACGGATTAATCAACATAACATTCAGTCTCCTATATTTTTCTTGTTGATACTAATAACACATTTGAAACGATATTTATTGTTTTTCAATCAGTAAAACCGTTGCGTAAGCCGATACACCTTCGCGTCGTCCTTCAAAGCCGAGTCGCTCGGTTGTGGTAGCCTTTACCGAAACATCTTCGACAGGGATATTCATAACCGCAGCCAATCTCTCGCGCATTGAGTCGATATGAGGTCTGAGTTTGGGACTCTGCAGTGCAATAGTCGTATCTACATTACCAACTGTGTACCCCCTTTGAATAACCATCTGCATACACTTTTCCAGCAGTAATGTGCTGTCTATCCCCTTGTACGAGTTGTCATTATCGGGGAAGTGTAGACCGATGTCGCCAAGAGCCAATGCTCCGAGCAGAGCATCGCACAAAGCGTGAATCAGAACATCTCCGTCCGAGTGTGCCAAGCAGCCCAAATCAGAGGGGATTTTTACTCCGCCCAGAACCAAATCTCGACCTTCGACTAATTTGTGGACATCATAACCGTTGCCGATTCTAATTTTTTTCATTGCAATCTTTCTCGTTTCAACCTACGAAGTTACAAAAATTTTGCGAAACAAACGATAATTCATTAACTTTACGCAGTGAAATTACGTTGTTTTTTTCGGAATAAAAATTAAAACTATGATAGAAAATCTTGAACCTAAGGCAGTTTGGTCTATTTTTGAAGAGATTACAAAAGTGCCTCGTCCTTCAAAACACGAAGAATTAATTCGCAAATGGCTTGTTGAGTTTGCAAAAAAACACTCGCTCGAGTACAAAGAAGACTCGATAGGAAATGTCGTAATCAGAAAAGCGGCTACTCCGGGAATGGAATCTCTGCCGACTGTTGTGTTGCAGAGCCATATGGATATGGTGTGTGAGAAGAACTCGGACGTGGAGTTCGACTTCTCGAAAGACCCGATTCAGGCCGTAGCTGAAAATGGTTGGGTACACGCCGTAGGTACTACGCTTGGAGCCGATTGCGGTATCGGTATGGCTGCTGCGTTGGCTGTGCTGGTTGCTCCCGAAGTGCGTCACGGTGCAGTTGAAGCTCTGTTTACTGTCGATGAAGAGACCGGACTCACAGGTGCAAACAACCTTGCTGAAGATATGCTGACGGGTCGCTATCTGATTAACCTCGACTCAGAAGACGATGGTGAAATATTTATCGGTTGCGCAGGCGGTGTGGATACATTGGCATATTTTGACTACACAAGCGAGCCGATGATTGCGGGCTGGAAGAGTTTTCGTATAGACATAAAGGGATTGAAGGGTGGTCACTCGGGTGATGATATCAATAAGGGATTGGCTAATTCGAATAAGTTGATGACTCGCTTCTTGTGGAATGCAGTAAGAAAATTCGGAATCCGTCTGGCTCACTTCGATGGCGGTAACCTGAGAAATGCTATCCCGCGTGAGGCCTATGCGCTGATTGCCGTAGCACCCGAAAATGTTCAGCCTATGGTCGAATATTTCCAGACATTTGGTCAGCAGGCTATGGACGAATTCAAATACACCGAGCCCGATATCTACCTCTCAATCAACGAAACTGAAGATGAATTGACCTCGTTAATTGATGAGAATACAACTGAGAGATTGCTCAATGCGCTCTATTCTGTTGCCAGCGGAGTATTGGCTATGAGTCAGGCTATGCCGGGAATGGTTGAAACCTCTACTAATTTGGCATCTGTTAAGATGAAAAACGATAAGATTGAGGTAGTTACAAGTCAGCGCAGTTCGGTTGAGAGTGCAAAATGGGACGCTGCTCATATGGTTGAGTCGGCATTCTTGGCTGGTGGTGCTGAAGTGAAACACTCAGACGGTTATCCAGGTTGGAATCCGAATCCGAACTCTCATCTGCTCGATGTTACGAAGAAGGCACACTCGGATTTGTTCGGTAGAGAGGCTGCCGTGAAGTCTATCCACGCGGGTCTGGAATGTGGTCTGTTCCTCGAAAAATATCCGCAACTTGAGATGGTTTCATTTGGACCGACTCTGCGCGGTGTGCACTCGCCCGATGAGAGAATTGAAATCGAAACCGTAGACCGTTTCTGGAAATGGTTGCTCAGAACTCTGGAAACGATTTAATAAATTGATACACTTATGTCTAGAATTATATCACCATCGTTGCTGTCGGCAAATTTCGGAAACTTGAACGCCGACCTCGATATGTTGAACGAAAGTGCAGCCGAATGGGTACACTTGGATATTATGGACGGCCGTTTTGTGCCGAATATTTCGTTCGGATTTCCCGTGATTAAGGCAGTCAAGGAGCGAACCAAAAAGGTTATGGACGTTCACTTGATGATTGTTGAACCGGATCTGTATGTTGAAAAATTTCATCAGGCGGGAGCCGAAGTGCTGACCGTTCACGCTGAGGCTTGCACTCACCTGCACCGCACAATTCAGAATATCCAATCTTTAGGAATGAAGGCTGGTGTAGCGCTCAATCCTCATACTCCTATTTGTGTTGTGGAAGAAGTTGCTGCAATGGCGGATATGTTTCTGATTATGTCGGTTAATCCGGGTTTCGGCGGACAGAAATTCATCGAAACATCATTGGATAAGATTCGCAGACTCAAACAGATGCTCAGAGAAAAGGGTTCTAAGGCGCTGATTCAGGTCGATGGCGGAGTAGGGGCTGCAAATGCAGCTGCTCTTTTTGAGGCTGGAGCCGATGTGCTTGTTGCAGGAAATGCCGTATTTTCGGCCGATGACCCAAAAGCAATGATTGAAACTCTGTTAAAGGCTTAAGTTAATATAATGATATCAGTTGATAATCTGACCGTTTCGTTTGGTGGGTTTGATTTGCTCAAGGATATTTCGTTTCCGATAAATGACCGAGATAGGATAGGTCTTGTCGGAAAGAATGGCGCAGGAAAATCTACACTGATGAAGATTCTGTGTGGAATGCAGCAGCCAACATCAGGCTCAATTGCCCGTAGTAGCGATTGTACGATAGGTTATCTTCCTCAGACGATGAAGGTTACAGACTCGACTACGCTGTTCGAGGAGGCTGCGAGTGCGTTCTCGGAGGTGATTGAACTCGAGTGCCAGATGGCCGATTATAGTGCGCAACTTGCAGACCGCAGTGACTTCGAAAGCGAAACATATCTGAAGTTGATCCACGACCTGACAGTAGCAACTGATCGTTATCACTTTTTGGGTGGGGATACCCGTGATGCAGATATCGAAAAGACTCTGCTGGGTCTTGGCTTTGAGCGTTCGGATTTTGGGAGGGCTACCTCCGAGTTCAGTGGAGGTTGGAGAATGCGCATTGAGTTATCAAAAATTCTCTTGCGCAGACCATCTGTATTGTTGCTTGATGAGCCTACGAATCACCTCGATATTGAGAGTATCCAGTGGCTGGAGGATTACTTGAAGGATTATTACGGAGCTGTAGTTTTAATATCTCACGACCGTGCATTTCTGGATAATGTCACTAATCGTACGGTTGAGTTGCTGCTGGGACACGCCTATGACTACAAAGTGCCTTATAGCAAATATGTCGTGCTGAGAGCAGAACGTCGCACTCAACAGTTGGCAGCGTTCGAGAATCAGCAGAAAATGATTGAGAAAAATGAGGAGTTCATCGAGCGATTTAGATATAAGGCTACGAAAGCTAATCAGGTACAGGCGCGAATAAAGCAACTCGAAAAGTTAGACCGAATCGAAATAGACGAAGAGGACCTTTCGGCATTGAATATTAAATTTCCACCTGCTCCACGTTCAGGACAGATTGTCTTCGAATCGAAAGGTGTGGGTAAATCGTTCGGGCAGAAACACGTCTTTTCGGGTGCTGATATAACGCTGACAAAGGGTGAGAAAATTGCGCTTGTGGGCAGAAACGGTGAGGGTAAGACTACGTTTTCGAGAATCGTAATCGGAGAACTTGAGGCTACCGAAGGCGAATTCAAACTCGGACACAATGTCAGCATTGGTTATTATGCTCAGAATCAAGACGACTTGATGGACGGAGAATTTACCGTTTTCGATACGCTGGACAGAGTAGCCGTAGGGGATATTCGCACTCGATTGAGAGATATTCTCGGAGCATTCTTGTTCAGAGGCGAAGATATAGACAAGAAAGTAAAGGTGCTTTCTGGTGGCGAACGCTCGAGATTGGCTATGGCGCGAATGATGCTCTCTCCCTGCAATCTGTTGGTGCTTGACGAACCTACTAACCATATGGATATGAGGTCGAAGGATATTCTCAAGGAGGCCATCAAGGCATACGACGGAACTGTCGTATTGGTATCGCACGACCGAGAGTTCTTGGACGGACTAATTTCGAAGGTGTATGAATTCCACGACGGAAAAGTTCGCGAGTACATAGGTGGTATTTACGACTTTTTGGGTAGAAAGAAGGCCGTGTCGATGCGCGAAATCGAGGCTCGAAAGGCAGAGGAGAAGGTTCAACAGGTTAAGAATACCGAATCGAAAGTGTCTTATCAAGAGAAACGCGATTATGATAAGAGATTGCGAAAACTCTCAAATGAGATAAGCAAGGTTGAGTCGCAGATTGAAGAGTCAGAGTCGTTGCTCGAGCAGATGAATGCTCAACTTGCCGAGCCGGAAAAGTTCGGTATAGACCTGTCGAATGGCGAATTCTACGAAAAATATGAGGCAGCAAAACGCGAAAATACTCGATTAATGGTCGAGTGGGAGCGCCTGTCGGAAGAACTTGAATACGCCAAAAATCAGTAATGAATACTCAAACCGAAAATAAATACATATCGTTGTTCGAATTGATGTCTGTAGTAAGATGTGAAATCGAACAACGATTGGATTCATATTATTGGATAGTTGCTGAAATCAGCGAAATAAAAAATCACAGTTCGGGGCATTGCTACCTCGAACTTGTGGATAAGATTGATGATAACCATTCGCCTCGAGCACGTGCAAATGCGGTTATTTGGGCTAACAGATTCACCGTTATTGATTCCTATTTTCGCGCCGAAACAGGGCAGACTCTCAAACGCGGCTTGAAGATTTTGGTAAAGTGTCGAGTGACGTTCCACGAACTGTATGGCTTGTCGTTGCAGATTGTGGATATAGATCCGGTCTACACCATAGGAGAGGTTAGCCTGAGACGAAAGCAAACAATAGAACAACTTAAATCAGACGGTATTTTTGACCTGAACAGAGAGTGTGTAGCTAGTATTGTGTTTCAGCGAATAGCTGTTATATCATCGGCTCAGGCTGCGGGGTATCAGGATTTTATGAATGAGTTGAATGCGAGTCAATATTCGTTTGATGTAGAATTATTTAATGCCGCGGTTCAAGGCGAGTCAGCCGCGGGGTCTGTTATTGAGGCATTAGACAAAATTTATGATTTGACAGATCTGTTTGATTGTGTAGTGCTGATTAGAGGTGGCGGTTCGCAACACGACCTGAGTTGTTTTGATTCGTATGAAATGTGTGTCAATCTGGCTCAATTTCCGCTACCTGTGCTGACCGGAATCGGACACGACAAAGATGTGTCGGTTGCCGATATGGTTGCATATAAATCACTAAAGACCCCGACGGCTGTAGCCGCGCATCTAGTCGGAATGATGGATTTGCTTAATGACCGGCTGATGAGTGCACAGCAGAGTATACATCTGAATGCAAGATCACAAATCGAAATACAAAAACAAAACCTCGAACGATTAATAAGTCAACTTAATAGTGTGACCATTGGGTCGCTGGGTCACTACCATCGTAAAATCGCAATCTATCAAACCGAACTGAAGCAGGTGTATGCACAGTTGGGTCGCGAACGGTTAAAACTCGAAAATACACAACAGATGCTGAGTGATAGAGTCCGTAGCATTATCGAGAATAACCGGTTGCGATTAGATGGTTTGAATGCCGTTGTTAGGAATCTCTCTCCACAGCGAGTGCTGAATATGGGCTACTCTATTGTGAGAGTCGGGGGACGTGCAATAAGTTCGGCTTGTCAGATTGGTGATAATCGCGAGATTCAAATAGAGATGGCTGATGCTGAATTGACTGCAAATGTAAAACGAATTAAAACTAAATAGAGTATGAAAAAGGAGAAAATCTCATATAGCGAGGCTATTGCCGAGATTGAAAGCATTCTTAAACGAATGGAGGCAAATGGTGTGGATATCGATAATCTGTCGGTAGATGTATCTCGTGCATCGAAACTGATTGAGATGTGTCGTGAAAAGTTGCTCAAAACAGAGAGCGATGTGAACAAAATACTGAATAAAGAATCAGAAACTAAATAATTTATACAAAATGAAAAAATTACTACTAATTGTGTCGATGTTGATTTCTACATCAACACTTATGGCGCAGAAAACGCCGCTGTCTCAAGCCGATTATGACGGCTGGCGCAGATTGTCCAAAGTAGGAGTCTCTGCAGATGGAAACTACTTCTATTATGTTGAGAAACCACAAGAGGGTGATGCTACACTGACTCTCAAATCGAAAGACCTGACTCGTTCAGTGTCTGTGGATTGTGTTGAAGAGTTGTCATTTGTCGGAAACCGTTACGCATTGTTCAAAATCTCTCCGAAAAAAGAGCTGCTCAAAACTCTCAGACGTAAAAAAACTGCAAAAGAAAAGTTGCCGACTGATTCGAGCTACCTTATGGACCTCGAAAAAATGAGTTACAATAAGCTCGAAAAGAACATCTCTTATCGTCAGGTTGGAGAGTTGCCGGTACTTCAATTTACTCGCACAATAAAGTTGCCAGTAGACACTACAAAGAAGGCTGAAGTGGCAAAGGATACCGTTAAAACTAAGCCTGCTAAAGATGCGAAGAAAAAAACTCAAAGTTATAAACGATTGGTTTTGTGGAATCTCGAATCGGGTGACTCAATCACAGTTGATAGCGTTAAGGGTGTATTCGTTCATAAGAATATGACATTCGCTTACACCAAGGAAATAGACTCTGTTGAGTATCTTTTCGTGAAAAAAGATGAAAAGGAATACAGAATCTTCGGCGAAAAGAATTTGCAAATCAAGACTTTGGTGTTTGACGAAGATGCTAACCAAATTGCATTCACATATACACTCGACACTGCAAAGAAAAATCAGATTTATGATTTGGCTTATTTCGATTTCAAGAATGCAAAGAAATCGAAATATATGGCTGAAAAGTTGGAATTGAACGGTTCGGCTGCAATGCCTGAGGACTATTGCGTTGAAGAGGCTCCTCTGGCATTTACAACAGATGGTAAAATCCTGAAATTCAATATTACGCCCAAACCGAAAGAAGAGGTGAAGGATACGCTGCTCGATGAAGAGAAATTCAGCCTCGACCTTTGGAGTTACACCGATACGCTGATTATGAGTAAGCAGTTGGTTCGTAAGCAAGAGAAGGAAAGTTATGTTGCAATCTGGATTCCGAAAACAAAGCAGTGGATTCAGTTGGGTAACAAGTATATCAAAGATGTGAAAGTGCCTGAAAATACATCTGCAATGGTGGGCTACTGCACAACATCTAACCCTTACACAATCAACTCGGATTGGGACTATCCCGTGGGTACAGACCACTACCTCGTAGACCTTAAAACAGGTAAACGCACTCTTTTGTTGAAAGATATCATCGGTTGGGTAAACTACTCGCCCGATATGAGTTATGCTGTAGCTTGGAATGCTCGCGAAAGCCAACTCTACTCGGTAAATCTCAAGACCAAAGAGATGCAGAATATCTCTGATACAATCAACTTTGCAGCACCTATCGATACTCCGACATACCCAGGTGTGTATGGTAATGCAGGCTGGGGTAGAGATGGTTCGTTCTATGCTTATGACAGATTCGATTTGTGGCGTCTTGACGTAACAGGCAAGAATGCTCCTGAGTGCGTAACTCGCGGTTACGGTCGTGAAACTAACCAAAGTCTCAGAGTCTATTTCCCATTTGAACGTAAAGGCGAAGATAAACTTTATGTTAATCTGGAGGATATGACAATGTTCAGAGCATTTAACTACGATACAAAAGAGAGCGGTTACTATCGCATTGAAAAAGATGCAGAACCTGTCAAATTGATTGGAGGTAAATATCACTTTGCAGTCGTTGCTTGTGCAAATGCAAAGGATAACGACTTCTGTATGTGGACTCGCGAAAACTTTAACGAATGTCCCGAATTGTGGATTGGTACTAAACAGTTCGAAAATGCTAAGAAGGTAACAAACTTGAGCGCTCAAATGGAAAACCGTTTGTGGGGTAGTGTTGAACTGATTGAATGGACAGATTTCAATGGCAAGAAATCGACAGGTATGTTGTACAAGCCTGAAAATTATGATCCGACTCGCAAGTATCCGACAATTGTCTATTTCTATGAAAAGTCGTCAGACCAAATCTATCGCTACCATATGCCGCAACCGAGCTGGTCTATCGTAGTGCCTTCAGTTTGCACTAGCAACGGTTATGTAGTATTTATTCCGGATATTGACTACACAGCTGGTTACCCGGGCGAATGCTGCTATAACAAGGTAGTCAGCGGTTCGCAGGCGCTCATTGAACGCGGTATCGCTGATCCTGAACGTATGGGCTTGCAAGGTCAAAGTTGGGGAGGTTACCAGATTGCCTACCTCGTTACCCGCACTAATATGTTCCGTTGTGCGAGTCCTGGTGCTCCGGTGTCAAATATGACAAGTGCATATACCGGTATCCGCACAAGTTCAGGTATGGTGAGAATGTTTATGTACGAACACGGTCAGAGTCGTATTGGTGCTTCATTGTGGGAGGCTCCGATGCGCTATATCGAAAATTCACCTGTATTCTATGCTCCTAAGGTTGAGACTCCGATGTTGATTCGTCACGATGATGCTGACGAGGCAGTACCATTCCAACAAGGCGTTGATTTGTTTATGTGTCTGAAACGTTGTGGCAAGACTGTTTGGATGTTGAACTACAATAAAGAACCGCACAACTTGAGATCTCGTGCTGCGAGAATGGACTGGGATAAACGTATGATGCAGTTCTTTGATTACTATCTGAAAGATGCAAAGATGCCGAGATGGATGCAAGAGGGCATTTCAGCTAAGGAAAAGAATAAAGATAGAAAATACGAATTGGTTGACTAATCCGACCAAATTTTGAAAGAAAGGGGTTGCAGATGAAAATTACTCTGCAGCCTCTTTTTATTTTGTCCGAAAATTTGGATACCTTTGTACTCGCAAAAGATTGATAATGTATATGAAATTTCCCTTGCTGAACATACCGCAATATCCTGTAAGAATGAGACGCTCTGCTGACGGCGGTATTCAGTTCTGGGACGTGTGTCGCAAGAAGTGGCTCGAGGCTACGCCGGAAGAGTGGGTGAGGCAGAATTTCCTTGCTTATCTGATTGCCGAAAGGGGGTGCCCCGTTCAGTTCGTCAGTACGGAATATCCAGTAAAGGTCAATGGGCAGTCGCAACGTGTCGATATAATGGTTTTTGATTCGGCTGCGCAGCCGTGGTTGCTGGTCGAGTGTAAAGCTACAGATGTACCATTGTCTCAGGACGTTCTGATGCAGGCTGCCCGATACAATATGGTATTGAATGTCCCATTCTTGGTTGTAAGCAATGGGGTGGAAACAAGATGTTTTGGTCGAAAGAGTGGTGAAAGTTTGCTTACTCCCTGTCAAATGCCGATCTGGAAGTAACCATTTATTTTTCAGCAAAATAAAAAGGGTATAATTATTGATATTGCAAATTTTGTAAAAAATTTGTTTATGAATATCATTATTACATCTTTGAACTCGTGGGAGAACGGCTCAATATCAAATATCAGAATTCTCGCAGAACAACTCTCTATTCGCCATAATGTACTATTTGTAGATATCCCGATTGAGGTTATGGCTCCGATTAAGGGGTTCTGCAGTACGGAAATCGTAAATCGTGTGAAGATATACCGTAAACCTGGACCTGCGTTGCGTCGTATGAATAACAATCTGTGGCTGTTTACTCCGCCCATTGCCATTTCAGCTCCGGGTAACCTTTTTTCGGAGATGATGTTCGATATGGTCAATCGGCGCAATAATCGTCGGCTGGCCAGGGAGATTCTTTGGGCTATGGAGCGCCTGAAGATGAGTTCGGATTTTATCCATATTAATGATAATGATATCTTTAGCGGATTCTATCTAAAAGAATTGCTGATGCCGAAATTGTCTATTTATTATAGACGGGACAATCTTCCTGCACTGCCTTATTGGAATCGGAATGGTGTCCGGCTCGAGCCGCGTCTGGCTCACAAGTCTGATGCCGTAGTAACCTGTTCGGAGAGTCTGGCTGCAGGTGTGAGAGCTTATAATTATAAAACATTCAATATTGGTCAGGGTGTCAATCTCCATTCGATAAGATCTCTAATGGAAAGATTCTTAATGCCTCGGGATATGAATGGTATACGGGGGCCGATTGTGGGGTATGTGGGCAATCTTGCCTCGTTGTATACTTCTGCCAATACTATACATCGCTTTGCCAGAGAACACCCCCGGGTATCAGTAGTGTTGGTAGGCAGCGAAGATAGTTCGTTCAGTTCACACACGCTGCATATGCTGCCCAATGTATTTTTTCTCGGAGCTAAAAATAACGATCAAATAGCCTGTTATGTTCGACATTTTGATGTGTTTGTTAATCCAATAGCTATCAATGAGTTGACGGAGGTTAATTACAATCCTGTTGTAGATATTGCGTTGGCTATGGGCAAACCTGTGGTTTCAATGCGTAACGACCCGATGACATATCTCAGTGGCTATGTACACTTAGCTGATTCGGAAGAGGATTTTTCTCGGTCAGTAACCCGTGCGTTGCGCGAGGTCGATAGCGATGAGTTGGCTGATGAGCGACGCAGTTTTGCAGAGTCGCTGAGCATCGAACATTGTGCCGAGCGTTTCTATGCCGTGGTTGAATATCTCGAGGAGGAGTTGAGAATGAAAAAAGGCATCGAGGCTCCGCATTCGTGCTTGTCCCCGACGCCAAGTTAATAGAATTCAGATAGTTTTTCTATTTACAATTGAGCAAAATTTCTTTAGCGATGCTGCCCGTAACGTTCTGCAATTCGCCAAATTTTACTCCACGCTGGTTGAATCTGTTTTCGATTTCGTAGATTGTTTCATCACCGATTTCAGCCTCGCCCAAGCGGGTTGCCAGACCCAATGAACGGAAAAATTCTTCAGTACGTTCGATAGCCTTCAATGCGCGTTCGCGGTCGGAGCCTTCGGTGATTCCCCATACACGCTCGCCGTATTGAACGAGTTTTGCCTCTTTCTGTTCGATGAGTGTGCGCAGCAGTCCCGGAAGTACAATGGCAAGTGTTGCACCGTGAGTAAGGCCCTTGATAGCCGTAATTTCGTGTCCGATCATATGTGTAGCCCAGTCTTGTGAAACACCCATTGCAACAAAGCCGTTGAGTCCCATCGTAGCCGACAACATATAGTCGCACATCAAGTCATAATTCTCTTTATTCTCTTTGATTTTAGGCGCAATTTCGATGAGTGTTTGGAAGATACCTTCGCTCCAGCGGTCCATAATTCTCGACTGACCGGGTGTAGTCATATATTGTTCCATAACGTGAACGAATGTATCTGCGATGCCGCACGCAATTTGGAACTCGGGTAGCGAATAGGTTACAGTCGGATCGAGAATCGAGAACTTCGGGTGGTTGCTGTAGAATGCGTATTTTTCTTTAGTTTCTTCTCGTGAGATTACAGCACCGCTGTTCATTTCCGAGCCTGTCGCAGCAAGTGTCAGGACTGCACCCAGTGGTACGGTTTTATTCATACGACCCATCAGTACCAATTCCCAAGGGTCGCCTTCGTAGAGCAAACCTGCCGAAATCAATTTCGTGCCATCGACTACCGAGCCACCGCCTACAGCCAAAAGGTAGTTCACACCTTCAGCCTTGCCCAATTCGATAGCCTTGCGCAGTGTTTCGATTCGGGGATTAGGTTCGATGCCCCAAAATTCTATGTAGTTTTTGCCCTCGAGTGCTTTGATAACTTGGTCGTAGACTCCGTTTCTTTTGACGCTGCCACCTCCAAATGTTACCATAAGTTTGCAATCGTTCGGAATTTGTTTGCTCAGTTCAGCAATCATTCCCTTGCCGAAAATCAGTCTTGTCGGGTTTTGAAAAATGAAATTATTCATAACAATAGTTAGTTTTATGTTTGTACTGATGCCTACAAATTTAATACGAAATAATTTAAATTAGTAATTTCCACCATTTTTTTTTAATTTTGGAGTAACAAAAATTGTATTATGGCGCTGGAAATTGAACGAAAATTCTTGGTAAAAGGCGATTACAAGTCACTGAGCGAGCGTTCGCAACGTATCGTGCAGGGCTATTTATCGCGACAGCCCGAGCGTACTGTGCGTGTGCGAATTGCTGGAGATAGGGCATTTTTGACAATTAAGGGTATTGGCGATGCAGAGGGAAAGAGTCGTCGTGAGTGGGAGTTCGAAATTCCCGTAGCTGACGCTGATGAAATGATTGCAATTTGCGAGGCAGGTGTGATTGACAAGATACGACACTATGTTCCGTATGGAGATTTTGTGTTTGAGGTAGATGAGTTTTTTGGCGCAAATCAGGGACTCGTAGTTGCTGAAATTGAGTTGCCAGATGTCGATTGTCACATTGACCTGCCCGAATGGTTGGGGAACGAAGTTACCGGACTTGAGCAATATTACAACTCCTCATTAGCTATGTATCCATATTCTGAATGGTAGATTATGATAGATATTAATGTTAAGATACACGACAAATACTCTGTTGAATTCAAGATTGGACTGAAGGTAAAATACCCCAATCTCGAAAAATTTGCAGTCAATACGTGGATATTTGTGCCCAATAGTCTTGATATAGACTCTCAGACATATACTAAGCAGCAATTCTATACAGATGTGAAGACGAATATTCGGCTGATTACGCCGCGCTATCCGCTAGCAAGCATTGTTGAGCAGGGTGCGCTGCCATATGAGAATCTGAAGAGTGCTGTTGAGAGCATAACCGTTGATGCTTCGCCCGCAAACGTAGCCGAGTATGAGTACCAAATAAAGATGTTTGCGGCTATTGTGAAGAGTGCATTGCGCGAGGGTTTTAAGCAAATTAAGGCAGCCGAGAGTGAAGATTTAGCACTTTTGTGTTCGAAATATCTCTCCTCTTGTCGGCAGATTATTGCCCGATATGGCAGCCTGAAACAAATCGTAAATACACCTGAGGTGTCGGGCGAATTGCTGGACTATTTCAACTATGGCGAGGAGTTCATCTGCTCGATGACAATAGGACATCTGGGCAAGCTGCACAACGAACTCGACAAGCGACTCTCAACCGAAACGCTCAGTAAAATAGTCAAAGCCATTAACGATTTGATAGAGTACAAGCGCACGATGGGTTATCCCGAGGTGTCGGAGGAGAACGAGTCTGTGAATGACGAGATGGTTTTCAGGCAGGGAGTGCTGAAAAAATATGTGGAGAGCGATTTGTATCTTAATGCACAAGTGAGAAAAGATGGAGTCCTTGTCGAGCAGATTTACTATAGTTTGGCAGCGGGTTTGGCTATGTTGTTTGCAACGATTGTGTCGTTTGCATTTCAGCGTAGATTCGGTTCGCTCACTATGCCGCTGTTCGTAGCCTTGATTCTGAGCTATATGCTCAAAGACCGAATCAAAGAATTGATGCGATTCTATTTCGCGCATCGTCTGGGGCAGAAATATTTTGATAATAAGACTACACTTTCGATTAAAAATCAGGTCATTGGTAATGTCCGGGAGGGTGTCGATTTTATTACCGATAAGCAGACTCCGCCCGAAGTCCGCGAGATTAGAGGACGTAGTCACTTGGTCGAGGCTCAAAATAGAATCTGGAATGAGAAGATTATCCTCTATCGCAAATCAATTATAATAGACAGCGAACTGTTAGCGCTCTGCACACCATACTATGTAGACGGACTGAATGATATAACCCGACTCAATTTTCTGTCGTTTACTCGCCAGATGGACAATCCAGATGTGTGGCTAAGATTAGTTTCTCAAGATGGCGAACTTACAGGAGTGTCTGCTCGTAAGTTGTATTATATCAATATTATAATGCAGTTCAAATGGAGCGAAGAGGTCGATTATAAGCGGTTCCGCATAGCAATAAACCGTAATGGTATCAGCGAAATCAAAGAGGTTAAATAGACTAAAAATTGCGAATTTCGATAAAAATAGGTAAATTTGCGGATTGTAGATAATTTGAATTAAACTTAAATATTATGAAGAAAATCTTATTCAGTGCAGCCTTGGTGCTGGCTTGTTCGATGAGTTTGTCTGCTCAGGACAAGAATGGCGGTATCAGCGAGCAAATGCTTACTCGTATCCGTCAGGGATATACTGCAACTCCCGAACAAAAAACAGTTAAAAATGCATTGGCAGTAAATCCAATTTCAGAGTTGGTGCAAAATGCCGATAACGCAGCAATGTGTGATACACACTTCTCTCACAGAGTTGTTACTAAGGGTATCACAAACCAAAAGAAATCAGGTCGTTGCTGGTTGTTCACCGGTTTGAACGTGTTGCGCGCAAAGATGATTACTAAGCACAACTTGCCGGAGTTCGAATTCTCTCAAAATTACTGCTCATTCTATGACCAACTGGAAAAGGCTAACCTCTTCCTGCAAGCTATTATCGATACTAAAAAGTTGCCGTTGGACGACCGTCAAGTTGATTGGTTGTTGAAGAACCCTATTGGTGATGGTGGTCAGTTTACAGGTGTTTCTAACTTGATTATGAAGTATGGTGTAGTTCCTAAATCGGTTATGCCTGAAACATTCCAAAGCGAAAATACCAGCGGAATGGCTAATATTTTGAAACTCAAATTGCGTCAATATGCGCTCGAATTGCGCGATATGAAGGATAACAAGACTGCAGAACGTAAAACTGAAATGCTGACAGAAATCTATCGCATTTTGGTTGAATGTCTTGGTGTTCCTCCTACAGAATTCGAATGGACTATGCGCGATAAAGACGGTAACGTAACTACCAAGAAGTACACTCCGAAGAGTTTCTATAACGAGTTCATCGGCGAAGACCTCGAAAATAACTACGTTATGATTATGAACGATCCGAGCCGTGAATATGGTAAAGTATACGAAATCGACTACGACCGCCACGTTTATGATGGTCACAACTGGTTGTATATCAACTTGCCAATCGAACGTGTTAAGGAAATAGCTATCGCGTCAATCAAGAACAATACTGCGATGTATTTCTCTTGCGACGTTGCTAAATATCTCAACACTACTAAGGGAACTATGGATCTGAAGAATTTCGATTATGAATCGCTCTTCGCTACAGATTTCCCGATGAACAAAAAACAACGCATTCAAACATTTGCCAGCGGTTCATCTCACGCAATGACTCTGATTGCAGTCGATGTTGACAAAGATGGCAAACCAACAAAATGGATGGTTGAAAATAGTTGGGGTGCAGAAGCAGGCTACAAAGGCTGTCTGATTATGACTGATGAATGGTTTGATGAGTATATGTTCCGCGTAGTTGCCGAAAAACAATTTGTTCCGGCAGACGTACTCAAGATGCTCGAACAGAAACCTATCAAACTTCCGGCTTGGGACCCGATGTTCCAACCTGAAGAGTAAGGTTTATTCGAAACCAATGTTAATAGAACACCCTTGTCAGATTTGTGTGCGGGGGTGTTTTTTTAATTCATAACTATTATGAGTGAAAAAATCCTGATTAATACCGATGTGGATTTGCCGATACAGGCGTCGGTATGTGCACTTGTAAATGACAGAGGAGAACTTGTCATAGATTATACTTATGAAGATGATGAAGAGTCGAGTAGTGATTTCAGGCGCGCAGCAATCGTAGACCGAGAGGATGCGCTTGAGATGGCTAAATATTATGGCGTGCAGGTTGAACAATTGCCGCAACTGCTTTATGATGAGTGTGGTGTGGCGTATGATAGTGTGCCATCAGATGTTGAACGCGTATTTCAAGATGTGTTGAATTTTATTCTCGAATCTGGCGTGAGATACAAATTTAGAGATATTTTTTAGTGGTGTTGCGACAAATTTTGTATGATTGAAAATCTTCTTCTGCCGCTGGTAAGTGAGCGGTTTCGCGATGATGCTCGTTATCGTGATGGTCATCTGCGTGTTGTGAATGCATTGCCACAAAGGCGAGTGTTGGGATTACATTCACCCGATATGAAGTATGTCGCCAAACAACTCAGTCGAGATGGTGATGAATGTGTTTTACCAGATGGTTCGCTCAAAAAATGTAGCAACGGAATAGATGTAATTCGCTGTTTTGAGTCGGTTCCGACCGATACACTCTGCTATGAGGAGACAGTTGTATGGGGTTTTCTGATTAACCTTGAAAAATGTTCGTTGGCTGAACGATTGGAGATGCTTGACCGATATGTACCCGTATTGGATAATTGGGCAGTTTGTGATTCTTATTGTACTCACGCAAAGTGGATTAACTCTGCTGATAAAGATATTTTGTGGGCATTCATTCAGCAGTGGATAGACTCTGAGCGAGAATTTGAGGTGCGTTTTGCAGTGGTTGTTATGGTGTGTTATTTTTTGAATGAAGAGTGGCTCGAGCGAGTCTTCCAGCGCATTGATGCACTCGATTTTAGTCTGATTAAGTCCCAATACAAAACGATAAAGGGAAAACCGAACGTGGCTCAACAGGGTAGCGTTCAGGGAGCGGAGCCATACTACGTTAGAATGGGTGTAGCCTGGTTATTGGCTACTGCTCTGGCGAAATTTCCAGATGCGACTCGCGAGTTTGTACGTCATTCAAATCTGCCTGATGATGTAAAACGGCTCTATGTTCGCAAGGCTCGGGAGTCGTTTAGAACTCGCAATATAGCGGCTATTTAGTACACTCGAAAGAAAATCACCCTCGTTAAGTTCAACGAGGGTGATATTTTTAGGACAGAGTCCTTATTCATTTACTGATGAATTTTAGCAGCATTCGCCGTTAGCGCGAGATTCGCAACCGCAATCGTCGCAACCACACGAACCACCATCACCGCAGCCTCCGCCGCAACCACAGTCGCAACCGCTGCCGCCGCCCATCATTCTGTTCAGACGGTCGATGTCTTCCGGAGTAACTTCGCGTACGTTTTGAACTTCACCTTCAAAATTCAATGTCTTACCAGCCAGCGGGTGGTTAAAGTCCATTGTAACAGTGTCTTCAACTACGTTGCGGATTGTACCAATCATATGATTACCCTGATTGTCAGCCATTGGCAATTGGTTGCCGATAGTGAGCAGACCCTCTTCGATTTCGCCATCTACCATAAAGATACTGCGAGGAAGATCTACGATAGCTTCAGGGTGGATTACTCCATAACCATTTTCTGGTGTCAGAGTGAAGCTGAATTTATCTCCAATTTCTTTACCTTCGAGATTTTCTTCGAATGCAGGCAAAAGCAGACCTGCACCAAAAATGAATTCCAAAGGACGTTCTGCTGTCACGTTTTCAATCACTTCATTATCAACAGTCAGTTTGTAAGTGATTGATACGAAACTTTCTTTTCCTATTTTCATAAATTTTATTCATTATAATCCGAGGTCCTATTTGACTAAGACCTCGGACTTGATTTATTAACTATTTAGGTTGTTCGATGCTAGCGCAAGTGCAAACCAAATTTCTGTCGCCGTAGCCGTTGTCAATCTTAGTAACGTGCGGCCAGAATTTGTTTTCGCGAACCCAGCTCAGCGGGTAAGCAGCCTTTTGACGAGAGTACGGGTGGTTCCATTCGTCCAAAGAGATTTCTTCAGCGATGTGCGGAGCCATCTTGATTACGTTGTCTTCAGCATCAATCTTACCTTCTTTGATTGCTTCGCAGTCAGCCTTGATGTCGATGAGGGCTTCGAGGAAGCGGTCGAGTTCAGCCTTCGGTTCACTTTCTGTAGGTTCAACCATCAGAGTGTCGTGAACAGGGAATGACAGAGTAGGAGCGTGGAAACCGTAGTCCATCAAACGGTGAGCTACGTCGCCACATTCGATACCGTAATCTTGACGGAATCTTCTCAAGTCAACGATCATTTCGTGACCTACGCGGCCAGTTTTGCCTGTGTAAACGATGCCGTAGTGACCCTTAAGTGCACAAGCCATATAATTAGCGCTAACGATAGCGATTTCAGTTGAACGACGCAAACCTTCTGCACCCAACATCTTGATATAACCGTAAGTGATAGGCAGAATGTTAGCGCTACCGTACGGAGCAGCAGAAACTGCTGTAATAGCTTTTTCGCCGCCGCAAGCAACCATCGGGTGAGATGGCAGATAAGGCATCAACTTTTCGTTCACGCAGATCGGGCCAACACCAGGACCGCCACCACCGTGAGGCATACCGAATGTTTTGTGCAAGTTCAAGTGGCAAACGTCAGCACCGATAGTACCCGGGTTAGTCAAACCTACTTGAGCGTTCATATTAGCACCGTCCATATAAACCAGACCACCATTTTCGTGAACGATCTTCACGAGTTCGCGGATTTCCGGTTCGAAGATACCGTGAGTAGACGGATATGTAATCATTGCGCAGCTCAAAGTGTCTTTATATTGAGCAGCCTTAGCGCGGAATTCTTCAACGTCGATGTTACCGTCAGCGTCGCAAGCAACAACCACAACTTCCATACCAGCCATTGCTGAAGAAGCAGGGTTAGTACCGTGAGCTGAAGCAGGAATCAGGGCTACGTTTCTGTGACCTTGACCGTGGTCGATGTGGTAAGCACGGATAACCATCAAACCTGTGTATTCGCCTGCAGAACCAGCATTCGGTTGCAATGTTGTAGCCTTCATACCTGTGATTACAGACAAGTCGTGGCACAAAGATTCAATCATTTCGAGTGAACCTTGAGCTTGTTCTGCCGGTACGAATGGGTGGATATTGCCGAATTCAGCATAAGTTACAGGCATCATCATAGCTGCAGCGTTGAGTTTCATAGTACAAGAACCCAGCGGAATCATACTGTCAGCCAATGAGATATCACGACGTTCGAGTTTCTTGATGTATCTCATCAAGTCAGATTCGTTGTGATATTTGTTGAACAAAGGTTCTTCCAAGAACGGAGTGTTACGAACGAAGTTTTCTGCGAAGTAGATTTTTTCTTCAACGTCGTTCAGTACGATAGCCTCTTTACCAGCAGCTTCAGCGAAGATTGCGATAACTGTATTAACTTCTTCAACTGTAGTTACTTCGTCGAATGACATATGTACTTTTTCTGCATTCGGGTAGTAGAGGTTGATTTGGTTACGCAGAGCGATAGTTCTGATTTTTTCGCTGTCGCATTCTACTTCGAATGTATCGAAGATATTATTGTTCAATACGTTGTAACCGAGTTTTCTCAGAGCATCAGCAACAGCTACAGCGCAAGAGTGTGCGTGAGTAGCGATTCTGCGCAAACCTTCCGGACCGTGATAAACAGCATACATACCTGTCATTGTAGCCATCAGGGCTTGAGATGTACAGATATTTGAAGTTGCTTTTTCACGTTTGATGTGTTGTTCGCGAGTTTGCAGAGCCATACGCAAAGCTTTGTTGCCCAGACGGTCAACAGAAACACCGATGATACGACCCGGCATTACACGTTTGTAAGCATCTTTTGTAGCGAGGAAACCTGCGTGAGGACCACCGAAGCCCATCGGCAAACCGAAACGTTGTGTAGAACCGATAACGATATCTGCACCCCATTCAGCCGGAGATTTCAAGATAGTCAAAGCCAAGAGGTCTACGTCAGCAGTAACCAGAATGTCGCGTTCGTGAGCCTTTTGAGTGAATTCTGCGTAGTCTTCGATTTCGCCTGCTACGTTCGGGTATTGAAGGATAGCACCAAATTCGCGGCCTGTGAATTCGTAATCTTTGAATGAACCTACAGCCAATTCGATGTTGCGAGGCTCAGAGCGAGTCATCAACAAATCGAGAGTTTGTGGGAATACTTTTTCATCAACGAACAACAAGTTGCGACCCTCTTTAACGGCAGCTCTTGAGCGTTGGCTGTACATCATAAACATAGCTTCTGCAGCAGAAGTTGCTTCGTCGAGCAATGAGCAGTTGCTGATTTCCATACCTGTCAAAGAGATGATAACGGTTTGGAAGTTCAACAGAGCTTCAAGACGACCTTGAGAGATTTCTGCCTGATATGGAGTATATGATGTATACCAAGCCGGATTTTCGAGGATATTGCGAATGATAGCTGCCGGAGCTGCTGTGCCGTAGTAACCCATTCCGATGAATGTTCTGAACGGTTTGTTCTTTGCAGCCAATGCTTTAACGTGAGCGAGGAATTCATATTCGCTCATTCCTGCAGGCAATTCGAGATCCTTTTCCAAGCGGATTGTTTGAGGTACCACTTGTGAAATCAATTCTTCGACACTATTGACGCCGATTGTTGCCAGCATCTGGTCGATTTCCTTTTGTGACGGACCAATGTGACGGTCCATAAATTTGTCCTGAATCATATAAATTGTTTTTAGGTATTTGACTCTAAATTTTAAGTTACAAAAATAGGCTTTTTTCTGCTAACTGCAAAGCATTATTTCGAAAAAACGTCTACTGAGTTCAATGTATGGCTATACTTCGTGGGATAGTGACAGCGGGATTTGGTTACTCATATCCCAATCGCCCCACTTTTGAGCTACAAAATCGAGTGTTTCGAACAACTCTTCAGGCTCGGTTAGTGTGACGAGTTTCATTCTTGTCGATTTGAAATCGGGCAGTCCTTTGAAATAGTTACACAGATGGCGTCGGATTTCATAAATTCCTCGGCGGGTATCTTTGAATTCGATTGATTTTCGAATGTGTAACTTCGCCAATTCGACACGTTCCAGAACTGATGGTTGAGCCAACTCTTCACCTGTGTCGAGATAATGTCTGATTTCTCTGAAAATCCACGGACGACCATAGGTTGCGCGACCAATCATAATACCATCTACGCCGTAACGGTTGAAGGCTTCGGCAGCCTTCTGTCCGCTGTCGATATCTCCGTTGCCGATGATTGGAATTTTCATTCGCGGGTTATTTTTCACCTCTCCAATCAGAGTCCAATCGGCCTGACCCGTGTACATTTGAGCGCGTGTTCGACCGTGAATGGTCAGTGCCTTGATTCCGACATCTTGCAATCTTTCAGCAATTTCTACGATATTTTTATGGTCATTATCCCAGCCCAGGCGAGTCTTGACGGTTACGGGCAATTTCACTGCGTCTACTATTCGGCGTGTCATTTCGACCATCAGTGGCACATCGCGCATCATACCGCTACCAGCTCCGCGATTAGCAATTTTCTTAACGGGGCAGCCGAAATTTATATCAATTAGGTCTGGTTTTGCAGCTTCGGCTACGAGTGCAGCCTCGACCATAGGTTCGATTTGGTGGCCGTAAATCTGTATTCCGATTGGGCGTTCATAGTCGAACAGAGTCAGTTTGGCTACCGATTTTTTGCCGTCACGAATGAGTCCGTCAGCGGAGATAAATTCGGTGTACATCATCTGTGCTCCGTACATTTTGCACAGATAGCGAAACGATGGATCTGTTACGTCTTCCATTGGTGCAAGCATCAGAGGCTTGTCTCCGAGATCTATATTGTCTATCTTCACAATTCTTTGTTAATAAGTTTGTTGTGTAGTTCTAATACTTGTGGTATCAGTAATTTTTTATCATCAGCAACTATTATAAAATCAGCAAGTTTTTCTCGTTCCGAGTCGCTTATTTGATTTTCGATTCTTGCGATAATAGCCTCTCGACTACATTTATCACGTTTTATTGCGCGTTCTACTCGCACCTCTATTGGAGCCGAAACAGTTATAGTCAAATCCATATTTCTATTGGCACGAGATTCAAATAATATAGCCGATTCTTCAATAACGTACGGCACTCCTTGATATTGCTTAGCCCACTGTTCGAAGTCGCGCTCAACAGCGGGGTGGAGTATCGAGTTTAATTTCGCGAGCCGTTCTGGATTGTCGAATACGATTGATGCCAGCAGCTTTCGGTCAGCAATACCCGAAATATATATTTCCCTGCCAAATTCTTGAGAAACAGCGCTGATTACATTTGTGTCATTATCAAGCAGATATTTCGATTTTTCATCTGCTATGTAAACGGGTACACCCTCTGCAATCAGTATCTTTGCTACGGTACTTTTCCCGCTGCCGATACCACCGGTCAGTCCGACTTTTATCATTCTTTTATGGTTTTATCAACGGTTGTTGTAGTGTCCATATCGAATAATTTTTCAAATACCACATCTGCGTAGGCCGGAGCTAGTGTCATAACCTTGACACCTTTGGGCAGTTGTGATGTATAAATCTTGAACTTATCCGATATATTGATGTTAATATCTTTGTAATCAATATAAAGAGTAATTCGTTCAGGCTTGATGAATCTGTAGTTGCTGCGATTGACATTCAACTTTATTTTCGCCTTATAGGGCAGAATCTTCGCTTGCAGATTTTGCGGGCAGTTGGTTATCTTGATGGGCAGTTCGAACTCCATTTCGGTGAATGTTTCGATGTCGATGTTGTAGTCGATATCGTTGGTGGAGTAGGTTACACCGTCAGTTTTTTCCAATTCAACGGTCCCCGATATGCTGCGTTCAACTCCGAAGAATGTCTTTTTCTCGGTCCAAACTCCGCTCATTGTATCGATGATTGGTTTTACGCCGCGCACGATTATCGAATCAGGTAGGAGTTCGATGCCTGAAATCATACGATAGTGCTGACGAGTATCCACCTCCAGCGAACTATATACGGGTAATTTTTTTGTTACTGTTTCAGACGATGTCACATAAACATTACCTGTCTTAATTGCCAGCAATCTGATAGGTGAGAGCATTGTGTTGAGAACATCTTTAAGCGATTCGTTATCAACAACTTTAGTGTATGGAGCACCTGCTACGTTACGGAATCTCAATCTGCTGGAAGGAATGTCTATTCTTTTGTGTTTTGAAAATAATTTTTCGCCAATCAACTTGTAGCCCTTACACTCAATCTGACAAGTCAGCATATTGGTCTTTTCAATCAACATCTGTTCCGAGTTGAAATCGTTAGTGATATTGACCGGAATAGTTATGTTTGAGATATACGTATGGCTCAACTTATTCAGATACCACAACGTAGCTGATATTATCAGGAATATCAAAAACGTGGTATTGAACAGCTGCTTGAACAGATTTTTTAGTAAGGGGTGTATCTTCATATATATTTAGTTTTTCAATCCTTTGAGAAATTGTCGGGTAGCAGTTTCGGGGTCTTCGCTGTCGCCGATTGCGCCGCTGATTGCAATACCCGTAACTCCGCTGGCAACGATGTCGGGACAATCTTCAACGGTAATCCCGCCGATGGTTACAATCGGAATATTATGCCCCTGCGCTCTGACCTTACGGACAATTTCCGAAACACGCTCCAAGCCGAGTATCGGACTGAGATTCTTCTTGGTATCGGTGTATCTGTATGGTCCCAAGCCGATGTAATCGGCTCCCGCTTCTGCAGCTGCTATGATATCATCGAGCGTATTTGCCGTAGCACCGATAATCTTTCCTTTCATAATTTTGCGAGCCTCTGCTACGGGCATATCTTGCCGTCCAAGATGTACTCCGTCGGCATCAACTGCGAGTGCTCGTTCTGGCGAGTCGTTCACAATAAAGATTGCTCCATAATTGTGGCACAATGTACGCAGTGCAGCTCCTGTTTCGACAATAGTTTGATTGTCTGTGTCTTTCATTCGCAGTTGAATCCATCGGCAACCGCCCTTTAGTACGGCTTCCGATTCGGCGAGTACCTCGCTTTGAGTCTTGCCTCTAGTTATATACTGCAGTCTTGAAATATCTATCATAGTCAATTTATTCAGTTTTTCAATACTCTTTTTCACATCTACACGCCCATCTGAAACTTCCCACGCAGCTCCGAGCGCAGCCCAGCCGTCAAATCCTAACTGCTCTACTTTGTGGATATTCTCAGCAGAAATTCCACCCAGCGCAATAATTTCGCTATTGCTTTCTATGCACTTAAGTTGATTGCTTAACTGCTGGTGGTCGAAGTTTGAAGAGTATCCCTGCTTTGAAATCGAATCAAATATTGGACTCAAGAAGAGATAATCTGCACCGTTTGCCTCGAGGATTTCATCTGCCGAGTGACACGAGCAACTGATTACCGCATTTGGCAACTCTCTACGCAGTCGAGCAATATCCTCGCGACGGCAGTGAATACCACAACCAAGTTTCTTTGACAACTCTTCGTGGTAGTGAATCGTGTAGGCCTCCCGATACTCCGAGTCCACCAACTTTGCAATCTCATTTATGTCGGCATCTGGCTTTCTAATGTGAACGCGACAACCTCTTCTGACAGCTGTTTTCAGTACTTCCGATTCACCGCTGCAAATTTGCGGCAGAGTAATGATTATTGATTTCATTTGGTTTGCTAGCCCCCTTGAGTTGCACGAATGAGCGTCAAATGTTCTCCATCTGTGAGTTGATATTCACTCCATTTAGTACGAGGAATGATGCGCTCACCTTGTGCAATGGCTACGCCGCGGGTGTCGATTCCTAACTCTGCAAGTACTGCTGTAAGAGTCGTAGCTTCGCACATCTTCTCGGTGTCATTTATATAGATTGTCATAACTTCAAATCCTTAAAAACGTTTCGACATTTTTGCTCGTTTTGCCATTGACGATGCAAATACAAAATCATTTAACTCTTTATTATCAGAGTAAAGTATCTCGTTTTTGTCTCCGCACCACCACTTTTTACCCTCATATATAAACATAATAGTTTCTCCAATCTCCATTACCGAGTTCATATCGTGAGTGTTGATTACCGTCGTGATGTTGTACTCGTGAGTAATTTCGTGAATAAGATTGTCAATTATGATTGATGTCTTTGGGTCGAGTCCGGAGTTTGGTTCATCGCAGAACAGATATTTGGGATTGAGCACAATTGCACGCGCAATTGCTACACGTTTAATCATACCGCCGCTGAGTTCTGCCGGGTACATCGAATTGACATTATTGAGATTGACTCGTTTCAGACAGAAATTCACACGTTCGCGTTTCTCCTCGAGCGATTGATCTGTGAAAAGGTTCAGCGGCAACATAATGTTTTCCTCAACCGTAGATGAGTCGAGTAGGGCTCCACCTTGAAAAATCATTCCGACGTGTTGTCTAATTTGCTTTCTATCCTTGAAACTCAGCGAACTGAAATTAATATCGTCATAAAAAATATCTCCGCTATCCACGGCGTGCAGTCCGACCAACGACTTTAGCAGTACGGTCTTTCCCGAACCACTTTGTCCTATAATCAGGTTAGTTTTTCCTGTTTCGAAGGTTGTGGAGATGTTGTCGAGTATGGTACGATTCTCGAAACTTTTATATATATTGTTTATCGTAATCATAACTCCTTATGTTAACATTAATTGAGTAATCAACAGGTTGAATACCAATACTGTGATGCAACTTGTCACGACAGCCTTTGTACTTGCGCGGCCAACTTCCATCGAGTTACCCTCTGTGTAGTAGCCATAGTAACCCGATACTGATGTGATGATAAATGCAAAGACTACGGTCTTAACCAGACTGTAGTAAATATACAACGGTTCGAAGTCAAATCTCAGACCTGTCAGGAAGTCGTCCATACTCATAATAGACGGGTTGAAAGTGATAATCATATATGCACCACAGACTCCGATTCCGATGCTCAGAATTGTCAGGAACGGGAAGAACAACATTGCAGCTATAATCTTCGGCAACATCAGATAACTTGCCGAGTTGATGCCCATAATCTCAAGTGCATCAACCTGTTCTGTGATTATCATTGTCCCTATTTCTGAAGCTATATTCGAACCGACTTTACCTGCCAAAATGAGGGCTACGATAGTAGACGAGAATTCGAGAACAAGACTCTCGCGTGTGGCATATCCAATCAAGTATGGCGGAATAAATGCACTATCAAGATTGAGTGACATTTGCAGAGTCAGAACGGCTCCGATGAATATTGAGATAATGGCAACGATTCCGATGGAATTTATGCCCAGGCTCTCCATCTCGACAAGTATGCGATGGCGGTAGATCGACCATCTTTCAGGACGTGAAAATACGCGACCCATCAGCATAAGGTAACGTCCGATGTTCTCAAACAGATTAAGTTTAATGTTCATTTCTATCGCTCTCTTTGACATCTTCGAAGTCTACATATTCGCCCACATTGTCATTAATACGTTTGTTAGCATTTGCCGGAGTGCCATTGATTGTGACATCTCCATCTTGGCGTCTGTAATCTTCTTGATATTGTTTTTGATAATTAAATTTCTCTTCAAATTGCCGTTGTTTACTACGCAGCCAGCGCCTGAACAAAAATTTTCCGATGGCACCCACCAACCAGAATATTATCAGCAGGGATAATATGAATTCCAACATCTCGCCTTAATTTTATTATTATTGCAAAGGTACGCTAAAATTTTCACTTCTCACACAATTAACTCAAAAAACGAGCAGCGAATAGTTCACTTTCTATTTTTTGGATTATTTTTTGTAGATTTGTGAATTGAGAAAATATGGTGAGATATGAATAATTTTTTAGAATTGATTGATACAAGGCATAGTATCAGACGTTTTGATGAGCGTCAAATTGATAGTCAGACTTTGGAGACTATTGTAAAATCGGCATTGAAGGCTCCTTCATCGAAAAATCTTCAGCCGTGGAAATTGGTAGTGGTTACAGATGAACAAACAAAGAATCTTCTGGCTGAAGCGAAACCTGCAAATGGTACGTTTGTGAAGTATGCTCCTGCTGCAATCGTAGTTTTGGGCGACGAACAGGTCTCGGATTGTTGGGTAGAGGATTGCTCAATAGCAGCAACTTTTGTGCAGTTGACTGCTCAATCGTTGGGCATTTCATCGTGCTGGGCACAGATGCGCGGCCGCAAACGTGAGGACGGTTCGCCCACTGAGCCATTCGTGTGCAAGGCTATAGGTGTAGACGAAAGGTACAGAGTGTTGTGTATATTGGCATTAGGATACGCTGCGCCGGAGTCACGATTCGTAACTCACAGTGATGAGCTGCCAAGCCCTAAAATCGATTTCGTGAAATAGCGACTATCGTTTGCTGTAACTTCTTCCGTTGATGGTGTAACCGAGGCTCCAATAGAGATATTGTGCTTTGGTGAAGTGTGTAGCGCGAATGCCGAAAGTGCCGAAGAAGTTATCTCGCAGATATAACTTGATACCAATGACTTGATAGAGTCGTTGGTCTTTTTTATTGCCGTGTATGAGGTTCCAGCCGAGGTTTGCAAATATTGAATACCCTTGCATTACCATTTCACCGCGCAACGAGGCTCCAAGTGAGAGTCGGTCTGCGATTGGTGCGAGCTTAATGCGTTCGTAGACTTCGCCATCTTCGGGGTGAATTTCGCGCCACATCTTTACTCCCGAAGTTTCGTCGTAAAGCACGTCTAGACCTACACCATATTTGTATCTGTAGTTCGGGACTTTCATCAGTCCATAACTCAGGTCGAAAATCTTAAAACGATTTCGGGTATATTCGCTGGGCATATTGGTCTTTGCCGTATCTGCTTCAACCTGACGTGAAGAAATATTCAGCAGAATATCGTGGTCGTAGTGAGGTGTAAAAGGTTCTTTGTTAGATAATTCCTTTTTCGAAATTTCATCAACGTTGAATTTGTATACCAATTCCATAAAACCGGATAATTGGTTTACACCTGCATTTGGTTGCTGATAAGAGCCGTTTGAGAAGTGTGTGAACGCAGCACCTAAATTCAGGTCTATGTTATTGTTTACAGCGTAGCGTAGCATCAGGTTGAGCGCTACGTGCACATTCACATTCGAGCCGATTGCGTCCATTGTAGGGTGGTCGAATCTGTCGTATGGTTCCCAATTTGTTGAAACGCCGAGGTTCCATTCGTAGTTCAGTTTAAGTCTTGATGACAATTCAGAGATGGTTGCTCCTTGAAACAGGTAGAGTGAAACGGGATTGCCTAGACCATCGTTGTCTTTGAACTTGATTGTATAGAGTCCGATACCGTAGTATGGCATTCCGTATGCGAAATCGCGCCAATCGTCCCCTTTTGCATTAAACCCGAATTTCAGCGAATAAGATGTGCTGAACGGAATGTTTGCATCTTTTAGGAAGTCGTTGGTCTTCATTAATGTACCTATGTTGCTGTTGAATGCAATAAAGGTTGCTTTTTTATTTTTATTACTATTTTCGGAAGTATTAGACCACGCGCTGCCAGAAACAAGCAACAGCAGAGAAATTAAACAAATCCTAAACATTTCAATCACTCTAAATTTCGCTGCAAAGGTATATATTTTTCTTGATAAGGTAAATTTGAAAAATATCCTATTTGTATGAAATAATGTATTTTTTTTCATTTTATGTCTTACATTTTGGTATTGTTCCGAGTAGTAAAAAAGAATCCGACTGACACGAATGCCAATCGGACTTCTTTGTAGTGATTTTAGTGTGGTATTGTAACTACTTTTGAGCAGCCTTTTCTTCTGCCTCTTTCACCATTTTTTCGGCATTTTGTTCTGCCTTTTTCACTAGTGCATCACCCGCAGTCTGAGCTGCAATCTTTGCTAATTTAGAGTTCGCTTTATTGACTAAACTATCTCTCTGTGCCTTTGCAGCATCGACTAGCTTCTGACCTGCTGCACGAGCTTGTTCAACAGCGTCGGTCGAACTGCCTTGCGACTCAGAACTTGAAGTAGATGAGCTATTATTACTACTACCCAAGATATTGCCCAGTTTCTCATTGAGCAAACCTTTGGCAACATCTTTCACTGCGTTTTTGACGTCAACCGAAATTTTAGGAGATGTGAATGTTCCTCCGATATTCACACCGACTTGGCTCAGCAGTGAGTTGCTGCCGGAAGGCAGTGCCACAACTCCATTGTAGTCAATTTTGCCGTCAATGGTTGTAGCTCCTGACAAATCCATTGTAATGTTACCCATCGAAATTTTGAATGGTTTTGTAATCAATTGACCATCTTTAATTGTGAATTGAACATTTACATTCTTAGCTTCGATGTTTTTCAACTTATCGCTTTTGAGTGTTTCGGCTAAAATGTTTAATGCTTTGATATTCTGAAGTTTGATGTCATTGGTCATCAGCTTTCCTTCAGCCTGCAAAGATGAATATACCGGCATAAGTTCACCATCGAGTTTCGTTTCAAGTGACATTCCCAATGAGTAGTGTCCACCAGCAGATTTGAACAGCGGTACCATCTTTTGAATCAAATCCATCTGAGCGAATGTCGTAGCAAACGAAGCGTTATTGAAGTTCAAGTTAAGTGCTACGCGTGGTTCGTTGCTTGCTGTCGAGAATAATCCCGTAGTAGCCAGAGTGCCATCAAAAGCATTCATGTCCAGATTGTTGAGTTTCAATTCGCCACCAGCCAGAGTTACATTGCCTTTGAGATTTTCGAGAATCATCTTTTGGAAGAGAATCTGTTTCATCGATACATTCAGAGCGAGATTCATATTTTCCGGAAGTCTGAATGTCTCGTCTGTTATCGGAGCAGGTTCTGCAACTTCGGTCTGTTCAGAATCAGTTGATTCTTCAGGGACTATACTCATTATCTCGTTCAAATCCATCAAGTTCGATGATATTGACAGATTACCTGACAATTTATCACCCTTCATAATGAATGGAAGGTAATTGGTTAGTGCTCCATTAGCCATTAAATCGCTACGTCCGATTTTTAGGTCGAATCGGTCGAGACTCATCTGCGCAGGAGTAATCTTCGCTTGTGCTGTGCCGATTTTTACTTCGGGCAGTCCCGCGAGGTTGAGCATCATATCGTTGATTTTGAAATCGCCTGATGCCTTGATATTATTGAATCGTTGAGCCTCAATGTCTGACATCTGCGCAGCTACGCTCATATCTGCAGTAATTACACCTGACAGCGAAATAGAATCACCCAGCGGATATACATCTTTTACAGCACCGAGGTTGATTACGCCGACTGCCTTACCTGCAAATTTTGGGTCACTTATAAGGTTGCGAGCATTGAACGATACGTTGAGATTGTTTCCTGCTAACGCCAATGAAAGGTTATTCAGATCAACAACGATTTCGTCCATACTTCCGCCCGGAGCCGTGGCTGAGGCCAGAATGTTTATGTTATCAACTTTTGCAGGCAATGATGCGTATCCGAATGCGCCGTCTACAACCTTCAGAGTCATATCGAATGCTGGGATTGACTCACCCTTATACTGGCCGCGAATCCACGCTTCGAACAGCAATTCGCCCGATGCTGTCAAATCTTTGAAGTCCTTTGTGTAGAATGCAGGCACCATCGACAAAATGTCTTTGAACTGCACCTTTGAGGTATTCGCCTTCAGATCCATATCAATGCTTTGGTCTGCGTTGAGTTGTGCCCAACCATCTACGCCTAACTCGATTGAGTTAATACTCAAAGTGTTGTCTTTCAATTCGAAACGGCTGTTTGCTAAGTCTGCATCAATTTCGGCATCGAGTTTTACAGCTACGTCTTTCAACATATTTATACTGCCCGAAGTGAAGTTCACTGCACCCAATGAGAGCATCAAATCAAGCGAAGTTCTATCTGCAGACAAGTCGCCGCTGAGTCGCAAATTGAGCTTATCAACCGAGGCTGCCATCTTTGACGAGTCGTCAATGTAACTCAATAGACCATCAACAATCTTAACCTCTTTGACTTGCAGTTTGAATGCTACGCTGCCGCCATCTTCAGGCTCAGCAGTAGTCTCTTCTGCAGCCTCTTCTGTAGGCATCACGTTCCAATTCACTGCCCCGTCCTCTAATTTGCGAGCTTTCAACATCGGTTCGTTCACAATAAAGCGAGTCAATTCGTAACCATTGCTACTGAATAGTGATGCGAGATTCACTACCAATTCGATTTTGTCGATGCTGGCCAGCGTATCGCCTTCGAATTTATCGATGCCTACGACAGTGAGTCCAGAGAGTGAAATTGATGCGTGCGGGAAGTGGCGCAGCAGGCTGATTCCGAGATTTTCGAAATCAACTTTAGCCAATAACATTTTGTTAGCTTCAGTTTTGACAATTTCATTGACTTTCGACCTGAATGCCAATGGTATAACTTCCAATAAAACAAGCAATGAGGCAATTACTATTGCCGTGATTTTTAGAAATTTTTTCATATTTGTTTGAGATTTTTCTACACAAAGGTAAGCAATTAAATAGAATGATTGATTAAATAGAAGTGTAAAAGTTGTCTGATTGAGGAAAAAAAAGTAATTTTGCGAAAATTTGAAAATCAATGGCATTACAATGTGGAATAGTCGGACTGCCAAATGTTGGTAAATCGACACTTTTTAACTGTCTGTCAAACGCAAAGGCGCAGGCAGCAAATTTCCCTTTCTGTACAATCGAACCAAACGTAGGTGTAATCACCGTTCCAGATGAACGACTCACAGCTCTGGCAGAAATTGATAACCCTAAGAAAGTGATTCCCACTACGATAGAGATTGTGGATATCGCAGGCCTTGTTAAAGGAGCCTCAAAGGGAGAAGGTTTGGGTAATAAATTTTTGGCGAATATTCGCGAAACAGACGCAATTATTCACGTTTTGAGATGTTTTGAGAATGACAACATTACACACGTTGATGGCTCGATAGACCCTGTGAGGGATAAGGAGATTATCGATACTGAGTTGCAACTTAAAGACCTCGAAACAATCGATAGCCGTATCGCAAAGGTACAAAAACAGGCACAAACAGGCGAGAAGACTGCAAAACGTCAATACGAAATTTTCAAGCAGTATAAAGAGGCGCTCGAACAAGGACTCTCGGCTCGTACGGTGAAACTCGACAAAGAGGACAAAAAAATCGTAGCAGACCTTAATCTCTTGACAAACAAGCCTATTCTCTATGTCTGCAACGTAGATGAAAACTCAGCATTGAGCGGAAATGCTTATGTAGAGGCAGTGCGTAAGGCTACGGAAAATGAAGAGGCTGAGATTCTGATTGTAGCGGCTGCGACCGAGGCTGACATTGCTGAACTCGAAACATACGAAGAACGTCAGATGTTCCTCGAGGAAATCGGTCTGAAGGAGTCGGGTGTGAATCGACTGATTAAGGCTGCGTATAAGTTGTTGCAACTTGAAACATATTTTACTACGGGACCTGACGAAACTCGTGCGTGGACTTACAGCAAAGGTACTAAGGCACCTCAGGCTGCGGGTATTATCCACACCGATTTCGAACGAGGTTTTATTCGTGCTGAGGTTATCAAGTATGCCGACTATGTTGAGTTGCGCTCAGAGTCTGCGTGCCGTACTGCGGGTAAAATCGGAATCGAAGGTAAAGAGTATGTCGTGCAAGATGGCGACATAATGCACTTCTTGTTTAACGTTTAAGATTAAGAAAAAGATATGGATAGAAGAGTAAGAGTTCGTTTTGCGCCGAGTCCTACGGGACCGTTACATATGGGTGGCGTCAGAACGGCACTATATAACTATTTGTTCGCCAAGAAGAATGGTGGTGATTTTGTGCTCAGAATTGAGGATACAGACTCACAGCGCTTTGTGCCCGGAGCCGAAGAGTACATTACCGAATCATTGAAGTGGTGCGGAATGAAATTTGATGAGGGTGTGCAGGAGGGTGGTCCTCACGCTCCGTATCGTCAGAGCGAACGTAAAGAGATATATCTTCAATATGCGCTGCAACTCGTAGCCTCTGGACACGCTTACTACGCATTCGACAGCGCTGAAGAACTTGATAAAATCAGAGCTGAATACGAAGCCGAAGGTAAGACATTTGCCTATAATTATCAGGTGAGAGAGTCGTTGCAGACTTCGCTCAATCTCGATTCTGAAACAGTTCAGGAACGAATCAAAAATAACCACAATTGGGTAATCCGTTTCAAGATGCCCGTAGACCGCGTGGTCAAGATGCACGACCTGATTCGTGGTGATGTGGAGGTAAATACTTCAACATTAGATGATAAGGTGCTTTATAAGTCGGCTGATAGTCTGCCTACATATCACTTGGCAAATATCGTAGACGACCACTTGATGGAGATTTCACACGTAATTCGTGGTGAGGAGTGGTTGCCGTCGTTGCCTCTGCACTATCTGCTTTACGAGGCAATGGGCTGGAGCGACTCACAACCCGAATTCGCACATTTGCCGTTGTTGCTCAAGCCTACGGGTAAGGGTAAACTGAGCAAACGCGATGGCGACAAAATGGGATTCCCCGTATTCCCGTTAGAGTGGCACGCACCCGATGGC
Organism: Rikenellaceae bacterium; assembly: GCA_045637425.1. Taxonomy (GTDB): domain Bacteria; phylum Bacteroidota; class Bacteroidia; order Bacteroidales; family Rikenellaceae; genus CAJGBR01. Next base: position 120,804 of record JAZTZL010000006.1, on the reverse strand, counting down.
GAGACTGCGCACGGTTATCGTGAAGATGGCTATTTCGCAGAGGCATTCGTAAATATGTTAGCACTGCTGGGTTGGAACCCGGGTGACGATCGCGAAATACTCTCAATGGAGGAGTTGATTGAGGCATTCTCTTTGGAGCATTGCGGTAAATCAGGTTCGCGTTTTGACCCAGAAAAGGCTCGTTGGTTTAACGGTCAATACCTTAAGACTAAGAGTGATGCAGAATTAGCACAACTATATGTTCCGATTCTCGAACAACACGGCGTTGTTGCAGAAATGAACAAGGTGGAAAAAGTTTGTGGATTGATTAAGGAGCGCGCTACGTTTGTGAGCGACTTCTGGGGTCTGTCAGACTACTTCTTCGTAGCGCCTGCGGAGTTTGAAGAAAAGGCAGTTGCAAAGTTCTGGAAGGGCGAAAATCCAAATAGATTGAAGGCTCTGAGAGAGGTTATTGCATCAGTCGAAGAGTTCCGTGCAGAGGTGCTCGAGCACGCAATTCACAGTTGGATTGAACAGAATGAGTTGCCGATGGGACAGGTGATGAATACGTTCCGTCTTGCCGTAGTTGGTCGCAGTATGGGACCGAGTATGATGGAAATTGCCGAATTCATCGGTCGTGAGGAAACAATTCAGAGAATTGACTCAGCGCTCGACAAACTCGGCAATCCGGCTCAGGCTTAGTGAGTTATACTAAACCGGAACCATCTTATATAGCTTATCGCCGCGACGAATCAGTTGCGGCGATTTCATTGAGCATATCATACCTTGCGAAACTGTTTCGACAGGTTGTCCTGCTACGTTTCTGATTTCGGCGTTTTTGATTTCGACTACTCCCGTAGTCTCGCCAATGAATAACATATCGTCAGTTGTGCTGAGTTCCGCAGCCTCAATAAGTACCTCTACCACAGAAATTTTCTGGAAGAAGTTCGTAACCTTTCCGACATATACCTTGCGATGTGTAGCTGCTGAGCCGTACAACGAACTCCACTCACCAGCCGGTGCCCCCATATAATATCCCTGCCAGAATCCGCGATTGAACACCGTAGCGAGTTGCTCCTTCCACTGAACTGCTTGTTCGGTAGAGTAGGTGCCGTCGCAGACTGCGCGTACAGCCTGGTCATAGCTTTCAATCACTCGCTTGACATATTCCGGTCCGCGAGCTCGACCCTCAATCTTCAGCACTCTGACACCAGCCTCAATGAATTTGTCCAAGAAATCAATGGTGCAGAGGTCTTTGGGTGACATAATATATTGATTGTCAATTAGTAGCTCTTTGCCGGTTTCGCGGTCGCGCACCTCGTATGAACGGCGACAAACCTGACGACACTCGCCACGATTAGCCGATCTCCACGCATCGTGCAGACTCAAATAGCATTTGCCCGAAACTGCCATACACAGCGCTCCGTGAGCAAACATTTCGATTTTGACCAATTCGCCTTTTGGGCCTCTAATTTGCTGTTCTTCAATTTGTTGAGCAATGCGGGCGGTTTGTTCAATTTTCAACTCTCGAGCCAATACCACAACGTCTGCAAACTGTGCATAGAATTTCAGAGTTTCGATATTTGAGACGTTCAGCTGAGTTGAGATATGTACCTCGATTCCAAGTTGACGAGCATAGAAAATTGCTGCCTGGTCGCTTGCAATGATTGCAGTAACTCCTTCTTGTTTAGCGCGTTGTAGGATTTCGCGCATTGCGTCTAGGTCTTCATCATAGAGAATCGTATTGACCGTAAGATAACTCTTGAGCCCATTTTCTCGGCAAATTGCCACAATTTTAGCCAGGTCATCGAGCGTGAAATTCACCGACGAATGTGCTCTCATATTCAGACGTTCAACTCCGAAATAGACCGAATCAGCGCCTGCCTGTATTGCTGCGTGTAAAGATTCATAGCTACCTACTGGAGCCATAATCTCGATATCTTTTCTGTTGATATTCAGCATAATATATTATTTTTCTCTATATCTTATTCTTGTTGCGTATTCCATCAGTTCGTTTTTACGGTTTTCGTCTAACGATACTTTTCTCAATGCGTTGATTGCCAAATTGAAATACTTATCCGAAGCCTCTTCCGCTAACTTGCGCACATTCAGTTGATTATACAGTTTAGTCACAGACTCGATTTTCTCGTTGTCTGCAATCTGATTATCTTTGATCAGGTCAATCAGACACTGGCGTTGTTCGGGCGAGGCCTGCTGCATCGCCGTAATCAACAGAAACGTCTTTTTGCCGCAACGAATATCTCCGCCAATGCTTTTACCGAATATTTCTGGATTGCCGTAAGTGTCTAATATATCGTCAGTTATCTGGAACAGAAGTCCTAAATTTTCGCCAAATTCGTACATCAGTTGCGCATCATTGTCCGATGCACCACCACATATTGCACCCAACTGAACTGCGCCTGCCAACAGAACTGCAGTTTTTAAGCGAATCATTTCCAGATAGTTGTCTAGCGCAACTTCATCACACGATTCGAAATCCATATCGAATTGTTGTCCCTCACAAACCTCGAGCGCTACCTTTGTAAATATAGGTAACAATTTAACAATCAACTCAGACGGCGCTTTGCTCAAAATCTCATAGGCGAGAATCGACATCGCATCGCCAGATAGGATAGCGGTATTGTCATTCCAGCGACAATGCACCGTTGGCTGACCGCGTCTCATTGACGAGTTGTCCATAATGTCATCGTGTAGCAGTGTGAAATTGTGGAACACTTCAATTGCCATAGCTGCATTTATCGCGCTCTGCCATTGGTCAGAGAACGCCTCGCAACTGAGCAACGTTAGTACGGGACGCATTCGTTTACCACCCGAGCCAAGCGCATAACGAATTGGTTTATAGAGCATTTCTGGATTGCGGTCAATGTCGAGAATCTCGATTTGATGCTCGATTATTTTTCTGATTTCTTCGGCACTATTCATAACTTGCAACTATATGTTATCCGAAGCGCACCATTGCGCGCACGATGATGCAGTTTCATAAAGTTTCAACTCGACCAATTCGACGCTCTGAGGCAATCGTGCAGAAATAGCATCTGCAAAATACGAAATCATATTTTCGCAAGTCGGTTGATAGTCAACACATTCAACCTTCTGGTAGTGTGCCTTCATCGCCTGACACAATTCTCGGTTAGCAGGTGTCGAACGAACTATGAACGCGTGGTCAAATCTATTGATAATAACCTCATTGACAATGCGTTTCAAATCTCCGAAGTCCATTACCATTCCGTATTTGGGCGATGTCTCATCTTGATTTGGTTCACCGGCTACGGTTACGAAGAAGTGGTATGAATGTCCGTGAATATGACTGCACGCTCCGTCGTAGTTCTCCAGAGCGTGCGCCATTTCAAATGTAAATTCCTTTGTCAAACGAATCTTTGCCATTTAGACTAGTGATTTTGTTTGGTGTAACGGTACTCCTTACCATCTTTCACGATAGTAACTTTTGCTATATCTTCAGCCTTTTCTACGCGTCCGATGATTTGAGCATCTACGTTAAACGAACGAGAGATTGCCAAAATTTCCTCTGCAGCTGCAGGGTCAGCATAAATTTCCATTCGGTGTCCCATATTGAACACACTATACATTTCTTCCCAGCTTGTCTGGCTCTGTTCTTGGATCATCTTGAACAACAGCGGTGTATCAAACATATTATCCTTGATAATGTGCAGATTGTCCACGAAATTCAATACCTTAGTCTGCGCACCGCCTGTACAGTGAATCAAACCTTTGACTGCACTACGACACTCTTTCAATACGCGAGTCATAATCGGAGCATAGGTTCTGGTCGGAGAGAGTACCATTTTACCCACGGTCATACCTATTTCGGGCATAACTTGAGTCAGTCCGTATTCACCCGAATAAACCAACTCTTCGGGCGAGCCGTTATCATAGGTTTCAGGATAACGTTCAGCGATGATTTTCGAGAACACATCGTGGCGAGCTGAAGTCAGACCATTGCTTCCCATACCACAGTTATATTCCTGTTCATAGGTAGCCTGTCCGAATGAACTGAGGCCGATAACCACGTTGCCCGGAGCAATCAACTCATTAGTAATGACATCTTTTCTGTCCATTCGTGCTGTTACGGTACTATCTACAATGATTGTTCTAACCAAGTCGCCTACGTCCGCAGTTTCGCCACCTGTCGAGCAGATGTCTACACCCAAGTCGCGCATCTGGCTAAGGAATTCTTCTGTGCCGTTGATGATTGCCGATATTACATCTCCTGGAATCAGTCGTTTGTTGCGGCCGATAGTTGATGAAACCAAAATTGGACCCATTGCACCTACGCACAACAAGTCATCGGTATTCATTACTATTGCATCTTGAGCAATGCCTTTCCAAACAGACATATCACCTGTTTCCTTCCAATAAGCATAAGCCAGTGAAGATTTTGTTCCTGCACCATCGGCGTGCATAATCAAACACGAGTCGGGATTGCCGCTGAATAGGTCGGGAATTATTTTGCAGAACGAGCGGGGAAATACTCCCTTATCAATGTTTTTGATAGCGCGATGCACATCTTCTTTGAGTGCTGAGGCTCCTCGTAGAGCATATCTCGAAATATTAGTCATATCGTTTTTATTTTTAGTTTCTTCGTTTATTTAGCTGCGCATCAGAACGCATCATTTCCGTCATTTGACATTCGGGCTATTGGCGAATTACCCAACTCGGCGAATTGCTCGTTAAGGTATTTGTGATAACCCACCATTGCTACCATAGCGGCGTTGTCCGTTGTGAACTTCAATTCAGGAAGAAATACCTTCCAACCACGACGTTTGCCCTCGTTTGTCAGTGCATTTCTCAGTCCCGAGTTCGCCGATACTCCACCTGCTATTGCTATTGTATTTATATCTAGCGCTTTTGCAGCTTTCACCAATTTCGATAACAAAATGTCTATTATCGTTGCCTGAAGAGATGCACATAAATCCTCTTTATTCTCTTCGATAAAATTTGGATTTTCAGCCATTTCATCTCTTAAGAAATATAGGAATGATGTCTTCAGACCGCTAAAACTATAGTTGAAATCTGATACCGAAGGCTTTGCAAATTTGAATTTTTTTGGATTGCCCTTTGCTGCCATACCGTCAATGATTGGTCCGCCAGGGTAGGGTAGTCCCATAATCTTGGCACACTTGTCAAATGCTTCACCAGCAGCATCGTCTATTGTCTGCCCGATGATTTCCATCTCGAGCGGCGATTTGACCAGCACTATCTGAGTATGCCCTCCAGATACCAGCAGACACAAGAATGGGAATTGTGGGTGTTCAATCTCTTTCCCGGGCATATCAATCAGATGCGATAGAATATGACCTTGCAAGTGGTTGACCTCCATCATCGGAATGTTGTGCGACAACGACAATCCCTTGGCAAATGACGAGCCGACAAGCAGTGAACCCAACAACCCTGGACCTCGTGTGAATGCGATTCCGTCGATATCATCAATTCCGACTCCGGCCTCTTTCAGAGCCACATCTACCACGGGTACGATGTTTTGTTGGTGAGCTCGTGATGCCAATTCAGGAATCACACCTCCGTATTGTTCGTGTACTTTTTGACTGGCAATAACATTCGACAATAATACTCCCGAGCGCAAGACGGCTGCTGAAGTATCATCGCACGATGATTCTATTCCCAATATTGTTACTTCCATTGTCTATTTATTTCGACTACCAAGCGTAAATCTCCTTTTTGTATGCCTTGAGCGTATTGGCAATCAGTGACGAAATTGTCATAAGTCCGACACCGCCCGGAACAGGTGTAATGTAACTGCACTTCGGTGCTACGTTTTCAAAATCCACATCACCTACCAATTTCCAGCCGCTTTTTGTTTGGTCGCTACGCAGACGGTTCATACCTACGTCTACTACGACAGCTCCCTCTTTAATCATATCTGCAGTAACGAAGCGTGGCGAGCCGATAGCCGATACTACGATGTCTGCGCGACGAACCTCTTCTGCGAGGTTTTGAGTTCTACTATGGCAGATTGTGACTGTGCAGTCTATGCCCTTTTGTGACAACAAGTTTGCCATAGGACGACCTACGATATTGCTTCGGCCGATGACTACGCAGTGTTTGCCTCTTGTTTCGATATTGTAGAAACGCAACAATTCGAGAATGCCACACGGTGTAGCAGGCAAGAATGACGGGAGTCCCGAAACCATTCTACCAGTATTTGTCGGGTGGAAACCATCGACATCTTTACGTGGGTCGATTGCCTCGATGATTCTCGATTCGTTGATATGTTTTGGCAACGGAAGTTGAACTATAAAACCGTCCACTTCAGGATTTTTATTCAATTTGTCAATTTCTTCCAGCAGGAATTCCTCGCTGATGTCAGCCTCGAACTTCAATACTCTCGAGCCGAAACCAACTTCTTGGCACGCCTTATCCTTGTTTGCTACATAGATTTTGCTTGCATCGTCATCGCCTACGAGTACTGCTACCAAAAACGGCACTCGTTTTCCTTGAGCCTTAAGTTCTTCAACTTCGGCTGCGATTCGCTCTTTCAAGCCTCGCGAAACTACCTTTCCATCTAATAATTCCATAATACTTTAGTTTTTATATGGTTATCGGCGGCGCATCGGAATTTTACCTCCTGCTGCCATTTTCATCAATTTGCGTGTATCTTCGAACTGTTTGAGCAGTCTGTTTACCTCCTGCATAGTGCGACCGCTACCCTTAGCGATACGTTCTCGGCGACGACCATTCAGCAACGATGGGTTTGCTCGTTCTGCGGGAGTCATCGAATAGATGATTGCTTCGATATGTTTGAAAGCATCATCTTGGATATCAACATTCTTCAATGCCTTACCAACGCCTGGAATCATCGATGCAAGGTCTTTCAGATTACCCATCTTCTTAACTTGATTAATCTGCTTGAGGAAGTCATTGAAGTCGAATTGATCGTGAATAATTTTCTTTTTGAGTTGGCGAGCCTCTTGTTCGTCATACTGCTCTTGAGCCTTCTCAACCAACGACACGATATCACCCATTCCGAGGATTCTATCAGCCATTCGTTCTGGGTGGAACACCTGTATAGAATCGAGCTTTTCACCTGCCGAGATAAATTTCAACGGTTTATCAACTACCTTGCGAATAGAGATAGCTGCACCACCTCTGGTATCACCGTCTAACTTTGTCAGCACGACGCCATCGTAGTTGATTCGTTGATTGAATTCGCGTGCCGTATTCACTGCGTCCTGACCCGTCATCGAGTCTACAACGAACAACGTTTCGCTTGGTTTGAGTTCGCGTTTGAGTGTTTCGATTTCGTTCATCATCTCTTGATCGATAGCCAAACGTCCGGCTGTATCGACGATGACTGTACTCAATCCTTTATCCTTCGCAAACTTTATAGCATTTTGTGCAATCTGCACGGGATTCTTATTTCCATCTTCGCTATAAACCTCTACGCCAATCTGACTTCCGAGAATTTTCAATTGTTCGATTGCCGCAGGACGATACACGTCGCAAGCTACGAGCAGTACGCTTCTGCCGCGTTTAGAGCGTATAAAATTGGCTAATTTACCCGAGAAAGTTGTCTTACCCGAACCCTGAAGACCGGCAATCAACACTACGGCTGGCGACCCTTCCAACTTGATGTCTGTCATTGTTCCGCCCATCAGTTGTGCGAGTTCATCACGGACAATCTTTGTCAGCATTTGTCCCGGTTTCACCGATGTCAGCACACTTTGTCCGATAGCCTTCTGTTTAACCTCATCGGTGAACTGCTTAGCCACCTTATAATTAACATCGGCATCTATCAATGCGCGTCTAATCTCCTTGAGTGTTTCGGCCACATTTATCTCCGTAATGCGACCCTCACCCTTCAAAATCTTAAACGACCTCTCTAATTTTTCACTTAAATTCTCAAACATATTTGTTCAGCAGGTTACTTTATACTCTAATTTATCTTTACACGTGAATTGTTCAGTTCTTGCTTGGTAACCAAACTACAACCAACACTTCACGGCGTATTATCAATTTATCTCTGCTCGTAAATTGTTCGGTTCTTTCTTGGGTGCCAAACTACAACCAACACTTCACGGCATAAATCTCAATTTATCTCTGCTCGTAAATTGTTCGGTTCTTTCTTGGTGACCAATATGCAACCAACTCTTCACAGCATATTCCCAAATTTATCTTTACACGTGAATCATTCGGTTCTTGCTAACTCTTCACGTTTTTTGCCAATTTATCTTTCCTCGCGATATAACTCCATTTCACCACCTCTATCCCACACATCTTTATCCCCGAGAATCACAATTCAATATTCAGTTACCTTACAACTGATATTTCAGGTGGCGTTCGTAAATCAATCCTTCGCCGACCTCGACCTCCTCGAACGAATCGCTTACCATTGTATTAGTGATACCCATTCTGACACACTCCGTAGTATGTGCCTGAAGCGTAATCTCAACTTCTCCGTTTTCGTCAAGATCATATACGACTTCGTAATTCTGTTCGCCATTGCCGACATCTCCCGTGTAGGACATTACCACTCTGTTGACTTCAGTGCGAGCGTCCCAGATTTTTCCATTCAAAACCTCGGCTACACCGCTACCAATGACCTTCCCCTTAATATCCTTGCGAAGATAATCATCAACCTTAACCTCTTTAATTATCTCCTCATTTACTACCCCTGCTGCAGCATTGGTCAAAAATACCTTTTGCCCCTTGTCGTTCATCATTACATAAATCAGAGCGACTTCGCCTTCGGGTGTAAATCCCCAAATATATTGTTCAATATCAATCACTATTCCCAAAGATTTTTTGGATAAACTCCTTTTTCAATCAATTCGTTGAGTGTAGCAACTACTGCAGGTCTGTCCTCTTTGTATGTTACTCCGAACCACTGTGCAGTGCTTGATAAAACTTTCATATTTGCAGTGCCGCTGTTAATCAATTCATTAACCATCAGTGGAATGAAATACTCTGCTTTGATATTACCTTGGCTTTCATCGAGGAATTTTGAGAATCGCGCCTCAGAGTAGTTGAAATAATCGGGTGTGAATCCGAACATATTCATCGAGACAAGCGTTTCTCCAGACATATCCTTTTGTTGACCATTGCTGTCAAGACCGATTGCATTGCTACCGTTTTTAACAATTTTTGTGTGCTCAACGATTGTAGTCAAGTTGCCCTCTTCGTTCATTGTACAAACCCCTCTCGATACCGAGCCGAAATCAGACATTGTGTTCTTCAGGTAGTAACCCACCATACAATACTCGTTTCGTTTGCCCTCCACCGAGCGAAGGTAATCACCCAGCACTTGGAAGCTCTCTCTGCCATAGAAGTCATCTGCATTTATTACTGCAAAGGGCTCGTTAATAGCATCTTTAGCCATCAGTACGGCGTGGTTTGTACCCCACGGTTTTTCTCGGCCTTCGGGCACTGAATAGCCAACGGGTAGTTTATCTAATTCTTGAAAAACATATTCTACCTTGATTTTTCCTCCGAAACGTTGTTCAGAAAAAACTTCTTTGAATTCGGCCTCGAAACTGTGTCGGATTACGAACACTACTTTACCGAATCCAGCGCGAATAGCATCATAAATCGAATAATCAATAATTGCCTCACCACAAGGTCCTATGCCGTCCATCTGCTTAAGCGAACCGTAGCGTGAACCCATACCTGCAGCAAGTACTAATAATGTTGGTTTCATAAATTATATAGTTTATAAATTAATCCACAAAGGTAACAATTTTTTGTGAAAAATACCTTACTTACACCATAAATATGCCTAAATATTGATGCTATTTTGGAGATGCCCGATGTGGCGAATGTTTTCGGAGTTAGATTATGCAATAAAGTCCGCAAAAAAATTGTTACATTTGCAGAATATTTATGATGGGAGTATGGATATAATTGAGGATTTTTCACGATTGTTGAGTCGTCATTTTTCGTTCGAACAACGCACTATGATTGAAGATGCGTTGAGTCTGGCTTGTCAGCGCCTTGAGGGTATGACTCGCTGGAACGGACACCCCTTCGTTAATCACGCTGTGGGAGTTGCTTCCATTGCGTGCGGAGAAATTGGACTCGGACGCAGTTCGATATGTGCTGCGTTGTTGCACGATACAGTGCGGCTGGGCGTGTGTACTCCCGAAGAAATTGAGAGTCGTTTCACACCGAAATGTGCTGCGCTGGTGGCGGGAATGTGCAACATCTCGGAGGTCGATACAAAGATGTCTGAGACACAGATCGATAATTTTAAGGAGTTGATTCTTAGCTACTCAAGCGACCCGCGTGTTATTCTGATTAAACTTGCAGACCGCCTCGAAGTGATGCGCTCGCTGGACATCTTCCCCGAAGACAAGCGTAAGAAAAAAGCGTGGGAAACGCTAAACATATATGCACAGATTGCTCATAAACTCGGGCTATATACCATAAAGTCCGAGATGGAGGACCTTGCACTTAAACAACTCCACCCGCAAGAGTGGAACTACATAACCGAATACATTAAAAATACCGTAGACCAACGCGAACAATTCATCGCAAAGTTTGTGGAACCAATCCGCCAGAAGATGGACGCAGTGGGTATAAAATATTCGGTCAAAGGGCGCACTAAGTCGGTTTATTCGATTTGGCGCAAGATGAAAAAATATAAAATCGGAATTGAAGAGGTTTATGATCTGTTCGCAGTAAGGTTTGTTCTGAAGTGCGCTCGTGAAGATGAAAAACGACTCTGCTGGCAAACATATTCTATTGTAACGGATTTTAACACACCCAACCCTGATAGATTGAGAGATTGGATTTCAATTCCGAAATCGAATGGTTATGAGTCGCTGCACACAACTGTTGTTACCGAGCAGGGACGATGGGTCGAGGTGCAGATTCGTTCGGAACGAATGGACGATGTGGCCGAACACGGAGTTGCTGCCCATTGGCGCTACAAGGGCATCTCGGGCGGGGCTATCGGCAGTGAAGAGTGGCTCGCTACGGTGCGTTCGATGATTGAGAACGGCATCAAGGAACTGACCACTGATGAGACTCCCGATATCAAAATGACGAGCAAAGAGATATTTGTATTCACACCCAACGGCGACCTGCGCAAACTTAACGAGAATGCTACGGTGCTGGACTTTGCTTATGATATTCACTCGGCATTGGGCAATACCTGTACGGGAGCGAAGGTGAATCACCGTTCGGTGTCAATCAAGCACAAACTATGCAATGGCGATTTGGTCGAGATTATGACCTCGAAAAATCAGAAACCGAAGGCCGATTGGCTGGGCATAGTAACATCGAGCAAGGCTAAATCTCGAATCAAGGCTTATCTTAAAGAGGAGCAGTCGAAACGTGCGTTCATCGGTCGTGAGGAGATTGAACGCAAGGTGAAAAATTGGAAACTCGATTTGACTTTTGATGAGGCTATAATCATACTGCAAAAGCATTTCAAAATAAAAAATGCACTTGACCTTTATACCAAGGTCGCAGATGAGGAGATTGAAACGTCTACAATTAAGGAGATTCTGGTTGAGTCGCTTGAGGAACAATCAGAACAGCCTAAAAATCTTGTAGAAACTACGGTCAAAGAGAGTCAGCGTGTTGAAAACGACAATGAGGATTGTCTGGTTATTGACGAAAATCTGAGAGGTGTAGAATATAAATTGGGTAGATGTTGTAATCCGATACCGGGCGATTCGATATTTGGATTTGTTACGATAGCTGCAGGAATAACAATTCACCGAGTGGATTGTCCCAATGCCACCAGACTCAAAACGCAGTATTCATATCGGGTTATTGATGCCCGTTGGAGAAATGATAATGAGTCGGGAGCCTTTCGTGCTATGCTGAACATTCAGGCGCGCAATTCATTCGGCCTGGTCAATAAGATTACCGAGGTGCTGTTTAAGGAATTGCGGGTCAATATCGGTTCGATAAATATGACCGAACAAGACGGAGATACACTATCGGGGCAGATAACCGTCGAAGTGGCAAGTACGGGAATGCTCGATGCAGTGATATATAAACTGCTCAAAATTAAAGATATTGAACGAGTTACAAGATTAAAATGAGAAGTAAATTAAGAATATTTTACCTCGCTTTGGGGTGGACTGCGGTGGCTCTCGGAGTGCTGGGCATTGGGTTGCCTGTACTGCCGACTACGCCGTTTATGTTGCTGGCTGCGTGGTGTTTTGCGAAGAGTTCGAAGCGCAGTTACGAGTGGCTGATGTACCACCCGAAAATTGGCAGATACTTGCGCGATTACAAGGCTAATCGCGGAATACCGATGGCTGTGAAACTTGAGGTATTGGCTCTGCTGTGGGCGACGATGGCCGTGTGTATTTTTGTCGTAGTTGAACATATCCATATAAAACTGTTGTTGTTTGCAATCACAATCGCAGTTACTACGCACATTCTGACTATCAAAACTCGAAAAAGACGAAAATCAAACATTGTGCTGCTTGTGCCGACTCCCAATGAGTTGAAGGGAGCATCGTTCGGAACAAATGTCATCGTCGAGGAGTGCGGTGTCGGCGCGGTGAGAACTGCGCTCAAGAGCGTTGAGGCGATTAATAAATATGACCCCGAGTGGATTATCCTATGCGGTTGGGCAGGGGCTTATCCAGATGCGGGGTTGGCGATTGGCGACTGCGTGTCGGTGGAGTCGGAGCGTGAGGCAGATTTGGGAACGGTGAGAAATGGCGAGTTTGTGGATATGGAGCATTGCGGATTTGTGGCTGCCGAGGAGTATGCTCCACAGAGATGCCCGTTCCATTTGCAAAGTGGATTGCGCTCGGTAAAGTCGAATACCGTAAATCGCTGCGGAATCGAGGCTAACGGCTCACAAATAGAAAATATGGAGGGCAGCGGATTCTTTCGAGCTTGTATCAATTCTGGCTGCAACTTCCTTGAAATAAGAGTAATATCAAACATAGTTGGCGAGCCAGTCAAACCTGAAGTAGCTGAAAAACTTGGACAGACTCTATCGCCAATCATCGAAAAACTTGCGAAGAAATGAGCATTCGAATAAATATATCTCCCTGTCCGAATGATACGTTTATGTTTCACGCAATGCTACACGGACTTGTAGATTGCGAGGGCGAGGTATTTGAAGCAGAGTTTGCAGATATCGAGCAACTCAACACTCAGGTGATAACCCAACAGCCGAGCGTGTCGAAAATTAGTTGCGCGATAATCGCCGACATCACGGAGCGTTACGCTGTGTTGCGCAGTGGCGCTGCACTCGGATTCGGGAACGGTCCGCTGGTCGTGGCTGCCGAGCCGATGGACAAGAGTCAGTTGGGTGGTAAGCGTGTAGCGGTGCCCGGAGCCCATACTACGGCTTTTGCGCTGATGCGCAGGCTTTTTCCAGAGGTGTCGGAGTATGAACACTGCATATTTCATCAGGTGTTGCCTACGGTGTTGGCTGGGCAGTGTCAGGCTGGAGTGCTGATTCACGAGGAGCGATTCTCGTTCGAAAAACAGGGCGCAGTGCTGGTAGCAGACCTCGGTCGGGAGTGGGAGTCGAGATTCAAACTGCCGCTGCCACTGGGTGCTATCGTGGTGTCGCGAGAGTTGCCAGTAGAACTGCAAATGAAGATTGACCGAATACTTGAACGCAGTATTCAATACGCATTCGCTCACCCGTCAGCGTCACGCGATTTTGTGTGTGCACACTGCCGTGATTTGACCCCCGAAGTCATTGATAATCATATCAGAATGTTTGTTAATGAGTATTCGCTCAACATTGGAGCAGATGGTCGTGCTGCGATTCGTACACTGAATAATATTGATTCAACAACCGCAATATTCATAGATGAGTAATGGCTGATAATTTGTCTGATATAAATGAAATGTTGGATTCGCTGACCAGCTCGGGTAATATGCGAACACTGATTAATTCGCAGATGCAGGGCGTGAATGTCCGAGTCAATGGGGTGGATTATATCAATTTTTCGTCTAATGATTATCTGGGTGTAGCTGCGGATACGGCTCTACAACAAGAGTTTATTGCACAGCAAAATTTTTCTTCTGAGTTTTTGCTCAGCAACTCCTCGTCGCGACTTATGACGGGCAATTCCTATTATGACGAGTTGGAGGCTGAACTCGAAAAATTTTATTCAGGGAAAAGGGCTCTTGTATTGGGCTCTGGATTTCTGACCAACTTGGGTGTGCTGCCCGCAGTGTGTACGGCTAAAGACCTTATCGTAGCCGATAAGCTGGTGCACGCAAGTTTAATTGACGGCATAAAGTTGTGTCAGTGTCAGGTTGAGCGATTCAAACATAATGACCTCAATCACCTCGAAAAGATTTTGTCTAAACATAGAGCAAACTACCGCAGAGTCTTTATCGTAACCGAATCGTTGTTCAGTATGGACGGCGATATGGCTCCGCTAAGAGAGCTTGTCGAAATGAAAGAACGGTTCGATTGTTTGTTGTATGTCGATGAGGCTCACGCATTTGGAGTATATGGCAAACGTGGTGCAGGGCTGGCTGCCGAGGCAGGACTAGATGAGCAGATAGATTTTATTGTGGCTACGTTTGGTAAGGCTCTTGCGTCGCAGGGCGCAGTAGTGTTATGCAATCAGACTTGGCATAAACTGCTTGTGAATAAGATGCGAACTCTGATTTTCTCTACGGCACTCCCTCCGCTAAGTCTGAAGTGGACAAAATTCCTAATCGAGAATTCCGAGCGATTAGACCCTAATCGTCAGCAACTTTTAGACCTTATGCAGTTTGTCGAAAAAGTTTCGGGAATGAAGATTCATTCACAAATATTCCCCGTAATGGTGGGTGACTCGATTCGTGCCGTTGAACTGACAAATAAGTTGCGCGAGTCGGGATTCTGGGTAATGCCCATCAGACGTCCTACGGTACCTCCTGGCACCGAGCGACTGCGAATATCACTCTCGGCTGGAATCACGTGCGAACAGATGGAACAATTTTTCAATACATTGAAAACGCTATGGAACAACATTGGTTAGTGAAAAACGGGAACCCCAATCTGGTGGTATTTGCGCTTGGGTGGTCGTGTGATTACAACTCCGTAGCACATCTTGCCGAGCGAGGTTATGATATATTTTGTGTCTATGATTATCGAAATATTGAAAGAGTTGATGCGGCGCAATTTGTTCATTATGAGCACAAAGTGTTGGTGGGGTGGTCGTTCGGAGTTTGGGCTGCCGAGCAAATTTTTTCGGCCGAAGATTTCGACCGAACAATAGCCATAAATGGAACTCCTTATCCGATTGACTCCTCGCGTGGGATTCCTCAACGTGTTGCGAATCTGACTCTGCGTGCTCTGAAATGTGGCGGAATTGAACAATTTAATCTTAATACTTACGGTACGCTTTGCCAGACTAATCCCGAGATTCTGCCCCAGCGAGAACTCGCCTCTCAGGTTGAGGAACTCGAACGACTATACGAACAGATTGCGGCTCGCCCTTATGCCGAATTCGGCTGGCGCAGGGCAATCGTCGGCAATGGCGACCGAATTTTCCCCGTAGCAAATCAACTCAATTTCTGGGGCGAAAGGGCAACGGTTACGCAGTCGCCACACTACCCGTTTCTTGATTCACAAACTTTGGATATCATATTTGAACGATGATAGATAAACAGATACTCAGGACTCGATTTGAGGCTAATTATAACACCTATGATCTGTTTGCTACGGTGCAGGAGTCGATATGTCTGCAACTGAACAGCAAGCTTGAAAAACTGCAACTCGCACCTGAAAAAATACTTGAGGTAGGAGCAGGTACCGGGCTGCTTACCAAGCGTTTGAAAAAACTTTATCCGACTGCACAAATGGTTATCAACGACCTGTCGCCGATGACCGAAGAGTTTATCTCGAAGTATGCTACGGGTACCGAAACTTTTCAAATTGGAGATGCAGAGCAGATTGATTTGGGTAGTGGTTACGACTTGGTTGCGAGTTCGTCAGCAGTGCAATGGTTCGCTGATTTGAGGGCGTTTTTTCAAAGAGTAAAAAACGGTATGCGAAGTGGTGGAGTGCTTGCGTTATCAACATTCGGGAATCATAATTTTACCGAAATAAAACAACTCACGGGATCGGGACTCGATTATGTGCCTTTTTCCGAACTTAAGGAGTTGATGAAAAGTGTGGGATTCGAGATAATTGATTCTGTCGAATATTGCCATACGATGTACTTCGATTCTCCACTCGAGGTGCTGAGACATATTAAGGCTACGGGAGTAAATTCGCTTCACCGACAGGCGTGGACTCCGGGGCGGCTGAACCGTTTCATTGCCGACTACACAAGCCTATTTTCCGACAAAAATAACTCCGTAAAACTGACCTATCACCCCATAATTTTGATATGTAAAAATGCTGCCGAACAATAGTGCAGCATTTTTTTTCTTTTTTGTATCATATATGTAAGTTTTAGTGTTAAAAATTTCAAAACTCATTTTGTTTTTTGAGTTTTCTTTTGTACTTTTGCAGCCGTAAAATGCATATTATGGCAGTAACAAAAGAAAATATTGTTGAGTACGCAACCGAACAATTCTCCCAATTCGGTGTGCGCTCAATCAGAATGGACGACATATCTCGCGGATTGAGTATGTCTAAAAGGACATTGTATGAAATCTTCGAGAACAAAGAGGCATTGCTTGTCGAGTGTTGGGAACTCCACTCGCAACGTAGAGCTAAAATGTTCGAACAACACCGATTCGACAATATTCTGCTGGATATATTGGACTTCGCATCGCACGTTGACCGATTCCAAGATAAGGAGTGGATATTTATCAATGATATGAATAAATTCTATCCCGAAATATTCAAGAAAACTGTCGAACAAAATACCCAAATCATTGCCGATAAAATTAGACGCGAATTCATAAAAGGCCAACAATTGGGCTACGTGATGGAAGATGTCGATTTGGATATCTTGATTCTGATGATTCGCGATTCGTTTCAGGCCATAAAACAGTATGTGGATAAAAATGAAAATATCGACTCAAATGGTATTCATAAATCAATCCGAAATCTGATGCTCTACATATTGCGCGGAATCGCAACTGATAAGGGGCGGGAACTGATTGAAGAGTATAAAAGCAAGTATATTGACAAATAGTAGAAATAAAACCAAAAACAGATGATGATGAAGATGAAAATGATTGTCCCTGTTATGTTATTGGCAACATTGTGGGGCGGAGTTCGGGCTCAGAATACTGTGTCGAACAATGAAATGGAGACATCAGAACCGCTTGTTCTTACGCTGGAGCAAGCATTGGAAATCGCACTCAGCGAAAATCCAACAGTGAAAATCGCAGACAAAACTGTCGAAGTAAAAAGGTATGCTAAGAAGGGTACCTATTCGGCTCTGTGGCCGGAGATCAGTGCGTCTGCCACTTATCAACGATATATCAAAAAACAGACTATGCACTTCGCAGGTCAGTCTATGGAGGTGGGTACTAAAAATAATATCTCAGCAGGTTTTGCTGCACAGTTGCCGTTGGTGAATGTGCAACTCTGGAAGTCGCTCAAGGTGTCGGCTATGGACGTGGAACTTGCTGTTGAACAGGCTCGCAGTTCAAGAATCGATATGATAGAACAGGTGTCAAAGGCTTATTATCAAGTTTTGCTGGCAAAGGATTCTTATAGAGTCTACAAGCGTGTGTACGATAATGCAGTGGCTAACCATAAAATCGTAGAAAAAATGTTCGCGGTAGGTTCAGTTTCAGAATACGACCTGGTTACATCGCAAGTAGCAGTCGCTAATGCCGAACCAAACGTGTTCAACGCTGAAAACTCTATCGTGCTGGCTTTGTGGCAACTCAAAGCGCTGATGGGTATGGATTTGGCTATGGACGTGGATTGCAAAGAGTCGCTCAAAGATTTTGAAAAGGCAATGTCTGCTAACGTAAGCAAGGGCGACCTCAGTCAAAATAGCAATATGCGCCAACTCGATATCCAAGAAGAGATGTTGAAGAAGAGTGTGGAAATTCAACGCGCAGCAAATCTCCCGTCTTTGGCATTGGCCGTTAACTACAACTACATCGCAATGTCAGAAGATTTGAAGATTAAGGATTATAAGTTCAATCCATATTCAGTTGCAGCGCTCAGCCTGAATGTGCCGATTTTCGCTGGTGGAAAACGTCGTGCTGATTTGAATAGCGCTAAAATCAACCTCGAAAATCTTCAACTCCAACGCGAAAATCTCGAACGTCAACTCAATACTGCCGTAGTTCAATACCACAGCAATATGCTGACTAACATCAAACAATACTACGCAGCAGACCAGACAATCGTTCAGGCTAAACGCGGTTATGATATCGCAGTCAAGAGATACGAAGTAGGAGAGGGTACACTTGTCGAAATTGATAATTCACAGGTAGCTTACACTCAGGCCGAATTGTCGAAGAATACGGCTATCTACAACTACCTCATCAATAAGGTGGGACTCGATAAAATCAAAGGTGACTATTCTGGAAAAAACTAAAAAAATATAAACAAGATTATGAAAATGAATGAAATCGTCAAGACACTGCTTGTGTGTGGTGTTTGCGTAGCTTGTGTGGCTTGCGGATCAAAGAAAAGTGCAAAAACTAACGAAGCTACAGTTGTGGCTAAACCTAAGGTTACAACTGAAGTAGTCCATATTCAGGACGTGGAAATGGTTAGTACGTTTACAGGTAATGTGGAGGGCTATGCAGTAAACAATATCTCTCCGGCTCAGAATCGTCGTATTACCAAATTGCTGGTTGATGTGGGAGACCGTGTGAAAGCTGGTCAAAAGGTGGCAGAGTTGGATAACTCGGCTCTCGTTCAGGCTAAAGTTCAGTACGAAAACAATAAGGCTGCATTCGAACGTGCAGACCAACTCTACAAGTTCGGTGGTTTGGCTAAGGCTAACTGGGACGCTGCAAAGACTGCGTATGAAGTGTCAAAATCTTCTTACGAAAACTTGAAGGAAAATACCGTATTGTGCTCGCCGATTTCTGGTGTAGTTACTGCTCGTAATTATGACAATGGCGATATGACAGGTAATAACCCAATTTTTGTAGTGCAGAAAATCAATCCTGCTAAAGTTATGATTAACGTATCAGAGTCGCTCTACTCTCACATTAAGAAGGGTATGGCTGTGAATATCGAATTTGATGCTCTGGAAGGTCAAATATTTACAGGAAAAGTTGCTCGCATTACTCCGTCTATCGACCAAACAACTCGTACTTTCGAAGTAGAACTCGTTGTTGATAATGATAAGGAAATTATCAAACCCGGTATGTATGCTCGTTCGACTATCAAATATGGAAAACGTCAAAATGTCGTTGTGCCAGATTTGGCTGTCGTAAAACAACTCGGCTCGGGTGACCGTTTCGTGTATATCTACAACGCAGATGGTACTGTTAAATACCAAAAAGTCGAACTTGGTAGAAGATTCGATAAACAATATGAAATTCTGAGTGGTATCAACGAAGGCGACCAAGTTGTAGTTACAGGTCAAAATGCGTTGAAGAATGGTGTTAGTGTAGAACGAGTTAACAAAAAGTAAAAAATGAATATCTATAAAACAGCGGTTAATAAACCCATCACAACCATAATAGTGTTCGCAACGATCAGTATTATGGGGATCTTCTCGCTGACGAGACTCG
This sequence comes from Rikenellaceae bacterium, assembly GCA_045637425.1. Classification (GTDB taxonomy): domain Bacteria; phylum Bacteroidota; class Bacteroidia; order Bacteroidales; family Rikenellaceae; genus CAJGBR01. The sequence goes on along the minus strand of JAZTZL010000006.1, from coordinate 101,232 downwards.
GTATCGACCTCTTCCCCGATATCGAATCCAATGCGATGATGGTTATGACAACTTATCAGGGTGCGAGTGCCGAGGATATCGAAAATAACGTTTCTCGACCTATTGAAAACGTACTCAATGGTGTCGACCACCTTAAACACATTACATCTAACTCAAAAGAAAATATCTCTATCGTAGGTCTTGAATTCGAATACGGTATCGATATTGACGTGGCAGCTAATGATGTTCGTGATAAACTCGACTTGTTGCAGACGCTACCCGATGGTGCTAATAGTCCGATTATCTTCAAATTCTCGTCGGATATGATTCCGATTTTGATGCTCGGGGTTACTGCAGAAGAGAGTATGAACGGACTCTACAAAATACTCGATGACCAATTGGTTACTCCGCTTGCTCGCGTGAGCGGCGTGGGTTCGGTATCTATCGCAGGTTTGCCGAAACGTGAAATTCAAGTTAACTGTAATCCTAACAAATTGGAGGCTTATGGTATTTCTATTGAAGCAATTTCATCGGCAATTTCTGCTGCCAACAGAAATACTCCGGCAGGTTCGTTCGACCTCGGTTCTAATGCTTACTCGCTGCGTGTTGACCACGAATTCAAAGATCCGAACGAATTGTTGGATATCGTTGTAGGTGTTCGTAATGGAGCTGCTATCCTGTTGCGCGATGTCGCAGATATTGACGATACTCTGCAAGACCGAATTCAGGAAGCGTACAACAACAACGAACGAGGTGGTATGATTATCATTCAGAAGAAGTCTGGTGCTAATGCTGTGCAAATTGCTAAAGCAGTGCAAAAACAGCTGGCAGAAATCCAAAAAACTTTGCCTTCTGACGTGAAACTCTTTACTATCGTCGATACTTCTGAAAACATCATTCACACTGTGAACTCGTTGCGTGATACTATTATCACTACAATGATTCTGGTTATTTTGGTTGTATTCTTATTCTTGGGTCGCTGGCGTGCTACAATCGTAGTCGTACTGACTATCCCTATCTCTCTGCTCGCAGCTATTATTTACCTTATGGCTACGGGTAATACGCTCAATATCATTACGATGAGTTCGCTCTCTATTGCTATCGGTATGGTAGTGGACAATGCTATCGTTGTGTTGGAAAATATTACTTCGCACACCGACCGCGGAGCTCACCCGAAACAGGCTGCTATCTTTGCTACTAAAGAGGTGGGTATCTCGGTTATGGGTGGTACGCTGACTACTATCGCCGTGTTCTTGCCGTTGACTATGATTCAAGGTATGGCGGGTATCCTGTTCAACTCTATGGGTTGGATGGTAACTATCACTTTGACCGTATCTACATTGGCTGCTATCACATTTACTCCGGTACTCTGTGCTTTGATGATGAAAAAATCTCCGAAAAAGGCGTGGTTCCAGGGTAAGATTGATGCCGCTATGGATAGATTCAACAATGTCTATGGCAGAATGTTGGGCTGGTGTGTTGAACACAGAAAGACCGTTATCACATTGAGTATCGCACTGTTTGCAGGTGTAATTGGTATTTTGGGCCCGAGAATCAGTACAGGTTTCTTCCCGACTCAGGATAATGCCCGTATCGGTGTTGATATCCAATTGCCAGTAGGTACAGGTCAGGATATTACTCGTGAATTGGCGCTCGAAATTTCTGAACGATTCAGAAAGGCATACCCGGAAATCAAAACTCTGAACTTGAGAGAAGGTCAGGCCGACGCAGATAACGCATTCGCTTCGATTCAGGCTAACGGTACGCACATCATCTCGATGAATATGTCTTTGACTACCAAAATCGAACGTGAACGTACACTCTCTGAAATAGCTGACGGTATGCGTAAAATTCTTAACGAATATCCTGAAATCAGAAAGTATAACGTAAACGAATCTGGTTCTCGTGGTAGTATGGGGCAAAGTGCCGTAGAAATTGAAATCTATGGTTATGACTTTGATGTCACCGATGCTCTGGCTAAGGAAGTGGCTAATATGATGCGTGGAATTGAAGGTTGTACCGAAGTTAGTATCTCGCGTGACGAATATGTGCCCGAGTATAAAGTCGATTTCGACATCGAAAAATTGGCTCGAAATGGCATCGACGTTACTACGGCTTCAATGTACCTGAGAAACAGAATCAATGGTTCGGTATCTTCATACTATCGCGAAGATGGTAACGAATATGATATCCGCGTGAGATATGGACGAAAATTCCGTGAATCAATCGAAGATATCGAAAATATCGTAGTGTATAACAACCAAGGCGTGGGTGTGAAGATTCGCGATATCGGCGAAGTGAAAGAGACTTCAACTCCTCCGACAATCGAACGTAAAGACCGCGAACGTTATATTAAGGTATCTGGTATTGTGGGTAGCGGTTATGCTCTGGGTGATATTACTGCCAAAACTACAGAGGGAATGGCAAATATCAGTATGCCGGCCGGCTATATGTGGCAAGTAGGTGGTGCTGCCGAAGACCAGAAGGAAACATTCGGTGACCTGTTTATGTTGATGGGATTGATGATTATCCTCGTGTTCGCAATTATGGCTTCGCAGTTCGAATCTCTGACATATCCGTTCGTAATTATGTTCTCGATTCCGTTTGCTGCCGTGGGTATCATCATCGGTCTGGCAGTCACAGGCGTCGCATTCAACGTTATGGCTCTGTTGGGTATGTTGATGTTGGTCGGTATTGTGGTGAACAACGGTATCGTACTTGTCGACTACACAATCTTGTGTCGCGAACGTGGTCAGAATATTCACGATGCGGTTGTTACAGCTGGTCGTAGCCGTTTGCGCCCGATTTTGATGACTACCTTGACCACAGTTCTGGGTATGATTCCGATGGCCGTTGGTAATGGTATCGGTTCTGAAATGTGGAACTCGCTCGGTATGTCAGTTGCTTGGGGTCTGTCGTTCTCAACATTGATTACTTTGATTTTGATTCCGACACTCTACGCATCGTTCGCTAACAATGGCGAAAAACGTAAAAATAGAAAACTTCGTAAATTGCAAACTCAAAACCAGTAGACTATGAAAGCTGTATTTATGTCGTGTAACCAGTCTATGTATGAAGATATTCTCTCATTAATGGACGAAATGAATTTGAGAGGTTTTACCGGTTGGGAAGAACTCATTGGTCGCGGCTCGAAAGATGGCGAGCCTCACTTGGGTAGCCACGCTTGGCCGGGTATGAATTCAGCTCTGATAGCCGTTATGGAAGATGAACAGGCTGCGGAGTTCCTTAAACGAATCAAAAAGATTGACGACGAAAATCCAGAACAAGGTATCAGAGCCTTTGCTTGGAATGTTTCGGATATGATTTAATCTGATATTTATCGCAAAAAGCCCTGCATTGGCAGGGCTTTTTTATTGGTTTATTTCGATATTATTGGAGGTGCTTATGTGTAGTTAATGGTTTGAAAGTATAGTCGTTTGTGAATTGCTACTCGCTGTAAAATATAGTTTATCAAAAGAGAAAAGGACCGCAATATATGCGACCCTTTTTTATTCGTATTTGATGTGTTATTATTTTCCTCGAGACATATTTGCTGCTACAGAGAGCAGTACGCCGAGTACAATGCCCAAAACGGCTGCAAACAAAACCTGGAAGCCTGCTGGCAACAAGAATGTGATTGTGTGTGCCGGATACCAGAACAGCGGAATGGTCTTTTTGAACACGAAACCCCATTGAACTCGCCAATTAAGACCTGCCAATGCCTCACCGAAATTGAATGGCGTAACGAGCGCTTTTGCGCTACCATTGCAGTTGAGGATATGGCCGTCGGTAATTTTGTGAACGGTCATAAATACAGGAGCAAAAATGGTGTTCATTGTCACTGAAATGGCGAATGCACCGAGTACCTTCAACCAACTGAGTTCGCCAGCCATTGCTTCGCAAACACCTGCTACTCCGAGTGATTCCACAAGTTTAGGTGCGCCCGTAGCAAAGGTTTTCATTGCCATTGCGATACCTACACCCAGGATTCCCCATACTACTGCGCGGGGGAATACTCCGAACCCCTTGTAGTTGTATCTGCCCTCTTTGATTCTGAGACCGAGCATCTCGCCGGCAGTCGATAAAATGGCAAATTTCGCAAATGCCATCAGATAGGGGTGAGCTGCAGTTGTTGCTGAAAACCATCTGCCCACCGGCTCGACCAGTGCGAACGGCAGAACAATTGCCAGCATACACAGAATAAATACAAAATCGTTTTTCTTCATTTTATTTTTAAGTTTATGGATTATTTCTGAAAAATAGTTCCCAAGAGAGTTCTGCTTGAATGTGCAGCATCTCGAGTCCGTTTTTGACCGTCGCGCCACGTTTTCTTCCTCGATTAAGAAATTCAGTCAGCGGCGGATTATAAACTAAATCGTACAAAATATGTTGATTGCCAATGTGTTCGTAGTTTATATGAGGCGCATTATGTACATCTGGAAACATTCCCGCCGGAGTGCAATTTACAATCAATTGACAGTCGCGAATAATATTCTCGGTCAATTGCTCGTAGGTCATCATTCCGTCGGTCGTGGTGCGAGAAACTTTAATGGTGTTAATATTCAGTTTGTTAAGTGTGTACAACACTGCGCGGGCAGCACCTCCACTGGCTCCGAGCACAAGGGCTTGAGTTATGTTGCGATTTGTCAGCAGCGGCCTAAGTGATTCCATAAAACCATAATAATCAGTGTTGTATCCGATGAGCTTATTATCATTATTGCGTACCACGCAATTCACAGCTCCTATAGCCTCAGACTCAGACGACAACTCGTCAAGATAGGGTAGTATCTGATTTTTATATGGAATCGTGACGTTAAATCCCTTTAGGTGACTTGTGTTATCAATCACATTATCAATAGTTTCGAGCTCAATGTTTGAGTAGCTGCACTCCGTTAGCTGCAGTTCATTAAACCTCTTTTCAAACCACTTTTGTGAGAATGAATGTCCTAGCTTTTTTCCAACTAATCCAAAGTGCAACATATCGCCGAAATTACAAAATATACTTAACCAAAAAGAAACTTCCAATAAGCAATACCGTAAAGGCAACTGCTAACAGATTGAAATACTTGTCTATAAAGGTTTTTATCGGAGCTCCAAATTTCCAAATCAACCCACCTATTAAGAAGAATCTCAGTCCGCGACTTACGATTGACGCGATGACGAACATTACGAAATCGATGTTGAATACACCTGATGTGATGGTGAACAATTTGTATGGAATTGGTGTAAAACCTGCCGTGAAGATAATCCAGAAGTCATATTGCTCGTAAAGAGAACGAATGTGTGCGAACTCTTCGACTGTGAATCCTGGTATCGAACGGAAGAAAAAATTGGCGATTGAGGTGAATTCTCCGCTAGGTGTCTGCCACAAAAAGTAGCCCAACAGGTAGCCACCCATAGCTCCCAAAACCGAGCCGATGGTGCAAATTGTTGAGAATCTGAACGATTTTTTAGTAGCTCCCAGGCACAACGCAATCAGCAGTACGTCGGGCGGAATGGGAAAAAAACTCGATTCGGCGAATGCCAAAAGAAAGAGAGCAGGGACTCCCCACTTAGTATCCGCCCAATGTAGTATCCAGATATACAAACGTTTAATCCAATTCATCTAAACTAAATTATCAAGGGTTGTACATATCGAGATTTCTGAAGTTGAGAATTTCATTCAGAAAATCCAAATATTCTTGTGCCTCCTTATTTTGAGGGTCAAGTTCTTGAATTGCAATAAAATCGTTCATTGCGGCTCCGAAATTTCCGAGTCGCTGATACAACTTGCCACGTTCGAACAGCAATTCGATGCAATTTGGCTGCTGTTCAATTTTAGTGTTCAACTCATCAAGTTGTTGCTGCAATGTTTCAAATTCAGACATATAAATTATTGATTTTTATGTAATTAATAACATCTTTAGATATGTGTGCGCAGTCGAATTTGCCAATTTTGAATTGGACTCTCAATTCCGTAGAACTAATATCGAATAGAGGTGCGCCATCAAGTATGGTGATTTTTGATGTAGATAGTAATTCTCTGTCAATCACTGTATTTGGGCGAGGGTAGACCAAAATTTCGAAATTGTCTAAAATGTATTGGTATTCGCGCCAGCCTTTCAATCCTGCTAAATTATCGGCTCCCATCACCAACATAAATCTCCTGTCAGGAAAATCTTGAGTCAATTTTCTGAGAGAATTGACTGTATATGAGGGTTTGGGTAGGTCGAATTCTACTCTGCAAACTGAAATTTTATCACGCCACTTGGAAGTAATTGCTAACTCCAACATTTCGGCTCGAGTCGTTTCGGGAGCAAGTTCATTGCTGCTCTTGAACGGATTCTGTGGAGATGGTACAAACCACAATTCCTGAGCGAATCCCTTTTCAACGATCCACTCAGCGATAGATGTATGTCCTTTGTGCACAGGGTTGTACGAGCCAAAATATAAGGCAGTGTCTATCATTGTTCGATGAATTTTTTCAATACTTCTTCAGCCTCTGCACAGGCAATTTCAAGTTTGTCGTTCATAATGCGCACATCGAATTGCTCGGCAAAAGATATCTCCTCGGCAGCCTTTGCTACGCGTTTTTCGATTGTCTCGGGTGAGTCGGTTGCACGCAGCGTTAGGCGGTGGCGCAACTCTTCAATTGACGGCGGCATTATGAAGATTGACAGTGCATTAGCTCCGAAAATCTTTTTGATATTGAGTCCGCCTTTAACGTCTACGTCAAAGATGATAACGTTATTATTGCTCCAGATTCGGTCGATTTCCGAACGCAGCGTGCCGTAGCAAGTGCCTGAATAGACTTCCTCCCATTCAATAAACTGATTATCAGAGACTTTTTGCTTGAAATCTTCTGCGCTGAGGAAATAGTAGTCCTGTCCGTCGACTTCATTGCCGCGAGGGGATCGTGAAGTAGCCGAAATTGAGAATTCCAACTGATTGAATTTTGTTAGTAAGTGCTTGATAATAGTGCTTTTACCTGAACCAGAGGGGGCTGAAAATATTACAACTTTACCTTTCATTTTACAACAAATTCAATAATTGTTCCTTGATCTTTTCGAGTTCGTCTTTCATTTGAACTACAACTTTTTGAATATCAGCGTGATTGGCCTTCGAACCTAAAGTGTTTATTTCACGACCAATCTCCTGTGCAATGAATCCAAGTTTGCGACCCGGAAAGTCTTCATTGTCAACAACTTCTCGGAAATAATTCAAGTGATTGTTCAAGCGAACTTTTTCTTCGGTAATATCCAATTTTTCAAAATAGAATATCAATTCTTGCTCCAAACGATTGTTGTCAACCTGAATATTCAGCGTTGCGAGGCTGTCTAGTAGACGACTCTTAATGTTTGCAACTCGCTCTTTTTCAAATGGTTCTACGGTTTGTGCCAGTGAGCGAATCTTTTCGATGCGATTCAAAAGGTCGCTGATTAACACTGCGCCCTCTTGTTTGCGAAATTCGGTGATGTTCTCAATCGCCTTATTTACAGTATTTTTCAATTCAGATGTTTCATCTTCGCCAACCTCATTAGACTCAGCTTTCATAACCTCTGGCAGTCTGAGAATAGCCTGTACGGTCTGTTCCTGCGCTACTGAAAATCCGACCTCTTCTGCGAGCTCTGATAATTGTTGATAATAACTTTTGAATACATCGCGATTAATCTGGCAAATTGATGATTCTTTGTTTGTTTCGACGTTTATATAAACATCTACTTTACCTCGCTGAAGTTGCTTGGAAACCTCTGCTCTAATCCAACTTTCAAGTTCGCGATAGAGCGATGGTGATTTTATCGATAGGTCTAACTGCTTGCTGTTTAGACTTTTAATCTCAACTGTGATTTTTTTGCCGGCAACTTCTACTACAGATTTGCCGTAGCCTGTCATTGAATGTATCATTGTTTTACTGTTTTAATTATTCCACTTTTTTTCCAACGCCCTGATAAATAATATATTACCGAGCCTAACATTCCAACTGTCCAACCAATCGGGTAGGACCACCAAATGCCGTAATATCCAAATTCTGCCGAAAGGTAGGCTGCTGATGGAACGCGAATGAACCACAGCGCTACCAATGTTGTCAGCATAGGGAAGATTGTTGCACCTGCTCCGCGCAGCATTCCATTTAATACGAACATTATACCGAAGATTATATAAAACGAATTCAGTACGACAAGACATTCGGCTCCGATTTTTACCACCGACGAATCTTGTGTGAATAAGGTCATAATATTTTCTCCGAATATAATGATGAACGTGTTGATTACAAGGCAGGTAATGATAGTCATTAGAAGTGTAGCTTTAAGTCCGCGCTTGATTCTTGTTAGATTGCCTGCGCCCATATTTTGACCTACAAATGAGGTCAGGGCTGCTGCAAAGTTCATAACAGGTAGTGCAATGAGCGAATCGATACGCTGAGCCGTGGTATATGAGGCTGTTATCTTGAATCCAAATTGATTTACAATGCCCATAAGAGCCATCATTCCGACTGCTACGCATACCTGCTGAATACCCGTAGGCAACCCGAGTCTGATGCATTGTCCGAATATATAACTATCAAATTTCAAACGTAATATGTCTATCCTCAGCAACGTGTTGTAGCGATTTACCCACCAAATTGACAATACGAATGATATACCTTGTGCTATGACCGTTGCCCACGCAGCACCTTTGACTCCCCAGTCGAACACCAGAATAAACAGCAAATCGAGTATGATATTCAAAACCGAGGCTATAATCAGAAAATATAGCGGCGTTTTTGAGTCGCCCAAGCCGCGCAATATGGCAGCTACACTATTGTAACCAAACAACAAAATCGAGCCGCCAAGATAAATTTGCAGATAATCAGTGCCTTGTGGTAACGATTCTTGCGGTAGTTGCATCAGTCGCAAAATATCGTCACTGAAAAAATAACCTGCAACAGAAATTACCAAGCCGATTGCAAGCAAGAATATAAATAAGGTATCAGAGGTCTTTTGAATGTTCTCGACCTTCTTTGCGCCAAAATATTGTGAGATTACAACCGATGCTCCTATGCCGATGCCAGTTACAAGTGCAGTAGTCATAAAGACAACTGGTGTACTAGCTCCTACGGCTGCTAGAGCTTCTGTGCCAATGAATTGTCCAACAATTACGGTGTCTACGAGTTGGTACAATTGCATAAACAGATTCCCCAACATCATCGGTAGCGCAAATCGAAATATCTGGCGCCACTCCGAACCCTGTGTGAAATCATTTACTCCCATACTCGCTGTTCTTAAATTACAAAGGTCGTAATTTTTATCCGTTAATCAAAATTCTATCGCTCTGTTTGCTCGCTAAGGTACTTGTTGCGAACGTGGAAATAGGTCAGCAATGATACCGTTATCGCGCAAATATCTGCTGATGCAAATCCGTACCACACTCCGTTCAATCCCCAGAAATAGGCGCCAACATAGACTGCCGGTATGAGGAAAATTATCTGACGAGAAAGTGATAATATGATGGATTGCAGCGCTTTGCTGATTGATAAGCAGAACTGTCCAATGATGATTGGAATTGCTACCAGAGGGGTTAGTATGGCACAAATGCGCAACCCCGTGGCTGACATCGAAATTAGTGTTTCGTCGCTGGTGAATGCAGATACAAGGTAGCGTGGGAAAAATGTAGTGCAAATGAAAAATAATGTGCAGAAAATAATTCCGCAACGCACTGTAAGCCAAAGTACGGCTTTAACTCGGTCGTAGTGGCGCGCTCCGTAATTATATCCGGCAATCGGCTGCATACCCTGTGACAGACCCAACAGCAACATAACCATAAACATAAGGAAACTATTAATGATTCCGAATGCTCCGATTGCCAAGTCGCCACCGTGTCTGTACAAAAGATTATTCATAATGATATTCACGCAAGCTGCAACAGCATTGACCAAAAACGGGGACAATCCTATTGAAAAGATATTATACATAATACGCTTTTCGAGTTTCAGACTCGAGCGTGAGAAATGCACAGGGCGTTTCTTGTTGAAAAAATGTCCGAGCGCGAATATCGAACCGATAAACATCGAAATAACCGTAGCCCAAGCTGCACCTGCAATGCCTAAGTCGAACCAAAAGATGAGTATCGGGTCGAGAATTACATTCAATACTGCGCCTAAAACAATGACAAACATCGAGTTGCGAGGGTGCCCAGCAGCACGCATAATGCTGGCAAAGTTGAATGTCAAGTTCGAGAATATACTGCCTGGGATTACAACTTTGAGATACTCTTTGGCGTATGGTATTGTTTGTTCGCTGCCGCCGAATGCAATCAAAATTTCATCGAGCCAAATCATTGAAATTGAAACAAGTATGGCTGATAAAGCAAATGTCATCACGATACTGTTACCCAAGATTTTCTGCACCCACGGGATATCTTTCATTCCCAATACGATTGAGACTCGCGCGCTGGCTCCGGCTCCGACCAGCGTGCCAATGGCTGTTACGAACGACATCAGTGGCAGTGTCAATGCCAAACCAGATATTGCCATAGGGCCTACGCCGTGTCCGATGAATACTCGGTCTACTATGTTGTAAATTGAGAGAACTACCGTGCTGGTTATCGCCGGAATGGCAAACCGCAACAGCAAAGTCGAAATTTTTTCAACCTCTAATGACAAGTACGATGATTCGATACTCTTTGAATTACTCATTGTTTTTCCGTCTTTTATTGTGTAAGCCGTGAGAGATTTATTTTTATTTCATCTCTTTGGCATAGTTATTGAAACATCTTGTGTACAATGAAAGCAACAAGGTTTCTTCATTTATTTAAGTTTGGGTTAGTAGTTTGTTTGGCGGTTACCGTGATGGTCCCCGCCAAATGTCTTTTTATTCAGTACGTTCTTCTATTTTGTCTCTTAATTCGTTATTATGACTCTTGATTTGAGTGATGATTTCTGTAACCTTTTGAGCGCTGCGAACTTCCTCAAAATCATCAATGTAACCTATCTGAGTCTCTTCACTGAACTCTTTTTGTGCATCAAGTTCCATTTGTTGCTCAAAATAGTCTATTGCGCTGAGTCCCAAATGTTTCACTTCCTTCAGAGTCGAAAACTTGCCGTGAATTGTTAAGTCGATATAACGGGCGTATTTACTCTTGTCTTGCTCTGCGTTTTCGTTTGAGCCATCTATAAGCACATTAAGTTCGTCAATTGTAGTAAAATCTGCCTCAAGCAGTTCGTTCAATTTGTATTTTGCAACGACCATTCCTGCCAAATCAACCCATTCAATCTGCTCAGGTTCGCAGTTTGGTTCGGTACACAGAGCAACGAAACGCTCCAGAGCTCGACGATAGAGTTCAATTCCACGCAACAACGAGCGTTTGTCTATCTCATATCCGAAATAATTGAATACATCTTGCTCGGGATTGCTATCATACAAATTGTTCAAAGTTGTATATCCTGCAAGAATTTCGCTGATTAAGAATGGATTATCCTCAAAACTGAAATCAATTCTGTCCGATTTAGCAGAAATTCTCTTATCTCTATTTTTCCATTTTATAATGTCGCGACCTAATCCCGAATTGCGTAAATTTATTGCGGGAACAATTTTTGCCGATTCGTAACCGATTATCAATGAGAAGGGTAGTGCTGAAAAATCAACACTCTTATGATGTTGTCCCACAACTGTCGAAAAGCTTCCCACCTTGACTGGTAGCAACATATACGAACTGCTACCGAGTTTTGTTCCGCGTTCGGTTATGCCTTGATGGATTGCACCGAGTCTGTATCGATGGTTGCTCTGGTTAGCGCCGCTACCTGCGTTGAAGAATGAAGTTTGCAGTGCTATCAGTAGTGTAGACTTGTGGTGTGATACAGTATAAGGACCTGCAAATAAGGCTGCTGCCTCGCCTCTGAGCAGCGCGCTGTTGGCGAAGAACATCGAGTCATTGGCACAAAAACCTTCACCGATAAGGCAGCCTTCGCCGACAAAGCATTTATTCAGAATTGCAGCATCAACCACTTCCGAGTCGCTCGCCACTATACAATCTCGCAAAATCACACCGACGCCAATAGTTGAGTTCTTGCCAATCGATACATTATGTATGAGGTGTGCACCTGAAAGTTTGCACTCTTCCTCGCAATTGAAATTTTGCAACTGATTACAATTCTTAATTACCGAATTGTTCCCGATTATTCCGTGTTTTGATGCGAAGTTTGATACAAATCTATCAATAGCATTTTTAACTTTGTATTGGAATTTTTCGGCATTACGATACTTAATAACCAATTCTGCAATCTGAGCATTCAGTCCTTCGAATAGATTGATACTGCGACCATTATATTCATTTAGTGTGTCGATTTTAACACCATTTCCGAATGTGCTACCGATTGTATTAAAAATGGTTTGACAATTTTGTATCTGAACATTGTCGCCGATATTGCAGTTGTAAATTCCATCTGTAATGTTGCAAACATTGGAGTTGTTTCCAATTGTGCAATTATTCAGTCGTACTTTTTTTAGTGTCGAATTTCCTAATTTGATCTCACCTTCAAACTCAACCCACTGTATTCGAGCTAAATCAACACCCGAACTGCAGACCGTAACTTTGTCCCAATTCTCTGATTTGCAATATTGAGATTCCAATTTATGAATCTCATCTGTCGTTAGGTTGCGGTACATCTAAAACTATTTTGAGTGTTTATTCAAAAGTTTTATTCCCTCTTGAGTCTGTTCAACTCGGCCAAGTTTCATCAAACGGCCAACTGCACGTTTGAAAACTTTTTTACTCATATTGGTCTGACTATAAACATCTTCAGGACGACTTGCATCGTTGAGTGCCATAAATCCGCCATTGAGTTCGAGCATTTCAAGCAATTTTGTAGAGGCTGATTTTACTTCATCAAATCCTTGTTGTTGCAGGGTCACGTCAATTCTGTTGTCTTCAGTAATTTTTGAAACATAAACTTCGAGTTTGTCCCCAATCGAAATTTTACGGAACAACTGATTTTCGTAAATGACGCCCCAATACTTATTGTTTATGACACCTCTGAAACCTCTGTTTACCGGTGTAGTTACCAGAAAATCAACCTTATCCCCAACTTGAAGTTCGATATCTTCATTTCGGATAAATGTGTTGAGTCGCGCGGTTCCCGTAACACGTCCCGTAACTGAATCTATATAAATAAAAATTGGATATGACTTGTGTAAGTCCATACGCATCAGTTGATTGCGAGTCGGTACGAACAAGTCTTTGGGTAGACCCCAATCCAAAAATGCGCCATATACAGTCTTATCCACTACCTTTAGAAATGCGACCTCTCCAACCGTTGCCAGAGGTTTTTCCGTAGTTGCTACCAAACGGTCTTCAGAGTCATTATAGACAAATATTTCAATAGTATTTCCGATTTGTAATTCGCTTGTAACGTAGCGATTAGGTAACAATACCTCATTACCTTCTTCATCTGCCAGATATAGACCGAATTCGGAGTTGCGTTCTATTCTGAGTGTTTGATATTTGCCTGACTCAATCATATTTTTTGATGTTTTTAAGTTGCAAAATTACAAAATTTATTCATAAATGACTAACTTTGCAGGCTATCAAAATTTATGGAGTATGAAAATTGCACTTTTTCAAATGGATATCGCTTGGCGTAATCCTCAAAAAAATAGGGATAATGTTGAAAAATGGCTCGAAAACATTGATAATGACGTGGATATTGTCGTGTTGCCAGAGATGTTTTCTACGGGATTTTCAATGACTCCTGAAGTTGATGCAGAGCCTGCTGATGGAGAGACTGTTAATTGGTTGATTGTGACTGCTGAACGTTTTGGTGTGGCAATGGTTACGTCTATGGCTATCGTAGATAATGGTCACTATTTCAATAGGTTATTCTTTGTTGAGCCATCTGGTGTGGTTACGCACTATGATAAACGTCATCTGTTTAGAATGGGCGAGGAAAATCAGCATTATACTGCTGGCAATCAACGTGTTGTTATGGAATATAAGGGGTGGCGATTTTTACTCCAAATTTGTTATGATTTGAGATTTCCTATTTGGGCGCGAAATCTGAATGATTATGATGCAATTATTTATGTGGCAAATTGGCCCGAAGTGAGAAATTCTGCGTGGGAAATTTTATTGAAAGCGCGTGCAGTGGAAAATTCTTGCTATGTGATCGCAGCTAACCGAATGGGGCAAGATGAGAAAGTAAATTACATTGGTAACTCTATGATATTGAATTATAAAGGTGATGTTATTTCAACTAATAGTTCAGATAGTGTGACTGCCGTTTTGGAGCAGGATAAACTCCAGCAATTTCGGGTAAAATTTCCCGTGCAATTAGATGCAGATGCCTTTGTTATAAAGTAGGATTTGAAGATGAAAAAGGGTGAAAATTTAATTGAGATAACTGGTGCTAAAGTGCATAATCTCAAAAATGTAGATGTGGTAATTCCTCATAATAAACTTACCGTGATTACAGGCCTGTCTGGCAGTGGTAAATCTTCACTTGCTTTTGATACGATTTATGCCGAGGGACAGCGACGATATATGGAGACTTTTTCCTCTTATGCTCGTCAGTTTATTGGTGTAATGGAACGCCCTGATGTTGAGAAGATTACAGGACTGAGTCCGGTTATAGCCATCGAGCAGAAAACAACAAATAAGAACCCTCGTTCGACTGTGGGGACTATTACTGAGATAGGTGATTTTCTGAGACTTCTCTTTGCGAAGGCGTCGGTTGCATATTCGCCAGAAACAGGCGAAGAGATGGTGCATTATACTGATAATCAAATTATAGACCTTATACTTAATGAGTTTGCTCAAAAGAAAATTGCACTTTTGGCTCCTTTGGTCAAGGGTCGTAAGGGGCATTACCGAGATCTGTTTGAGTCGTTGCAGAAAAAAGGATATGTACTTGCTCGAGTTGATGGCGAGATAGTTGAAATTCACGGTAATATGAGACTTGATCGCTACAAGATTCACGACATTGAACTCGTTGTAGACAGACTCGTTGCGCGCGAGGATAATCGCCAAAGACTCGCTACCTCATTGCAGAATGCGATGAAACAGGGTAAGGGAACAATTATGTTGTATGATTATCAGGAAGATAGGGCTCGTTACTTTAGTAGGCACTTAATGTGCCCGACTACGGGAATATCATTCAATGAACCTGCGCCTCACTCATTCTCATTCAATTCGCCACACGGAGCTTGTCCTAAATGTAATGGACTCGGAAGTGAGGCTGTATATGATTTGGATAAAATAATACCTGATGCGGAAAAGTCTATAAATCAAGGTGGTATAACTCCGCTTGGGAAACATCAGTCGCCATTTGTTAAGGCTAAGCTCGAGGCATTGGCTGAGCGTTATGGATTTACGCTCGCAGATCCTGTAAAATCGCTTTCTGAAGAGGCTCTGAAAGCTGTTATATATGGTGATGCTGAGCCACTTAAGGTGGAAAATAAGGTCGCAGGAGTGGCTAGTTACTATATGGTCAGATGGGAGGGTGTCGAGGAGTTTATCGAACAGCAGCTTGAGGATACAACTGTAACAAAAGGTGCGAAGTGGAAAGAGCAGTTCTTGAGACACGAAAAATGTAGTTTATGTGGCGGTTCGCGATTGAATCACGAGGCTCTGTATTTTAAGGTTGCGGGTAAGAATATTGCCGAGGTGTCTGATATGAGTATTGACGAACTCTCGGTGTGGTTTGCTGATATTGAGAGTAAAATGTCTAATAAGCAACAGATTATAGCTCACGATATTCTTAAAGAGATTAGGGCTCGATTGAGATTTTTGCTCGAAGTGGGGTTAGGTTATTTGTCGCTGAGTCGCGCTTCTGCATCGCTCTCAGGAGGTGAGGGGCAGAGAATCAGACTTGCTACGCAGATAGGTTCAAAACTTGTGAATGTGCTGTATATTCTTGACGAGCCGAGTATCGGACTACATCAACGCGATAATCGAAAACTGATTGATAGTCTGAAAGCACTGCGAGATGCGGGCAACTCGGTAATTGTTGTTGAGCACGACGAGGATATGATTCGTAGTGCGGATTGGATTGTTGATGTCGGTCCCGGAGCAGGTAAGCGCGGTGGGCAAATTGTAGGGCAGGGTACTATTGAACAAATTCTTGAATGTAAATCTATTACTGCAGATTACCTAAACCAAATTAGACGTATTGATATGCCCGAAAAAAGGCGCGAGATTACGGATAAAACTCTTACAATTTTTGGCGCAAAGGGGCACAATCTGAAAAATGTGACTGTGAAATTTCCGCTGGGTGTTTTTGTCTGCGTTACGGGGGTGAGTGGTAGCGGAAAATCATCATTGATCAATGGAACACTGAAAAATATACTCTCGCAAAAACTCTATAATTCCTATGAAAGACCGCTAGAATTTAGTAGAGTTGAAGGACTTGAATATATTGATAAACTGATTGTTGTAGACCAATCTCCGATTGGTCGCTCGCCAAGAAGTAATCCTACTACATATACTAATGTTTTTACCGATATTCGCAATCTGTTTGAGGCTACGCCCGATGCGAAAATTAGAGGTTTTAAGAGCAGTCGCTTCTCGTTCAATGTGAAAGGAGGACGCTGTGAAGAGTGTAAAGGTGTGGGAGTTATGGCAATGGAAATGAACTTTCTGCCAGATGTTTATGTAACTTGCAAATCGTGTGGCGGATTACGGTATAATGCAGAAACACTGGCTGTGAAATATCGTGGAAAGAGTATTAATGATGTCCTAAATTTTACTGTTAATCAGGCAGTTGAATTCTTTGAAAATGTCCCTGCAATATATACAAAATTGAAGGCTATTCAGGAAGTCGGACTCGGATATCTCACTCTGGGGCAGCCTTGCACTACGCTCTCTGGCGGCGAAAGTCAGCGAATAAAACTCGCTACTGAACTATCGAAACGAGATACCGGAAAGACTTTGTATATTCTTGATGAGCCAACAACGGGGCTGCATTTCGAAGATGTCAAAGTGTTACTTGATGTGCTGCAAAAACTTGTAGATAAGGGAAATAGCTTAATTGTAATCGAGCATAATCTCGATGTAATTAAGGTTGCCGATTGGCTGGTGGATATGGGACCCGAAGGTGGAGTAGGTGGTGGTCGAGTGCTTGCTGAAGGTACTCCAGAAGACGTGGCGCAAGTAACTGCAAGTTACACAGGGCACTATCTTAAAGAACTATTTGCGAAACAATAAATGAACATTAGGTAAAGATATTCTCGTTTTTTTTCGTACATTTGCACAAATTAAACATATTATAAAATGAGTATTGTAGCGATTGTAGGTCGTCCCAATGTGGGCAAGAGTACCTTATTTAACAGATTGGTCGGTATGCGCAAAGCCATCGTGAATGATATGGCAGGAACGACTCGTGACCGTCACTACGGAACAACAGATTGGAACGGACGCGAATTTTCAGTTATAGATACAGGTGGTTATGTTGTAAACTCTGACGATATTTTTGAAGGTGAAATTCGCAAGCAGGTAGCGCTCGCTATCGACGAGGCTGACCTTATATTATTTATGGTAGAGGTTTCTACGGGTATTACTGATGTTGATATGGAAATAGCTGATATTTTGCGCCGTACAACTAAAAAGGTGATTACCGTAGTGAATAAAGTCGACAATAGTGACCAACTTTATTTGACAGGTGAATTTTTTGGATTCGGGCTTGGTGAGCCTATTAGTATATCTTCAATGACCGGTAGCGGTACGGGTGATTTGATGGATAAGATTTTGGAGTATCTTCCTGAAAAAGAGGAGAGTGTTGTAGATGATAGTCTTCCCAAAATCACAGTTGTTGGTAGACCGAATGTCGGAAAATCGTCGCTCACAAACGCATTGCTTGGTGATGAAAGGAATATTGTGACTCCGATTGCGGGAACTACTCGAGATTCTATTTCTACACGCTACAATAAGTTTGGAATGGACTTTTATCTTGTTGATACAGCAGGTCTTAGAAAGAAGGGAAAGGTTACCGAGGATTTGGAATTTTACTCTGTTATGAGGTCTATTCGTGCCATCGAGAATTCGGATATTTGTATTCTGATGCTTGATGCTACGCAAGGTATTGAGTCGCAGGATATGAATATTTTCCAATTGATTGTGCGAAATAAGAAGGGGTGTGTAGTAGTTGTAAATAAATGGGATCTTGTTGAAAAACAGAATAATACTATGCGCGATTATACTGAACTGCTCAAGAAAAAGCTGGCTCCGTTTAATGATGTGCCCATTATTTTTACTTCTGTGATAAATAAGTTGAGAATTTATGATGTGTTGCAAAATGCGATTCGGGTTTATGAAAATCGTCAGCGCAAATTGACTACATCTGTTCTTAATGAATACTTCCTGCCAATAATCGAGGAGACTCCGCCTCCATCAATAAAAGGTAAGTATGTTAAAATCAAGTATGTAACACAGTTGGCATCTCCGACTCCAGCGTTTGCTTTCTTTGCTAATCTGCCGCAGTACATTAAGGATCCGTATAGACGTTTCCTTGAGAATAAGCTGAGAAGTCAGTGGGATTTCCAAGGTGTTCCAATCTTAATATATTTCCGACAAAAGTAATGATAGATAGATTTTTGCGATATTTTACATTTGTAATTTTAGTGTTTACAAATGTGATTGAAATATCTAATGCTCAGAATATCAATCGATCAAAGTTTAGAGAGGTTGTATATTCGACTCGCTTGGATAGGTATCTAACAAGAGACGAAGCTGTGGCAGTTACTCCTATGCAGAGTCCGTTTGTGATGTCTCTCAATGGATATTGGAAGATTTCTTCACAAACTAACGGAACATCAATTGTGAAGATCCCTGGCATTTGGAGCCAGAATGCCAATGAGCATAAGCGTAATTTGGTATACAAAAGCCGTGAGTCGCTTGATGCGTTGAAAAATATTGAGCAATGTACTATTGAACGTGAATTTGAGTTGACTCAAGAGTGGCTTGATCGAGAAACTTTTATTGAAATAAACAATCCTAAGGCCGTGGGTGTTACCTTAACTATTAATGGAAGTAAGGTGGATTACATTGCTGATAGTAAGGATTTTGTTAAATTTAATATTACAGGATTTGTGCGCGAAGGAATTAACTCGATTAAGATTGCGCTTGATCGTTATTCTGTAGGTACATTCTTGTCATCTGGCCGATACATTACTTCGCCTGCAGCTCAGATTGGTGATATCAACCTAACATCTGCGCCTAAGTTTAGAATCGAAGACTTTGAATTGGTAACCAGATATGATTCGACAGGTCGGAATGGGCTGTTTGAATTGAAAATGATTGTAGCCAATGGGCGCAATTTTGCTGAGGCGGGTACGATTTATTACGACTTGATGAATAGTAAGGGCGAATTGATTCGATATAATTACAGAGATGTGACAATCAGTGGATTAGGGCGAGATACGCTTGTGTTTGAAGGTCGAATTGATAAAGTCGAAAAGTGGAGTGGTGTAAATCCTGTGACTTATAAGTTGATGATGCGAACCAAGAAAGATGGCGATTTTACCGAATATGTCCCATTCGAATTTGGTTTTAGAACTTTGAATTATGATAATAAAACTCTTGAGATTAATGGAGTGCGTACCTCAATTAAAACTTTAGATTATAGCTATAATAATTTATCAAAGAGGGAATTGCAATATAAAATTATTCAAGCAAAAAAACAGGGATACAACACTTTTCTTCTCACTATCCCACAGACACCTATGTTTTATGAGATATGCACTCAAAAAGGTATGTATGTTATTGATGCTGTGGATATTTCACCCGTAATTGATGATGAAATCAAGAATATCGCAAATGCTCCGGAATTACTTAAATACTTTTATGAGCGCTGTTTGAATACATACCTGCGAAATAGAAATTATTCGTGTGTAATCGGTTGGTCTTTAGGTAATTCTGAGTTCAATGGCTATAATTACAAGAAGTCTTATCTCTATTTTAAGAATGAACTCGATTCGGTGCGTCCCATTGTTTTCAAAGGTGCGGCAGGTGAGTGGAATAATGATGAGATAAATTAGTGTAATAAGATGAATATTAACTTATTGGCTATAGGAAAGACAGATGCTGATTATTTGAATCAGGCAATTGATGTGTATAAAAAGCGCCTGAGTCATTACACTAAATTTTCACTGCAGATAATCCCTGACTTGAAAAATGCTGCGAAAATTTCGCACGACGAACAGTGTAAAAAAGAAGGAGAACTGATTATTAATCAGCTTGCTAGTTCAAGTTATACGGTTTTGCTTGATGCTAATGGCAAGCAGATGACATCATTGGAGTTTTCTAAATGGATTCAAGCGAGATTTAACTCCGGAGTGAAGAATGTGAACTTTGTAATCGGCGGTCCGTATGGCTTTTCTGAAGATGTATATAGTGCTGCTAATGAAAAGATTTCATTGTCGAAAATGACCTTTTCTCACCAGATGGTCCGACTAATTTTTCTTGAGCAATTATATCGGGCGTTTACAATTCTAAATAATGAACCTTATCATCACGAATAAAAAAAACTCCGATTTCTCGGAGTTCTTTTTGTCTATTTTAGCGGAGAATTTGGCTCCTTGGCCATATGGTTGTAGTAAAGAATATCGAGCAGGCGAGGTGCAAATTTCTTTATAAAGACCGTTGCTCTGCCATTGAAATCCATCAGTACCGTGCGTTTTCTTTTATGTACACCTTTCATAATTCTACGTGCTACCTCATTGGCAGTCATCATCTTATCCTCTTTGCGTGGAGTTTCGCCTTGAGGTGAACCATCTGCTGTGAGTGCTGAAAAACGAACGTTAGATGCAGTGAAACCTGGAGCAACAATCATAACGTGAATACCTTTCTTTAGATTTTCAACACGAATGGTGTCCATAAGTCCGTGTATTGCGTACTTTGATGCAGAGTATCCCGTGCGAGCTGGGAGTCCGTGGAATCCCGCAACAGACGAAACAGCTACAATCGACCCTTTTGTCTGTTGGATATAGGGCAGGGCGTACTTGATACAATATGCTGTACCCCAAAAGTTTACGTCCATTAATTTGTGTATTACTGACATATCTACATCATCGTACAATGCTCGCATTGAAAGGCCTGCATTGCATATTAATACGTCAATCTTGCCGAAACGTTCTATTGTCTTTGCAATCAAAGTTTTGCACTCATTCTCTTGGGTTACGTCTGTTTTGACGAACAGAGATTCATTGGGCAGTTCCTTTGCAATCTCCTGCAATTTGTCTTCACTTCTTGCGCCCATCACGACCTTAGCTCCCTTTGCGGAGAATTCCTGGGACAATGCGAGTCCGATTCCTGATGATGCGCCTGTGATTACGACTACTTTATTATTGAAATTCATTTTAATATATTTAGTTACAAGTGTAAAGTTTAATTGTAATTACATTTGTAAGATTAAACCATCAAAGGCTAATTTTACATTTTGAGGCAGTTGTTTACTCAGTTCTTTGTGCGAGCCTATTTGATGTGATAAATGTGTCAAGTAGGCCTGTCTTGGTGCAACTTTATTTATAATATCAATCGCTTCGTTTAGGGTGAAATGTGATATGTGTGGCTCGAATCTCAGGGCATTAATCACAAGTGTATCAACGCCTTTTATCTTTTCAAGCTCACTATTGTCAATTGCATTCATATCTGTAATGTAACACAATGGACCAATCCTAAATCCCAAAACCGGCAATTTGTAATGATATCCACGAATAGGGATAATTTCAATTCCACAGATATTAAAACCTTTATTTTCTATGTTACAAATGTTAATTTCGGGAACTCCTGGATAGCGCACCTCGGCAAATGCGTAGGGGATATTTTGCTTGACTGCCTCCTGGACTCGCTGTTCGCAGTAGACCTGTATTGCCTCGTTTTGGGTGTAATTGAATGCGCGTA
Source organism: Rikenellaceae bacterium (assembly GCA_045637425.1). Lineage (GTDB taxonomy): Bacteria > Bacteroidota > Bacteroidia > Bacteroidales > Rikenellaceae > CAJGBR01. The sequence continues at coordinate 79,407 of JAZTZL010000006.1, read as the reverse complement.
AATCGTCGAGCCCACCGATATGATCGCGATGTTCGTGAGTCAGCAGCACAGCATCGATGTGTTTGACATTTGCATTGAGCATCTGTTGTCGGAAGTCAGGACCGCAGTCAATGACAAATGTACGCCCTTCGGTTTCGATTAATACCGAGGATCTGAGGCGTTTGTCTTTACTGTCTTGCGATTGACAAACCTCACATTCACAAGATACTACCGGAACACCTTGTGATGTCCCGGTACCCAAAAAGGTAAGTTTCAACATCTATTCAAATTGAATTTATCTGCCCAAAATTACTAAATTAAATTCAATTCTCGCTTCAAATCTTCAATTTTTCTATCGAGCAATTCCTCAACCTTGTGGAAATCAGCAATGCTCGGTAACTCCTCCTTCACACTAAAGTAGAATTTAATCTTTGGTTCTGTGCCCGACGGACGTGCAGATACTACCGTGCCGCTCTCTGTAATCCACTGAAGTACATTGGATTTATGCTGATTAATCGCAGTTTTTATTGATATTGTGGTATCGGTACATTCTAGGCTTTGGAAATCGTTGATGCGAGCTACGCGGCTGCCGCCGAGTGATTTGGGAGGATTGTTGCGCATATTTGTCATCATTTCTGCAATCTCCTGTTGTCCTTTGTTGCCCTTGCGAACAATCGAAACAAGTCCCTCTTTGTAGAATCCATACCTTGTATATATGTGTGATAAAAGTTGGAATAGACTCATTCCTTGTGATTTAGCCCACGCTGCCATTTCTGCAATCATTGCAGATGCAATGACTGCATCTTTATCTCTCACTTGGTCGCCAATCAGGAATCCGTAGCTCTCTTCGCCGCCACAAATGTACTTCATTCTGCCCTCGAGCTCGCGGATTACCTCTGCTATATATTTGAAACCTGTCAATACATCAAAATATCGTACACCAAATGATTCGGCAATATCACCCATAAGTTGTGTGGTAACAATGGTCTTTAATATGTATTGGTTTCCGTCGATGCGGCCGAGTTCGCTCCAGCGTCTGAGAATGTAGTATGTCAGCAGGGAACCTGTTTGATTGCCGTTTAGTAATACTAATTCGCCTCGGTCATCTCTGATTGCGAGTCCGATTCGGTCAGAATCCGGGTCGGTAGCAAATACCAATTCTGCGTCTTTTTCCTTTGCTAACTCCATAGCCATACTCATTGCTGCAGGTTCTTCGGGGTTAGGGGAGTCCACAGTCGGGAAATCGCCACTCGGAGTTGATTGTGCCTCCACTACATATATATTACTAAAGCCCATACGTTCGAGCATCTGCGGAACAATCTTAATGCCTGTTCCGTGAATGGGAGTATAGACAATCTTTATATCTCGGTTTTGAGCTACGGCCTCTTGTGACAGAAGTTCACTTTCGACCATATTCATATACTCTTTGTCGAATTCCTCGCCCAGCAGTGTAATGTTTTCTGGATTACCCTCCCATTTTACCTGGGTGGGGGAGGTGATTTTGTTTACTTCATTGATGATATTCTTGTCGTGCGGAGTCAAAACTTGTGCTCCATCATTCCAATAAGCCTTGTATCCGTTGTACTCTTTGGGGTTGTGTGATGCAGTTACAACGACCCCGCCACAGCAGCCGAGTTTGCGAATTGCATAGCTCAATTCCGGAGTCGGACGCAGCGATTCGAACAGATAAACTTTAAGTCCGTTTGCAGCGAAAATATTTGCTGCTACGCGGGCAAATTCTGCACTGTTATTTCGGCAGTCGTAAGCCAGCGCTACAGACGCTGTTTCTGTGCAAAATTGGGTGCGTATATAGTTGGCAAAACCCTGTGTTGCCATACCTACTGTGTACTTGTTCATACGGTTTGTTCCCACGCCCATAATGCCACGCAGGCCTCCTGTGCCGAATTCCAGATTCTTATAGAACGATTCGAAGAATTCTTCCGGACATTCACGCTCGAGAGTTTCTACCTGACTGCGTGTAAAGTCGTCATAATCAGCGCCTTTCCAAATGCTTGCATTCTTTTCTGCAATCTCTTTCAACCCATCTTTCATATTTTATCGATTTGTGATTATATTTGTAATTCAAAAAAATATTGGCAAAAATAATGCATTTTTTTTAATTCAGCATAATATCAGCGAGTTAAAAAATTGAGCATTTTAGTCACCCAATTTTCCATATATTTTTTTTTAATAAAAACAATAGATAAAGATTATTTTTTTAATAAAATTATTATCAAATTTGCCCTGCATAAAGAAGGAAAATGAAGATGTATAATGAAGGCCAAATAACCAACGAAGCGTGGCAGAATTGTATGAATTTGATGCGTCAGAGCATTCCTGACGAGGAATTCATCAGATGGTTCAAGCCGATTGTCCCGATTAAAATGAAGGACAATTGTCTTGTTGTTCGAGTTCCAAATGTCGAACACGCGACACAAATCGAGAAAAAATATCAAGCTCTGTGGGCTAAAGTTTTTCGAGAAATTTTTGGGTTGGATAAAAAATTGAAGTACGCCTGCATCGAAGAAAATAAAAACTTGAACAATAATTCGGAAAATCCGAATATGAGACAATTCGTAGAGCAGTCTACCGATAATGTGAAGAATCCTTTTGTTATTCCGGGTATCAGACGTTTGGTTATAGACCCGCAACTAAACCCTAATTATAACTTCGGAAACTTCATTGAGGGGGATTGTAATCGATTGACTCGTTCTGTAGGGCTGTCTGTTGCACTCGATCCGGGTAACACAGCGTTCAATCCGATGTTCATTTTTGGCGATTCGGGTTTGGGTAAAACTCACTTGGCTCACGCAATCGGACTCGAGGCTAAACAGCACAATCCGCACTTAAATGTATTGTATGTTAGTGCTAATAGATTCCAGGCTCAATTCCAGACTGCGGCTACGAAGGGCGAACTGAATGATTTTATTCACTTCTATCAAATGATAGATGTGCTGATTATTGACGATATTCAAGAGTTGTCGGGAAAACCGAAGACTCAAAATACATTCTTTAATATATTCAACAGTCTGCACCTTACAAATAAGCAGTTAATCATCACTTCGGATAAATCGCCTGTTGAGTTGCAGGATATCGAACAGCGTCTGATAACTCGTTTCAAGTGGGGATTCACAACGCAATTGCAGCAACCTGATTACCAGACAAAATTGAAGATCATCAGAAGTAAAGCCGAAAAACTGAATATTGACCTCTCTGAAGATGTTGTGGAATATATTGCAGAAAATATAACTTCGAATGTTCGTGAGATTGAGGGTGCATTGGTGGCGTTGATGGCTCAGTCGTCAATGATGAACCGCAAGATTACCGTATCGCTGACTCGCGAGATTATGAAGGTGTATGTTAAGGAGAATCGTCGCGAAATCACTATCGATTCAGTTATCGAACAGGTGAGCCAAGCAATGAACGTTTCGGTGGAAGATATCAATTCGAAGAAGAGAACTCGCGAAATTGCACAGGCAAGACAGTTGGCAATGTATCTGTGCAAACAATACGCATCACACATTCCTTTGGCAACAATCGGTGCATCAATCGGAGGTAAGAACCACTCGACTGTGTTGCACGCTTGCAAGACCGTGGCAAATTTAATTGAAACAGATAAGGGATTCAAGGCGCAAGTAGAAGAGATTGAACGCGCACTGACTCAAAAATAAGATATTAAATTTATGAATAAACTGTCGGTAGGGGATAAGGCTCCGAGTTTTAGAGCAGAGAATCAGTCGGGCGAGATGGTTGCTCTGGAGGATTTCGTCGGAAAAAAGGTGATACTCTATTTCTATCCTAAGGATAATACTTCGGGCTGTACGGCTGAAGCGTGCAGCTTGAGAGATGGTTACAGAGAACTGACAGATATGGGATTTGTTGTGGTGGGGGTGAGTCCCGATTCGGTAAAGTCGCACGTGGGATTCATTAATAAACACTCACTGCCCTTTACGTTGTTAAGCGACGCAGACCACGCTATTGCTGAAAACTACGGCACGTGGGGACTCAAAAAGTTTATGGGGCGCGAATACTACGGCATAATCCGCAAGACATTCATAATCGACCAAAATGGCGTAATCGAAAAGATTTTTGATAAGGTTGATACAAAAAAACATTTCGAACAAATATCAGACTCTTACAAATAAAGTCAAGAACTATGGCTGAAAAAGTTGAAGAAAAAATGCAGCAAATGAATCAGGATAAACTAAAGGTCCTGAATGCTGTGATGAGCAAAATAGAAAAAGATTTCGGCAAGGGTGCTATTATGAGAATGAGTACCACTGCAGTAGAAGACGTGGCAGTCATTCCGTCGGGTTCAATTACATTGGACTTGGCGTTGGGAATTGGTGGTTACCCCAAAGGCCGAATTGTTGAGATATATGGACCTGAATCATCAGGTAAGACTACACTTGCAATTCACGCTATTGCCGAAGCACAGAAGATGGGTGGTACTGCGGTATTCATTGATGCAGAACACGCTTTCGACCGTTTCTATGCACAGAAACTCGGTGTGAATGTAGATGAATTGTTGATTTCTCAACCTGATAATGGCGAACAGGCATTGGAGATTGCAGATGCACTGATTCGCTCGAGTGCAGTGGATATCGTGGTTATCGACTCGGTTGCTGCACTGACTCCGAAGGCTGAAATCGAAGGTGATATGGGCGACCAGAAGATGGGTCTGCAGGCGAGACTTATGTCTCAGGCGCTCAGAAAACTGACCGGTACAATCAGCAAAACTGGTACGGTTTGTATCTTTATCAACCAATTGCGCGATAAGATTGGTGTGGTTTATGGCAATCCCGAAACTACTACGGGTGGAAATGCACTGAAGTTCTACTCTTCGATTCGTGTCGATATTCGCAAGACTGCGAGCATCAAAGATGGCGAGGAACAGCTCGGTAGTCGCGTGAAGGTTAAGGTTGTGAAGAATAAATTGGCAGCTCCGTTCCGTCGCGCTGAATTCGACATTATCTTCGGTGAGGGTATTTCCCGAGTGGGTGAAGTGCTTGACATTGCTACGGAAAATGACATCGTAAAGAAAAGCGGCAGTTGGTTCTCATACGGCGACCGCAAGTTGGGACAGGGTAGAGATGCTGTTAAAACATTGCTGCAGACTGATGCCGAACTGATGAAGGAGATCGAAGAAAAAGTTATCGAAGTTCTGAAAAAAGAAAAATAGCATTGAAATGGCACCCGACTCGTTGTTTGAGTCGGGTGTTTTTTTGCTAAATAAGATGGCAGTCGTGCAGTTGTTTTCTGAACGATTGCCCTTTTTTTTAGTTTGATTTTTATTTTTTGAGAGAATATTATATCTTTGTAATCTGTTTTTATAGAAATATAGGTATAGAAATGTGTGGAATTGTAGGATATATTGGCGAACGTCAGGCTTATGATGTGCTCATAAAGGGCTTGTACAGATTGGAGTATCGTGGATATGATAGTGCCGGTTTGTGTCTGATGCCGCAGCAAGGCGTGTTGAATTGCTACAAAACTCGTGGCAAAGTGGCAGAACTCGAGCGTTATGCTCAAGATAAAGATAAATCGGGAACTCTGGGTATTGCTCACACTCGTTGGGCTACGCACGGCGAACCAAATGATATTAATGCCCACCCACATTACTCTCAGTCGGGCGACTTGGCGATGATTCACAACGGGATTATCGAGAACTACTTGACGCTGAGAACCAAACTCGAACAGGAAGGATACCAATTCCGCAGTACAACTGATAGCGAAGTTGTGGTAAATCTGATTGAATACATCAGAAACACAATGGGTCTTGATTTATGCAGTTCGGTGCAACACGCTCTGAATCAAGTGGTAGGTGCCTATGCAATAGCTATTGTCGATAAGAATGATCCTGATTTGCTGATTGGTGCTCGCAAGTCGAGTCCGCTTGTTGTGGGTGTCGGTGATGATGAGTATTTCTTGGCAAGTGATGCTACGCCTATTGTTGAGTACACAAACAAGGTGGTTTATCTGCAAGATGGTCAGATTGTGCTGCTCAGACGTGGCGAAGAGATGAAGATTGTCGATTTGGCAAATGCCGTGGTTACTCCTGAAATTCACGAATTAAGCCTGAATCTTAGCGAGTTGGAAAAGGGTGGATATCCTCACTTTATGCTCAAGGAGATTTACGAGCAATCGAGAACTATTCAGGACTGCATAAGGGGTCGAGTAAATCAAAGTGGTACCGAGGTAGTGATGTCGGGCGTGAGTCTGAATCGTGAACACTTCTTGGCTGCGCGTAGAATTATATTTGTAGCTTGCGGTACATCGTGGCACGCTGCGCTGATTGGTAAGCAGATGATTGAGGAGTTCTGTCGCATTCCGGTTGATGTCGAATATGCATCGGAGTTCAGATATCGTAATCCCGTAATCAATCCAGATGATATTGTAATTGCCATTTCTCAATCGGGTGAGACTGCCGATACGCTGGCTGCCGTTGAGTTGGCTAAGCAGCGTGGTGCATTCGTTTACGGAATCTGCAACGTGGTGGGTTCGTCAATCGCGCGAGCTACACATTCAGGTTCGTACATTCACGTCGGTCCGGAAGTCGGCGTAGCATCAACAAAAGCCTTTACAGGTCAGGTTACTACGCTGGCAATGATGACTATAACCATCGCAAAAGAGCGCGGTACAATCACTCCCGAACGCTATGTAGAGATGATTAAGGCTGTACAGAGTCTGCCAGAAAAGATGAACATTGTACTCAAGCAGCGCGAAAAAATCGAAGAGCTTTCTAAGATTTTTACCTACGCAAATAACTTCATCTATTTGGGTCGCGGATACAACTACCCCGCAGCATTGGAGGGTGCGCTTAAGTTGAAGGAGATTTCGTATATCCACGCCGAAGGTTATCCCGCAGCAGAGATGAAACACGGTCCGATTGCGTTGATTGATGCCGAAATGCCTGTTGTGGCAATCGCTACATCAGATAGCATTTATGGTAAGTCAATATCTAATATTCAGGAGATTAAGGCTCGTTCGGGTCGCATTTTGGCATTGGTTAGCGAAGGCGATAATCAGATTAAAGACATAGTTGATTATGTGATTGAAGTGCCGGAAATTGATGAGTTCCTGGTGCCGATTCTGACATCTATTCCGCTGCAGTTGCTGGCCTACTTCATCGCAGTGAACAAACGCCGAGATGTGGACCGTCCGCGAAATCTGGCCAAATCGGTAACCGTAGAGTAATAACAACATTGAACATTAAAATTTAAAAGATAGAAAATTATGAATTTGAAAGAGATTTTGGCAGTATCCGGCCAACCGGGACTGTATAAGTTTGTGGCGCAGTCTACTAACGGAATCATAGTAGAGGCTGTTGCAGGTGGAAAGCGTACTAAGTTCTCGGCATCATCGAGAGTAAGTTCATTGGGTGAAATATCTGTCTTTACAATGGAAAAGGATATGCCGCTTGAGAGAGTATTCGCAGCATTCTATAATATGACCGGTGCAAAACCAACGATTAGTCACAAATCTTCACCCGAAGAATTGAAACGTGTTTTTGCTGAAGCAGTGCCTCAATATGATCGCGATATGGTGAGAGTATCTGATATGGTTAAGATTGTGAACTGGTACAATATTCTGATTGAAAACAATCTGTACGAACCTGCACAAGAAGAGGAAGAAGCGCAAACAGAAGAGTAGTAAATACGCTGCATTCAAAAAAATAACGGAGAGGTCTCGAGGTAGATTTCTCCGTTTTTTATTGGATATAAATGCAATTTTATCAGCAGATAACACGTTATATATGTGATATATAATAAGTAGATATAAATGATTATGAAAAGGAGTGTTTATTTTGGTGTGATAGTTTTGTCAATTCTCGCAAGTGGCATAACATCGTATGTAATGAATAAGGATAAGGCTGCGGATTCGGATTTGGTGCGGAATGAAAATAGGGTAGCGAGTGTCAGCAGGGGGAGTCTTTCCGGATTGCCAGACTTGACTGACGCAGCTCAACTTGGAGTCGAAGCCGTAGTATACATCGAAAACATTACGCGAGGTGGCTCGACTCGAGGAAGAGTATACAAATTTTTCGGCATTCCATTTGTAATACCCGAAAATGAATCGGCTCGGGTCTCAAGTGGTTCGGGAGTCATCGTCTCCGAAGACGGATACATCGTAACAAACAATCACGTTATTGATGGTGCTGCGCAGTTGAAGGTTACGCTCAACGACAAGCGCAGTTACTCGGCAAAAATCATTGCACAAGACCCTTCGACTGATATTGCATTGGTGAAGATTGATGAGTCGGGATTGAATTGGTTGCCGTTTGGTGATTCGGATTCGCTGAAACTCGGCGAGTGGGTTCTGGCTATTGGCAATCCGTTTAATCTGACCTCTACAGTTACTGCGGGTATTATCAGTGCGAAGGCTCGAAATTTAGATGTCAATAATTCTGAGTTCAGAATCGAGTCGTTCATTCAGACTGATGCTGCAGTAAATCCGGGTAATTCAGGCGGAGCACTGCTAAATACCAGAGGAGAAATAGTCGGAATAAATACTGTAATAAAATCGCCTACAGGTAGTTATGCCGGATATTCATTCGCAGTACCTGCCTCAATAGTGGCTAAAATCGTAGACGATATGATTAAATATGGAGCCGTTCAACGAGGTGTCTTGGGTGTGTCTATGATGGAGATTAATGATGAATTTGTGCATAAATATGGCAGAAAGTATGGAATAGACAAGGTGGAGGGAGTGTTGATTATGGCCGTAGTAAAAAATAGTGCTGCAGATGAGGCTAAAATAGAGGCAGGTGACCTCATAATAGCCATAGACGGAGTGCAAACCAACAGCCCTTCAAGGATTCAAGAGATTATCGCACAACGCCGTCCGAATGATAAAATAAAAGTTTCGATAAAAAGAAGGGGTGAAGTGAAACATTTTGATGTGGTATTGCGTAATAAGGACATCAGAACAATTCATTAGGTTCTGACGATTATTACTAAAAGGTATCAAACAGAGATAATGAGACAATTAAAAATTACAAAATCTATCACCAATCGCGAGAGTGCTTCGTTGGATAAGTACCTACAAGAGATTGGTAAAGAGGATTTGATTTCGGTTGAAGAAGAGGTTGAACTTGCCCAGAAGATTCGTAAAGGAGACCAAAGTGCGTTGGAAAAACTGACCCGTGCAAACTTGAGATTCGTGGTATCTGTTGCTAAACAGTACCAAAATCAAGGTCTTAGTCTGCCAGACTTGATTAATGAAGGTAACCTCGGTCTGATTAAAGCAGCCGAAAAATTCGACGAAACCAGAGGTTTTAAGTTTATTTCGTATGCAGTATGGTGGATTCGTCAATCTATTCTTCAGGCGTTGGCTGAGCAGTCGAGAATTGTTCGCCTGCCGTTGAATCAGGTGGGATCGCTGAACAAAATCAATAAGGCATTCGCTCGTTTCGAACAGGAACACGAACGTACTCCATCACCAGAGGAGTTGGCTCAGGAATTGGACCTGCCAAAAGAAAAAGTAGCTGATACATTAAGAGTTTCAGGTCGTCACGTTTCGGTTGATGCACCGTTCTCTGACGGCGAAGATAATAGTTTGCTCGACGTGCTGGTAAATACCGACTCTCCCAATGCTGACCGCGGTCTGATTAATGAATCACTTTATACTGAGGTTGATAGAGCACTGTCTACACTCACAGAACGAGAACGTGATATTGTTCGCTACTTCTTTGGAATCGGTTGTGCTGAAATGACTCTTGAGGAAATCGGCGAGGAGTTCGGCTTGACTCGCGAACGTGTGCGCCAGATTAAGGAGAAGGCTATCCGCAGATTGCGCCATAGTTCTCGCAGTAAATTGCTGAAATCATATTTGGGTTAATGACCTTGATATTAAAATCAGAGAGAGCGTCAAGATAAACGTGTCGCTCTCTTTTTTTAGACCAATGAAAGGTGAAATTTATTTGACTGAAGATGGGTCATCAACTCTGAAACACGGCTTGTTGGGCGATTCATACCACTCCACGGGCGGTGCTTTGAGCGAGTCGCAACACGTCTATATAGGTGCAGGATTTGACTACATCGAATCGAGCGAGATTTCAGTCTTTGAAATGGGATTCGGTACGGGATTGAATTGTGCATTAACCCTGCGGCGTGCAGCCCAGCGAAATGTAGCCGTTGATTATCATACAGTGGAATTATACCCGATTGATTTAGAAACGGTTAAGAAGTTAAACTATTTTAATGAAGATCTCGATATGAGGTCTGTATTCGAAACGCTTCATAGTTTGCAGTGGAACGAATCGAGTCAAATAACTCCAAACTTCAGGCTGACTAAATATCACGATTCATTGGAGCGTGTTAAGCCGAACAAAGTGTTCGATTTGATATATTTTGATGCGTTTGCTTATGACACTCAACCCGAATTGTGGTCGCGCGATGTCTTTGAACAGATGGCTGCGATGACAAAACAGGGTGGGGTATTGGTAACCTATTCGAGCAAAGGCGTAGTAAAACAGGCGTTAAGAGAGGCTGGATTCGAAGTCAAACGACTGCCCGGAGCCTGCGGAAAACATCATATGCTGAGAGCTCTAAAATTATGATAATGTTATGATTAAGAAGTCGTCAGAACTTGAATACTACATCTGTTCCGAGGATGAATTGAACGTTGCAGATCGAGAAGTGTTGCAGGCTGCGCGCAGTGCTATGCAGTTGTCCTATGCACCATATTCGAACTTTCACGTTGGAGCTGCTGTTATGCTCGACGATGGGCAGATTATGCAGGGTAGCAATCAGGAAAATGAATCATTCCCTGCAGGTATATGTGCAGAACGAACATTGCTAGGCTATGTCGGAGCAAATGGTAATGGACATAAAATCAATATAATGGCCATATCTGCCGAATCTGAAGGTCTTGTAAGAGAGGTTACTCCTTGTGGAATTTGTCGTCAGACAATTGTCGATATGACACGCCGTCAGGCAAGCGCAATCAGGCTATTGTTAGATGCTCCAAATCACATAATTGTTATTGAAGATGCAGCTCGATTGCTGCCGTTGTCATTTAATTTAGAAAAATAATGAGCTTTAAAACTGACGATATACTATATGAGGACAACCATCTGTTGGTAGTCAATAAAAAAGCGGGGCAGTTAGTTCAAGCTGATACATCTGGCGACCTCGCGCTCGAAGATGAAATTAAGGCATTCATTAAAGTTCGGGATAACAAACCGGGAAATGTCTTTTTAGGCGTAGTTCACCGCATAGACCGTCCTGTAAGTGGAGTCATTTTGTTTGCCAAGTCGAAAAAGGCGTTGGTGAGAATGAACGAAATGATGAAGAAACGAGAACTCGAAAAACACTATTGGGCAATCACAGAGAATCGTCCCGCAGAATTGGAAGCATTGCTGGTACACCAACTTATGCGAGACGGAAAAACTAATAAATCTTTTGTTGTCGCAACTCCGAGAGGCGACTCAAAAGAGGCTCGATTGAGATATAAGGTCCTAAATATCAGCGATAGATACACGTTGCTTGATGTGGAATTGATGACCGGTCGCCACCACCAAATCAGATGCCAGTTGTCTAAGATTGGCTGCCCGATCAGAGGCGACTTGAAGTACGGAGCCAAGCGCTCGATGCCCGATGGTTCGATTTCGCTCCACTCGCGTAGCTTGACCTTCACTCACCCCGTGCGTAATGAGTCGATGACCATAGTTGCTCCAGTACCCAAAGATGATAATCTGTGGAAATATTTTGATCAAAATACAAAGTAGAAATAGCTTACAGCGTGGGGATTTGAGCAAAATTTCAACAAAATTTTTGAATAAGAAAAAAAAATAGTATCTTTGCAGCCTATTTAACAACTAAATTTTTTGTAAAATGCCAAAGATGAAAAGTAATAGTGCCGCTAAGAAGCGTTTCGACTTCACCGGTACTGGAAAAATCAAAAGGAAACACGCTTACAAAAGCCACATCCTGACAAAGAAAACAACTAAACAAAAACGCAACTTGTCTTACACAGCAATGGTTCACTCTGTTGACCAAGCTAAGATTAAAGCGCTTTTGGTAAAGTAACATTCGAATCTGAATCACAATTCTTATTCGGAAAAATTGTTTAACTCGTGAGAGGCACAGCTCCCAAAGTATCGTGATTATCCGAAAAATCCCGATCGCTGACCGCTCCTAAAACTTAAAATTATGCCAAGATCAGTAAACGCAGTAGCGTCGAGAGCAAGAAGAAAAAAAGTTTTGAAATTAGCTAAAGGTAACTTTGGCTCAAGGTCAAACGTATGGACCGTAGCGAAAAATACCGTTGAAAAAGGTTTGTGCTACGCATATCGTGACCGTAAAGCGAAAAAACGTTCTTTCCGCAGCTTGTGGATTCAACGTATTAACGCTGCCGCTCGTGCTAACGGTATGAGCTATTCGGAATTTATGGGTAAAGTTAATGCAAAAGGTATCGCTATCAACCGTAAGGTGTTGGCTGACCTCGCTATGAACCACCCGCAGGCTTTTGCAAAAATTATTGAAACTGTTAAATAGAGAAAACTGTTTTCATAATGTGATTGAATCCGCTCGGCTATTCGCCGGGCGGATTTTTTTTGTCTGATTGGAGTGCCTAAATTATTTAGTTTTTATTTGTTTTTCTAAAATAAATTCAATACTTTTATATTCGGATATTTGGCGTTTTGTCAATATGAAATAAAATTTCAGATAATAGGACTTAAAAGGCTGTATATATGGAATATACGCAAGAAGATGAGATTGTAATCAAGCGAGAGTTTGATGATTTATGGAGTCGCTGTAAACACGTCTGCAAGAATGAAGCTGAAGAGCAACTGATTATTCGGGCATTCAAATTTGCAAAAGATGCTCATAAGGGAGTGCGCAGAAAATCGGGTGAGCCATACATCGTACACCCAATTGCAGTTGCAAAAATTGTCGTGAGCGAGATAGGACTTGGAACTAAATCTGTTGTGGCTGCATTGTTGCACGATATTGTTGAGGATACTGAGTTCACGGTGCAGGATATGGAGCATCTTTTCGGGCCGAAGATTGCGTCGATGGTTGATGGTTTGACAAAAATGGCGGGAGTATTCAATAATGAAACTTCCCAACAGGCTGAAAATTTCCGTAAAGTACTGCTGACGCTCTCAGATGATGTGCGTGTAATTTTGATTAAAATAGCTGATAGACTGCACAATATGCGTACGCTCGGAAGTATGACTCTTGCGAAACAGATGAAGATTACGGGCGAAACCATTTATCTTTTTGCTCCATTGGCTGGTCGGTTAGGGCTGTTCGCTATCAAAACAGAACTAGAAGACTTGAGTCTGAAATATCGTTTCCCTGATGATTATTACGAAATTAAACGTAAAATTGAAGAATCAGAAGGTTCTCGTAATCAATTCATTGATAGGTTTGTGTCGCCAATACGCCAAAAGTTGATTGACAATAATATTGATTTTGAAATCTCAGGTCGAATAAAATCAATCTATTCGATTTGGAAAAAAATCAAGCGTAAAAATATCACATTTGACGAAATTTACGACATCTTTGCCATTAGAATTGTATTCAAACCTGCACAAGGAATCCCCGAAAAATCGCAATGTTGGCATATATATTCACTGATAACTGACATCTACAAACCAAACCCGGAACGCATTCGAGATTGGGTAAATATTCCTAAATCAAATGGTTACGAAGCATTGCATTGTACATTGATGGGGCCAAGCGGAGTCTGGTGTGAGGTGCAGATTCGCTCGGAACGAATGGATGAGATTGCAGAACGTGGGTTTGCTGCGCATTGGAAGTATAAGTATGGAAATACAGATTCGACTGGCGAGCTTGACAAGTGGGTTAAGCAGATTCGCGAGGCGCTAAACAATCCAACAGATGATGCAGTAGAGTTTCTGGATAATTTCAAATTAAATCTATATTCATCTGAAGTTGTGGTATTTACGCCGAAAGGGGATTCTAAGAGTCTGCCGAAGGGGGCGACTGCACTTGACTTTGCATACGAAATTCACTCGAAGATTGGCGATAGTGCTGTCGGGGCTAAAATTAACCATAAAATGGTGTCTATTTTCACCGAACTCAAAAATGGAGATCAAGTCGAAATTTTGACATCTAACAATGTTCACCCAAAACCGGAATGGCTTGATAAGGTGGTAACTGCCAAGTCTAAAAGTGCGATTAAGTATTACCTGAAAAAGGCGATCGACAATGACCCCGAGCGTGGTGTAGAAATATTTGAAGCAAAGATGAAAGATCTTGGTATTCAGCCATCTGCACGAGTGTTTAGGAAGATTTTGCCTGCATACGATTGTAAGATTAAAGACGAATTCTATCGTAAATTAGCTGCAGGAACTATCAATCTTGATGGACTTGATGAAATTTTGCGTCAAAATTCTGCCAATAAAATCACAAAATTCTGGTCATTGCAGTTGAGTAATCCGTTCAAACGGTTTTCATCGGACGGCAAAGATGGAAAGCTGGTGGTTAATAACTCAAAGACCGACGATAGTTGGCCCAATTTTGTGATTTCACAATGTTGTAATCCGATTCCAGGAGATGAGGTTCTAGGCTTTAAGGACTTGGAACTCAATAGGGTAGCAGTGCATAAGAAGAGTTGTCGAGTAGCGATAAAGATGGCTGCAGAACACGGGGAGATGCTCGTACCAATCAAATGGTCGAGTCATAAAGTTCTGTCTTATTTGTCGATTCTTGAAATTCGTGGCATTGACCGAATGGGTATTCTGTCCGAGATGGTTCAGGTGATTACCAACGAGTTGAATGTAAATATCCGTGAGATGCACATTCAGAGTCACGACGGAATTTTTGAAGGCACGATTTGTCTGTATGTAAGGAGTACCGATGACTTGAAGAATCTGATGGAGCGAGTTAGTCAAGTCAAAGGCATCGACAAAGTGCGACGAGTAGAAAATCAAATAGAGTAGGGATATAAATATTTTCATTATGGACGAGTTTATAGTTCAATTAATAATCACTGTAGTGATTTTCTTGTTCGGATTGATGAAGCGGGCGAGCAATAAGAAATCTAAAGTTGAAATCCGGCAAGAAGAATTGGTGCAGGAGATAAAGGAAAAGCGACTGGGTAGTAGGGGTGATGTGTCAAATGTTATCACGCCGCCTGAAAGTGTATTTACATATGTAAATAATAATTTAGATACAGATGTAAAATTAGACACAGCTAAGAGTCTAGTTAATGAGCCTTTTAACGGCGTTGAAGAAGAAATTACACTTAGCAATTATGAACTGTTGGAGGATTTTGATCCCAAGAAAGCACTCATTTATTCTGAAATTTTGAAACCTAAATATGAAGAATTTTAACTAACAAAATTATGGCTACGATATTTACTCGCATTGTAGAAGGGGAGATCCCTTGCTACAAAGTTGCTGAAAACGAAGAGTTTTTTGCATTTCTTGACATTAATCCTGTTCAAAAAGGACACACTCTGGTAATTCCAAAGGAAGAGGTTGATTACCTCTTTGATATTGATGATGAGAAGCTGGGGCGAATGATGATTTTCGCTAAACAGGTTGCGACCCAGATTAAAGCTAAAATCGAATGCAAAAGGGTAGCGGTTGTTGTTTTAGGGCTCGAGGTTCCTCACGCTCATATCCATCTTATTCCAATAACCAATGAATCAGATGTAGATTTTAAGCATAAAGAAGAGCTTTCTGTTGATGAATTTAAGCAGATTTCTAATATTCTGGCATTCTAAAATTATAATTATTTTCACTCTAAATATAGGTAAATCACACATTTATGTGACTTACCTATATTTTTATTTAGCTAAATTTTGGCGAGTTATTGTATTTTTAAGTTTTATGTGTATTTTCAACCAATTTACACAATATTAACTTATTTAATATCATTTAATTACAATTTCCACCTAAAGTTAATTCTATGTAAAAATAAATAGTGCTAAAACTAAATTTAAGATATGTTTCAAGTTAAATACAGTCAGACTTACGAATCGCAGTAAAGATTAAATATTACATCAAAAATAAACATTGTAAAATATTGCAATTAAAGTTTGGTGGTTGAAAAATAATGTTTACCTTTGTAATAAATTTATAAAATTACAATTGTAATGAAAAATAGATTACTGCAAATAATGAATGTCAAAAATTTGACAGCTTCAAATTTGGCAAAAATATTAATGATACAACCGTCAAATATATCTCACATTTTGAACGGTCGTAATAACCCCAATTTACAGTTCATTCAAAAATTGATGACTGCCTTTCCTGATATAAATCCGAAATGGTTGATTAATGGCGAGGAACCGATGTTCACAGGCGAACCGGTTAAGCATTTAATTACCCAGCAGGAACCACTGGCCGAAGAAACAAATGCTAAAATAGTTGAAGAACCAGATACTATTAAGTTTGTTTCAAATGAAAATCCTATAGAACAGATCATAAATCAGAATTCAGATAAAAGAATTTCAAGAATTGTGATTTTCTACTCTGACCGTTCTTTTGTCGATTACCGACCAGAATAATTCAAATTTGCAAATAAACTTTATTTATATTATGTAAAATTAGATTGTGGAATGTCCACACTACTGGGATTGGTAATCCTTAATGATGTTCCAAAACAGTATGAGGAATGTCGCCGTGGTAAATTAGCTGAATTGGACAATCATACTGATCCAATTGCATTGGAGTTATCTTGTTCGAATGGTGATGATGTACAATTCGATTGACGCATACAATCGTCCTGATATAACTTGTAATCGTACCCAAATCGTGTGAAACCATAACAATTGCCATCTGTTCGTTTAGTGTCTTAAGTAACTCGTAAAGTTCCTTTTCAAAACGATTATCAACAAAATTTGTAGGCTCATCAAGAATTAAAACGTGGGGATTGCTGATTACTGCACGGCACAATATTGCTCGCTGAAATTCACCACCAGACAACTCTCCTATCGCTCTGTTTGATAAGCTATTAATTCCAGCCATATCAAGTAATATTTCGGCACGTTTATATTCATCTTTCCCGTATCGTCCCCAAAACCCTTTCTCAGACTGCAATCCCGATACCACTACATCTTTTACCGAAATTGGAAATGATTTATCAACATCTTGTAACTGAGGCATATATCCTATTCTAAGATTGGGTATATGATAATGAACTTCGCCACTGAACGGCACCTGCTTTAGAATTGTTTTCATCAGCGTAGTCTTTCCGCCGCCGTTTGGTCCAATAACTCCAATAAAATCAGTGCGATTAATATCGAGATTTACGCTCTCAAGCACTTGCTTCTGATCGTAAAATACATTGATATTCCGTAGTGAAATATATCTCATAATTATTTGCTTAACAGGTTGATAATGCGCCTCATATTAACAAACCATTCATACTCCAGAGGGTCGAATACTTCGGGCGTAATGTTTAATTCATTTTTAATTACATTAACAACGTGGCTGCCAAATTGCTTTTGATAAAGTAACACTTTAATTGAATCTTGTAATGAATTATTAATTAAAGATTTGATATTAGCAACAGACGGTTCCTTGCCATCATTTTCTATCGCAATTTGTTTGATTTTCATCTCATCTGCAAAGTATGAAAGTGATGGGTGATAAATTAAAAATGCCCTACCCTTTTGAATTTTCAGATCGGCAAAACACTTTAACTGATTGATACTATCTATAAGATTTTCAGCTTGTTGTATGTAAGTATTCTTATTTTCCGGCTTCAAGTCAATCAAACGCTTACATATATTTCGAGTCATAACTTTTGCATTCTCAAACGAGAGCCATACGTGTGGATCTACTCCGTGGTGATGACCACAATTGCAGTGTTTGTGCTGCGCAACTACCATAGAATCAGACAGATTGACATAATCTACATCTTTGAAATTCTCTTTAATCTTTACCTTATTGGCAATCTCAAAATCAAGCAAATCGAATGAAAAATATGTTTTAGACTTTGCTAACTCTTTCATTTGCAGTGCTGTCGGCTCGAATGTTTCAGGACTTGCTCCAGGTGGGACCATTACATTTACATTAAAATCGCCACTGCCAATCTTGTCCACAAAGAATTTTATCGGCAAAATTGATACTGTAATATTCTCTTTTTCAACTGATTGATTTGTTTGTCCGCAACTTGCTAACAACAATATCAATCCAGAAATAAATATCTTCAGATACATAATTTCTAATGATTATTAAAAACAATACGAGCCCTATCATAAGGCTCGTATTTTATTGATTATAAACAACTAAGCATCAATATTTGCATCTTTTGCGTGTTGCTCAATGAATGCGCGTCTTGGCGGAACATCATCGCCCATCAGCATCGAGAAAATTCTATCAGCTTCGGCACCACTTTCAATTGTAACCTGCTCCAGAATACGATTTTCAGGGTTCATTGTTGTTTCCCAAAGTTGCTCGGCATTCATCTCACCGAGACCTTTATATCGTTGAGTACTAACACCTTTCGTGCCAAGTTCTTCGATCGCAAGATCTCTTTCGGTCTCATTCCAGCAGTAGCGCTTCTGTTTTCCTCGCTTAACCAAGAACAACGGTGCACGCGCAATGTAAAGGTGTCCACCCTTAATCAGTTCTTGCATATATCTGAAGAAGAAGGTCATGATCAGCGTGTCGATGTGGCTACCATCGACGTCGGCGTCGGTCATAATAATAATCTTGCCGTATCTCAACTTGCTAATATCAAGTGCTTTACTATCTTCTTCGGTGCCAATCTTAACGCCGAGCGCGCTATAGATATTCATAATCTCTTCGCTGTCGAACACGCGATGTTCCATTGCCTTTTCTACGTTGAGAATCTTACCTCTCAGTGGCAGAATAGCCTGAAACTCACGAGAACGACCTTGTTTCGCAGTACCGCCTGCAGAGTCCCCTTCGACCAAGAACAACTCAGTCTGAGTCATATCTCTTGATGAGCAGTCAGCCAATTTACCCGGCAGTCCAGCACCCGAAAGAACTGTTTTACGCTGTACATTTTCGCGAGCCTTGCGAGCTGCAACTCTGGCCTGTGCAGCTAAAATAACCTTATTTACAATGGTCTTTGCATCTTTCGGATTTTCTTCAAGGTAATTTACAAGTGCCGATGCAATAACACCATCAACTGCACCAATAACCTCATTATTACCGAGTTTTGTCTTTGTCTGACCCTCAAATTGAGGTTCTGCAACCTTTACAGAGATAACTGCAGTAAGACCTTCACGGAAATCATCACCGTTGATTTCAACCTTAGCTTTTGTTAGCAATCCCGAATCTTCTGCATATTTTTTCAATACTCTTGTCAGCGCACGTCTGAAGCCTGTCAGATGGGTACCACCTTCAATTGTATTGATATTGTTTACATACGAGTGAACATTTTCTGTATAACCAGAGTTGTATTGCAGTGCAACCTCTACCGGCACACCATCTTTTTCACCTTCGATGTTTATGATATTTTCTGTAATCTTTTCGCGATTTTCGTCCAAGAACTGCACGAATTCGCTAAGACCTGTTTCCGAGAAGTAGTGTTCGTGACGATATTCGCCATTTGCATCTTTAGTACGCTTGTCGAGCAAATCGAGGTGAATACCCTTGTTCAAGAATGCGAGTTCTCTCAAGCGTGTAGCCAACGTTTCGAACTCATACTCCGTAACCGAGAAGATTGTCTTATCGGGCAGGAATGTGATTCGTGTTCCGGTCTTATCGCTTTGGCCTACTACCTGCACATCTTCCAGCGCAGCGCCTCGTGAGTAGTGTTGTACAAAGATTTGGCCGTTACGGTGGATTTCAGCCTCGAGCATTTCAGAGAGTGCATTCACACACGACACCCCTACCCCGTGCAGACCGCCGGATACCTTATAACTATTCTTATTGAATTTACCGCCAGCGTGCAATACGGTCAACACGACTTCCAGTGCAGACTTACCCTCTTTTTCGTGGAAATCGGTCGGGATACCACGACCATTGTCCTGTACCGTAATAGAGTTATCCTCATTGATAACTACCTCAATATTTGTACAATATCCTGCCAGTGCCTCGTCAATCGAGTTGTCGACCACTTCATACACTAAGTGATGCAGACCACGCACTCCGATGTCACCGATATACATAGCAGGTCTTTTGCGCACTGCTTCCAAACCTTCCAACACCTGAATACTCGATGCCGAATACTCTTCTGTCGGATTTATAATATCTTTTTCAATTTCACTCATAACAATGTGTTATTTTATACTTGCAAAGGTAGTTTTTTTTAGGTAAAAATACAATCATTTTTTTCCAAAAATAGCATTCAAATCGAGTTCTTCGATGTGTCCCGAATCGAACTTGAGTGCGCGCGATTCGTAGTTTTTCAGATTTGCGACATTATGCGTAGCAATTACCACAGCACAACCCATATCGCGTATTCCCGCAAACAAATCCATAACCTCTCGAGCAGATGCCGGGTCGAGATTTCCGGTCGGTTCATCGGCGAGAATTATCTCTGGACTATTGAGCAGTGCTCGGGCAATGCATAGGCGTTGTTGCTGACCACCACTGAGTTGGTAAGGCATTTTGTGAATTTTATGTGCGAGGTCCACGTGATTGAGCAACTCCTTAATGCGGTGTTCAATCTGAGCCTCATTCTTCCAGCCTGTAGCCTTGAGTACAAATCTCAAATTCTCATAAACATTTCTGTCATACAACAGTTGAAAATCCTGAAACACGACTCCGAGTTTTCGTCTGAGATATGGCATCTGACTTTGTTTCAGATTCTTGAGATTTATTCCTGCAACACGACCTTCACCGTGAGTCAGCGGCACCTCTCCGTACAACACTCTAAGTAGCGAAGATTTTCCACTACCGACCTTACCGATTAGGAATACAAGTTCTCCCCTCTTCACAGTGATATTGACATCACTGAGAATCATATCATTATCAGGGTCGCTATCTCCAAATCGAGGCGATTTGAAGACATCTTGATTATGATATATCGCTACGTTTTGTAGTTCTATTAATGGTAATACTTCGTTCATTATCGAAAAAATAACCTACAAAAATATATATTTTTTTCGGCTTTTGCAATACGTCTATCCATAAAATTCGACCGACTTTTTGTGTTAATTTTTTATTTAAAATTTCTGTTAAATAGTTTTAAAAATATTTGGAAATCATAGAAATAATTCTTACATTTGGGCATGTTTAATTTAAAAACTAAAGAGTATGAAAAAAGTTTTAAAAAAATTGGCTATTTTTAGCCTAATCATTGGAGGTATTTCATTTGCATTTGCAGTCAATCCACCCACCGTAGCACTCAGTCCTGTTGCAGGAAGTGCAATCACAGTTCTTCCAAATGAAGTTTTTAATTTTACCATTATCTTCACCAATACGAATGTCCTTACCGTATATGCAGATGATGATTATCAAACTGAGGTCGTTCCAATTCCTGAATCAATGAGGAATGTGGAACAAGAAAATCGTATAAGGTATGGTGACATTATACCTGGTTACGGTATAATCAAAACTTACATTGTGACAGTTAGGAATTTAGATGAAGTTGAAGCATGTACATCCATTGTATACAGAACAACACCTCGTCCCACCCCTAATAATTAACGCTTTATGATTAAAATAAAATCAATCTTGTGTGTCGTAATTTTATTTTGCTCAACAAGTGTTTTTTCACAAAATCTTCATATCATTGATATCCAAACTGCTCCTTTAAAGGAAAAGCCTAAATCTAAACCTATTCCCAGAAAGGAACGTTTTGAGAAGTTTGGTATTAATGATCTTGGAACATCGGACTTTAAAGTTTTTGCCGAGAAGAAGATTCTTCAAGTGGGAGACTCTGTCAGAATAAAGTTTATATTTAACCCCCAAAAGGTTAAACATCTTGCGGTTGAAAATGGAGGTCCGGTTATTCCATATAAAGACCTAAGAAAAGGAGAATGGATTGTTACTGTAAAACCAGAAAAAACAACAAATATAAGAACAGCTATAACTGTTAGATGGGATGAGTTTAATAGGGAGTGGACTCAGTATAGTAATCAGATATTTATTGTATTGGAGCCAGATGAGTACAAAGAGGTTATTGCGAAGTATGATGAACTTCAAAACAAAGGAGATGCAAGAGGAGTTGAAAAACTCTTAGAGAGTCTTGCTGGAGAAGAGGTTATGAAAACAATTCGTGATAGGTAGTAATTACAAAAGAGTCCGCTTAAAGCGGACTTTTTTTTGTGTTTATAGAAATATTTTCACGCTGAAATAAGTTATAGAATAAGATTAATATGTTATATCCGAGAAAAATTAGCTATATTTGCGACTGTTTAATTTGGTATGGTGTATCGAGATGGCAAGAATAATGGCTTTGGACTATGGGAAAAAACGTACGGGAGTCGCAGTAACCGACCCACTGAAAATTGTTGCAGCTTCGGCTCAAACCATAGCTACGTCTGAATTGATGAACTATCTGACCGACTACTTTGCCAAGAACGAGGTCGAACGCGTAGTGGTCGGAATGCCGCGAAAAATGGACGGTACTCCATCTGAGAACTACCAGAACATCGAGAAGTTTCTGGCTACATTTGCTAAAAAATTCCCGCAGATGCCCGTAGTTATGCACGACGAGCGATTTACTTCGGTTTTGGCTCAACGCGCAATGATTGAGGGCGGAGTCAAAAAAATGCAACGTCGAGAAAAGGGTCTGGCCGATACCATCAGCGCATCAATCATATTGCAAAGCTATCTCGACTCAAACTTATAAACTACTGATAATATGACATATAGAAGAAAAAAGATGATATACCCGATTTATGTTTACGGATCTTCGGTCTTAAGAGAAATAGCTGAAGATATTACGCCGGACTATCCCGAACTTAAAAATTTTATCGAGGATATGTACGCAACGATGTACGAAACCGATGGTGTTGGTTTGGCTGCACCTCAAGTCGGTCGTTCGATCAGATTATTTGTTGTTGATGCTACGCCCTTTGCAAAGAGCGACCCTTCTGCATACGGATTCAAGCGCACATTCATCAATGCTCGGATTTACGAGCGCTCGGGCGAACTCGTCTCATTTAACGAGGGCTGTCTGAGTCTGCCTGGAATCCACGAAGATGTCCTGCGCCACGACACAATCAAAATCAAATACCTGGACGAAAATTTCGTGGAACACGATGAGGAGTTCTCGGGCGCAGTAGCTCGTGTTATCCAACACGAATATGACCATCTCGAAGGTATGGTATTCACTGACCATCTGCAACCACTTAGAAAAAATCTCCTGAGAGGTAAACTCGCATCAATGTCGCGAGGTAACTACAAAACTTTCTACAGGTGCAAAATTGTGAAATAAATCTAATACTTGAATAATGAAAAAATCTTTGAGAATTTTTGCTATGACAGCAATTGCTGCAGGTGCGGTTTCCTGCGCACAACAGACCGCTCAAACTGAAGATAACCAATGGGTTGTCGACAGATTCGATGATATTAAGGTACTTAAATATAAGGTACCTGGATTCGAACAACTGACTCCGAAACAGAAAGAGATGATTTACTATCTCGGTGAAGCTGCAAAGTGGGGTCGCGATATTTTGTGGGATCAGAATTTCAAATACAATCTGTCTATCCGTTTCGCACTCGAAACAATTTACACAAACTACGCAGGCGACCGTAAGTCTGAAAACTTTCTTAAGTTCGAAAAATACCTGAAGAAAGTTTGGTTTGCAAATGGTATTCACCACCACTACTCAAACGAGAAGTTTATGCCCGAATTCAGCGAGGCTTATTTCGATGAATTGGTAGCATCAATTCCTGCAGAAAAATTCAATAATGACAGCTTTGCTACAGTTGAAGAACTGATGGCTGCAATCAAACCTGCAATGTTCGACGCTGAACTCTATCGCTTTAAGGTTAACCAGACTGCAGGCATTGACTTGGTAACAGGTTCTGCAACGAACTACTATGCAGGCGTAACTCAAGCAGAAGTTGAAAAATTCTACGCATCTAAACACAACCCGAAAGATACTCGTCCCGTAATGCACGGCTTGAATAGCCAAGTTACCAAAGATGCAGACGGTAAAGTTTACGAACGTGTTTGGAAAATCGGAGGTATGTATTCTGCTGCGCTCGAAAAGATTGTTTATTGGCTCGAAAAGGCTGCATCTGTAGCTGAATCTGACAAACAGAAAGAGACAATCGAAATGTTGATTTCTTACTATAAGAGCGGTGATTTGAAAGAGTTTGACCAATTCAATATTTTGTGGCTGAATTGGGCAAACGAACAAATTGACTTCGTAAATGGTTTCACAGAAGACTACGGCGATCCGCTGGGTATGAAAGGTGCTTGGGAAGCAGTTGTAAACTTCAAAAATGTCGAAGCAACAAAACGTGCCGAAACTCTCAGTGCTGCAGCACAATGGTTCGAGGATAACTCTCCTATCGCTCCAGAATTCAAAAAGCCGACAGTTAAAGGCGTATCTGCAAAGGTTATTACCGTAGCAATGTTGGCTGGTGATGCATTCCCATCGACTGCAATCGGTATCAACCTGCCGAACTCGAACTGGATTCGCGCTGAGTATGGTTCAAAATCAGTAACCATCGAAAACATCACTGATGCTTATGCAGAATCAAGCAAGGGCAGCGGTTTCAATGAAGAATTTATGTTGCGCGCAGAAGATCGTGAACGCTGCGAAAAATACCTCTCTTTGGCTGACAATCTCCACACAGATATGCACGAATGTTTGGGTCACGGTTCTGGACGTTTGGCTCCGGGTGTGAAGGGTGATGAGTTGAAAAACTATGGTGCTACACTCGAAGAGACTCGCGCAGACCTGTTTGCACTCTACTATATGGCTGACCAGAAGATGATTGACTTGGGTCTGATTCCATCGAAAGAAGTTGCTTGGGCTGAGTATTCAAAATACATTATGAATGGTATCCAAACACAATTGACTCGAATTCAACCGGGCAAGAACGTGGAAGAAGCTCATATGCGTAACCGCAAACTCATCACAGAATGGTGTTTTGAAAAGGGTGCTGCTGAAAAAGTAATCGAAAAAGTTGTAGAAAACGGCAAGACTTATTTCGTAGTTAATGACTTTGAAAAGTTGCGCACACTTTTTGGCGAATTGCTGACCGAAATTCAACGCATCAAGTCTACAGGCGACTACGAAGCAGGTAAGAATCTGGTTGAAACTTACGCAGTTAAGGTTGATCCGGAATTGCACAAAGAGGTTTTGGAACGCTACGCAAAACTCAACCTCGAACCTTATAGCGGTTTCGTGAATCCGGTTTACACTCCGGTGATGGAAGGCGACAAGATTATCGATGTCAAAGTTTCGTATGTGAACGACTTCCCGGCTCAAATGCTCGAATACTCTAAGAAGTATGGCTCGCTGCCTCTGATGAACTAAAATTTGAAAACTTGAATATAAGAGTCGGCAACAAAGCCGACTCTTTTTTTGTATATCCCTCCGAAAGAATAATTAAATATTTTATTTTTTCGAGCGTGCGCAGGAGGGGCATCAACGGTGAGTGCAAATATTGTCGTGGGATTATAGCTCAGAAAACAAAAACGCTCCGCAGAATACTGTGGAGCGTTTTTATTGCCAACTCAATTCGATTGAGCCAAGTTACTCTTTTGATTTGGTATTAAAGCGATTCATCGTGCGGTCGATTCCGTCGATTGTGAATGCCTTAATAGCATCGCAAACATTCGGAATTCGCTCGGCAATTAGCGCCTGCTCTTCAGACGTGAACTTACCCAACACAAAATCTACCTGTCCACCTTGCGGGAATCCGTTTCCAATACCCATTCTTATTCTTGCATAATTCTGACTACCAATTAATTCATTGATATTTTTCAGGCCATTATGACCACCATCGCTACCCTTTGCTCTGATTCTAATCGAACCACAAGGTATCGCTAAATCATCAACAATAACCATCAGATTTTCAATAGGAATCTTCTCAGCCTTGAGCCAATAAGACACAGCCTTACCGCTGAGGTTCATATATGTCGATGGTTTCAGCAGAATAAGAGTACGTCCTCGATGTTTAATTTCGGCAATACTGCCATATCGGGAAGAGGTAAAAACAGTGTCGGACGCCTTAGCTAAAGCGTCCAACACGTTGAATCCTATATTGTGGCGGGTATTTTCGTATTCTACACCGATATTCCCCAGCCCTACAATCAGATACTTCACTTCAGAACTATTTTATTAAGCCTTCTTAGAAGCACGAGTAGCCTTAACAGCACAAACAGGAGTTACAGCCGGAGTCAGAATCTTGATGTTTTCGAAGTTCAATTCACCGACTGAAATCATCTTACCCAAGTCAAGTTCGGTTACGTCAACAACCAATTCGTCCGGCAAGTTTTCAACCATAGCAGAAATAGTCAATTTGCGGCTCTTCAGTTGCAATTTACCACCGAGCTTAACACCTTTAGAGTTACCTTCGAGTCTTACAGGTACAGCGATAGTAACAGGCTTACCAGCAACAACGCGTTGGAAGTCGATGTGAAGGATTTTGTCAGTAACCGGGTGGAACTGAGTTTCGCGCATAACGCCGATTTCTTTTTGGCCATCGATATCGAATTCAACGATGTAAGAGTTCGGAGTGTAAAGCAGTTGTTTAAGTTTACGTTCGCTAACTGAGAAGTGTACAGTTTCGCCGCCACCGTAAATTACACAAGGAACCATCTCTTCGTTTCTCAATTTCGAAGTAGCCTTTTTTCCGAAGTCTGCACGAGCAGAGCCTTCAATAACAATTGATTTCATTGTCTAAATGTTTTTGTTTTTGATTAATAAATCAGTGCTACTCAGCCGACTATCGAAAGTTTAAGAGGCGGAAAAACACCCAAACATTCCTCTCTTCAACTCAGATAAACGGCACCCATCGCACCATTAACGGGCGCAAAAGTAGTGATTTTTAACGACATAACCAAATAGTTTAATTAAAAATGTTGTTGATTTGATTTTTAGCACAAAAAGCCCTACATTTGCAGTGGTGTCAGATAGACATTAGTTAAGGAAATAAACGACTAAAAATATTTTGAGTATGACAACTAAAATTGCAGTTCCGACACGTGAGGGTGTTATTGACGACCACTTTGGTCATTGTGCGTATTACACAATCTATTCGATTGAAAATAATGTAGTTGTAGAAAAGCAAACGCTTCCGTCGCCACAAGGTTGCGGTTGCAAGTCGAATATTGCGTACGAGTTGCGCGATATGGGTGTTACGGTTATGTTGGCGGGCAATATGGGTGCAGGGGCGCTCAACAAGCTCAATAGTTGCAACATCAGCGTAGTGCGTGGTTGTAAAGGAGATATTGACAATGTAGTAAATGCTTACTTATCAGGTAATTTAGTGGATTCAGGCATCGGCTGCAGTAGCCACGACGAACACCACCAATGCCACAATCATTAAAATTAACAAAAAGGAGCTGTTTTTACAGCTCCTTTTTTGTTGCTATTTGTATTTTGGTATTTATATACAAATTTACACTTAAAAATTTTGTTATCAAAGGGAGCAACCGGAATTGCTCCCGCATCGTTATCTCCTACCGTGCTTTTCTCCGAGAACTTCTGTAAGGAAACAAAAGAAGCATAAAATGCCGAATAACCACATATTTGTTCAATTTAAGGTTTCCATTCTTGCCCACATTTCAGACAAGTACACTTTACTTTTCCACTACCAATAAACCCAGCTAATAGACCAACACCGCCTGTTAGAAAACCTCCAACTAATGCTTTGCCAAGTCCAAATCCTTTCTTATTCGCAGTTATATAAGTGCTACCACAATAAGGACATCGCAAAGGTTCTTCTTCCTTCTCGAAATTCCTTGTAGAAGTGGTTTCTATCTCAACTGGTTTTGACCAATCAATTTTTTCATAACCTCTTTGTTCATTCCATTCATCCCACTTCTTCCTCCATTCTTCTACTGACAATTCACTCATACTGCTATATATTTTAATCCATATACTTATCAATCAACTCCAACATCTTTTTTTGCTCTTTTGAGCCTTTGTAATGAACTTGCTTGCTGCCATCAGGAGCAGTATAGCCACCACCTTTCATATACTCTCTACGAGCATTTCTTTCGATAGTAACAGCACCCTCCATTCCTGCTTTTTTCAATGCTTGCTCTCGGCTTACCGACTTCCAATACTTATCATCTTCCACCCGTGGGCTCGAAGAACTACCACCAAAGCAAGAAGTTAGACAAACGGTAGTTGCACATAGCAACATCAATCCGAAAATCTTTTTCATAATAGTTTGAATTTAAGTTAAACATATAATTGTGCTGTTTGCACTCGTTGTCGTTAGATGACAACCGTTTAACTCAAAAAGAGAAGCGTGGACTGGACTTACTGCAACGAGGTACGACCAAGCACCTACAAACACATAAGCACAACCCACGCTATACAGCGAGGGCATTTATCGTGCCTATTGGTGTGTTTGCTCTTAAAATTGGTCGTTTTCGTTGCAAACCAATAGCCTAAATGCCATCATAGGATTTGTGTATTCCACAATCCAACTGCAAAAGTAAAAAAAAATTTATAAATTAGAAAATTTAGCAAAGAATAAATTGACAGGGTATCTTATTTTTAGTTACCTTTACCTATTCGCTAACTTGATTTTGATTGATGCTACTCATCAACTTTATGAAGTCAATCAAATTTTCAGAATCTTTACAATTAATTACATAAACATCTTCGTAGACATCTGTAATCATCACAAAATCGCCCCATTGTCGAGCATACATCTTAAAGATACTGCCATTTCTCAGATTGAAATAGTAGCCAAAATAGCCTCCAAATCCAAAACTTCCTGCCAGCGGAAGTGCCCATTTCAGTTGTTTATTATCAATCGGGCGTATCTCCACAATATTGGAAATAGGGATTCGAGTCAACTCTACAACACAATGAATGTCAATAAATTGTTCATTAACTTTCAGTGATTTGGGTATAGACATCAGAAACAAAACAAACAGACAGATAGCCAGCGACATAAACCACACCGACACATAAAAACTGCCATCGTTGAAGATGTACAACCCCGCAATCAGCAGCGCAAACGTGAAAATCCACATCGCAGTCTGACGGCGCGAACGCTTATTCATCTTAAACTTGTAACTGTACTCCATTCCCCGAAGTTGGATTGTTTATAACTTTGTTGATAAAACGTCAATTCTGTGTTGATAATTGTTCACAACTGCAAATTACTTTGTCAATTCGTTGTAAAATGTATCACGTTCGACAGCCTTATATCCGTGTGTAGCAGCCATTTGCTCGATTTCCGTAATGGTTATCACTGGCTTTTGGTCTTCGGCTCCTGCCATAGAGTAAATTTTTGTCGAATCGTCAATAGTACCGTCTACGTCATCAGCTCCGAAACCGAGTGCAATCTCTGCCGTAGTCTTGCCGAACATCGGCCAATAAGCCTTTATATGCGGAAAATTATCCAAAGTCAATCGGCTGATAGCCATCATTTTCATATCTTCTACAATTGACACCTCGCCAATTTCAGCCATCGAATTGTGGCGGCTTCTGTATTTCAACGGAATGAATGCTGAAAAACCACTCGTTTCATCTTGTAATTCTCTGAGTCTCAACAAATGGTCGATTCTATCATCAATGCTTTCTATGTGTCCGTAGAGAATCGTAGCATTGGTCTTGAGTCCAAGTTTGTGCGCAGTTCTGTGTACCTCGAGCCACTCCTCTGCACTACCCTTTTCACCGCATATTTTCTTACGAATTTCGTCGTTAAATATTTCTGCACCACCTCCTGGAATTGCCATCATACCTGCATCAATCAGTTTTCTTAATCCTGACTCTATATCCAATCCCGAACTCTTTATCATAAATGCTAACTCAATGGCTGTGAATGCCTTAATTGCAGTATTAGGCATTATTTGATAAATCTTTTCAATCAGTTCCAAATAGAAATCGAGAGTGTGTTCAGGGTGTACTCCGCCGACGATATGTACCTCCGTAGCACCAGATTTTGCGCGAGCCTTAACTTGTTCAACCATCTGATCTATAGTGTAATCCCACGCTTCAGGATCACCGACATCTCTGCGATACGAGCAAAAGTGGCATCTATAGCGACAAATATTTGTAGGCTCCAAGTGAAAATTGCGATTATAGAAAACTCTATCTCCGCTATGCAATCGTTTTGCCGCATCGGCTGCTGCACCAAGAGATGCGAGCGGTGCATTCATATATAATTCTTTCAACTCTTCGGCAGTCAATCTGCCTCCCCGAGCCGCAATATCTAATAACTTATTAATCATCTTCTTGCACATTTCGCGAGGAAATATAATCTCGCCAACGACCAATCACATTTTTCATATCCTCGGGCATATCAGACTCAAAGTGGACATACTTTTTGGTAGTTGGGTGAATAAAGCCCAGACTTGCTGCGTGAAGAGAGTGGCGCGGCAGTTGCTCGAAACAATTTTCCACAAATTGCTTATATTTACTAAAGGTAGTACCCTTCAAAATTCTGTCGCCACCGTAGCGCTCATCATTAAACAGCGGGTGTCCGATATACTCCATATGCACTCTAATTTGGTGAGTGCGCCCCGTTTCCAATTTACACTCAATCAGATTAACATAGCCCAAACGCTCGATAACCTTCCAGTGTGTTACTGCGTGTTTTCCGGCATCACCGTCGGGGAATACCGCCATTTTTAGCCTATCGCGAATACTTCTGCCGATATTACCCTCAATTCTCCCCTCATCTTCTGGCATATTACCCCAAACCAATGCCTTGTAGACTCGGTCTATTGAGTGGTCGAAAAACTGCTTTGCCAGAGAAACGTGAGCGTGTTCATTTTTGGCTACGACCAAGATTCCAGATGTATTCTTGTCGATGCGATGCACAAGCCCAGCACGCATATCTCCCTGCTGAAAAAGCGGATAGTCCTTCAGATGGTATGTCAGAGCATTGACCAATGTACCACGATAGTTTCCGTGACCAGGGTGTACAACCATACCTGCCTCCTTGTTTACAACGATAACATCGTCATCTTCGTAGAGTATATTCAGTGGGATATTTTCAGGGATTATTTCGAGTTCCAAGTGTGGATATGGCATCACAATCGCAATCTGGTCAAGCGGCTTAACCTTGTAACTCGATTTTACGGCTACTCCATTGACACGAATACAACCCGCATCAGCAGCCGTTTGGACTCGATTCCTTGACGTAGCCTCAAGTTTTCGAGTCAGATATTTATCTATTCTCTCAAGAGCCTGTCCCTTATCGACAATTACCGAAAAATGCTCATACATCTCTTCAGAGGATTCGCTATCCTCCAAATTGAAGTCTTCTTGATCAAATGACTTTCTCATCAGACACTGCTTTATTAATCGGCTTCCAATGCCAACGAATCGGCTGCAAGTTTCTCAGCCAATCGCTCTTGATAAATTCGATCACTTTCTGACACACCACGTTTAACCTTCTCGCCATCAGTGGTTATGTATATCGTAACCTTTTCACCCCAAGCCAATTCTTCGGCCTGATTCGGCTCTTGTTTATAGACTTTGCAGTCGTTTTGATTTGCAGCCGAAATGTCCTCATCACGCATAATGTCACCTACATTATAGCCCGCTTCCCAGAGCATACTCTTAGCCTCCTTCAGCGATCGACCTACAATTCTGGGCACTACGGGATTAGTTTGCGCATCAGGGTTGAATCCCACCTGCAACACAATACCTGAACCTATTTCGGCCTCCAATTGGCTACCTTGAACAATCTGCTGACCCTTATAATATTGAGTCAACACATTGTTCATAGCCATATCTTCAACATATTCAAGGCGTTCGATTTCAAATCCCGCAGTCATCAAAATATTCTTAGCCTGACGTAACGAATAACCTGCAACATAGGGAATCTGAGCCTTGCGTTGATTGTGAGAGTTAATTGTCAACAAAACACGTCGTTCAGATTTGACACGCGCTCCAGCCTTTGGCAGCTGGTCGAGCACTACCCCACCGGGCATTCCCACAACATACAGCGAATCGAAAATCTCGAGTCGCAACTTTGCTGGAGCTGCTGCCTGTTTAGCCTCCTCGATACTCATAGCCGAGAAGTCAGGAACGGTGTATACTTCACCGTGACGTGTGGCAACATTCAGCGAAATTTTGAGCAAAAACGCCCCAACAATACAGAAACATATTGCCAATACCACATTTCGTACCACAATATTTGGTTCGTTTTTTTTCTTTTTTCCGCCTGCCATTGCCGATAACAATTACTCTTCTTCCTCTTCTTTCATATTAGTATAGACGTTTGTAACGTCGTCATCTTCTTCAAAACGCTCAATCATCTTGTTGAGAGTTTCGCGTTGTTCGTTAGTAACCTCCTTAGTATCAACAGGGATTCTCACGAATTCACCGCTAACGATTTCAATTGAGTGTTCGTCCAAATAGCTTTGAATCTTGTGGTAAGATTCGAAAGTTCCGTAGATGATGATTGAATCCTCTTCAGCGAATACTTCATCAGCACCACAGTCAATAAGTTCGAGTTCGAGTTCTTCAGCATCAGCCACACTTGCAGCAGTTACTTTGAATACACACTTGTGGTCGAACAAGAATGAAAGCGAACCAGATGTACCCAATGCTCCGCCGAATTTGTTAAATACGCTACGCACGTTAGCAACTGTACGAGTATTGTTATCCGTAGCAGTTTCAATTACCATAGCGATACCGAAAGGACCATATCCTTCGTAAACGATTTCCTTGTAATCTTCAGTATCCTTTGATGTAGCACGTTTAATAGCACGTTCGATATTTTCCTTCGGCATATTTTCAGCCTTAGCGTTCTGAATCAAGACTCTCAGACGTGAGTTTGATGCAGGATCAGGACCACCGGCTTTAACAGCAATTACGATTTCTTTTCCAAGACGGGTAAATACTCTAGCCATATTACCCCAACGTTTCATTTTACGCGCTTTGCGATATTCAAATGCTCTTCCCATATTATTTAATTATTATATTTTACACCTTTATTTATCCTGCAAAGTTAGGAAGTTTTTTTTGAATTTTATTTAGCATAATCATTTTTTTCATACCTTTGCAACAATTGGTGTTTAATTTAGATTCTGAAAAGGTATGAGTACGTGGTTAATTACGTTTTTGTTCGGGGTTGGAGCCGTTGCTTTGTTTATGGTCGGACTCTCTATCACACTGATGGTCAAGGGGCATCACATTGAGAGCGAAATCGAAACGAATCGTGAGATGCGCAAACGTGGCATTCGCTGTGCTCGTGAGCAGGAGATTATTGATGCTCGCAAATGTAAGGATTGCTCGGGCGAGTAATTCCAATTCACGACTAAACATATTAGGTAAATTGTCTATGAAAAAGCTGTTGTTATTGACATTGTTGTCGCTGATGATGGTTTCGATGGTGAGTGGTGCAGATTCGGTATCCAATCGAAAATCTGTCTATGTAATCCCTATCAAGGAGAATATTATGCCATCGACTTGGCGTATGGTTAAGAATTGTATGCACGATGCACAGAGTCGCAATTCAGACCTGATTTTGATTGAGATGAACACATACGGCGGAGTTGTCGATGTGGCCGATTCAATACGCACAGCCATACTAAATTCAAAAATTCCCGTAGTAGTTTTCATAAACAATCAGGCTGTAAGTGCCGGAGCACTGATTTCAATTGCTGCCGATTCGATATATATGCGCAAAGGTTCGACATTTGGCGCAGCTACGGTAGTGAACGGCGCGGACGGACAGCCTATGCCCGATAAGTATCAAAGTTTTATGCGAGCAATGATGCGCGCTACGGCCGAGAGTCACGGCAAGGTTATAGACAAGATTGAGGGCCGAGATACTACGTGGCGTTGGCGTCGTGACCCACACATCGCAGAGGCGATGGTAGATCCCAGCATCGTAGTAGAGGGCGTAATTGATTCGACGAAAGTTTTATCATTGACTACAGATGAGGCTGTGAGATTAGGATTCTGCGAAGGAACGGCCAATTCCGTTGAAGAGGTAGTCAAGGAGTGCATCGCCGAGCCAAGTGAAATATATGAATATAAGTCTACTACGTTAGACAAGATAATGGGATTTCTGACCAATCCTGCGTTGCAGAGTATGTTGATACTCTTTATGGTCGGAGGTATATTCTTCGAATTGAAGACTCCGGGAGTAGGTTTTCCTCTGATTGTGGCAATACTCGCAGCCATACTCTATTTTTCTCCGTTGTGGCTCGAAGGTCTACTGCAGGTGTGGGAGATTGCTCTGTTTATGGTCGGAGTAATACTGCTCATATTGGAGATATTTGTCATTCCGGGGTTTGGCGTAGCGGGCATTGTCGGCATATTAGCAATGATTACGGGTTTGGCCTTCGGTATGATTGACAACGATATTTTCAAATATATTCCAGACAATCAAGTTGATGTTTCAAGTGTAATCAGCCCCATTTTGCGGGTAGTCTTCTCGGTTGCCATTGGTCTTGTGGTATCGTTTTTTGCAATCGGCAAAATGCTGACCAGCAATTCATCACTGAGACGCACCGTGGTACTCACTTCAGAATTGGATAATGAAGATGGATTTGTAGCCGGAGTTCACGACTCAGACTTTATAAACCGCGAGTGTGTAGTCGTCGGAGCGCTCAGACCAGGAGGCAAAGTTGAAATTGACAATCGCTATTATGATGCAATTTCGATTACAGGCAAAATGATTGACAAGGGTGCTGCTGTTCGAGTAGTTCGCATTGAAAACGGAACGCTCTATTGCCAAGAAGTTTAACGCATCAATTATATAACTACCAATAAAAAAGAAGTTTTGTTCATCGAACAAAACTTCTTTTTTGTGTATGTTTATTCCCACTCGATTGTTGCGGGTGGTTTTGAACTTACATCATAAACTACGCGGTTGATACCTTTCACGCG
This sequence comes from Rikenellaceae bacterium, assembly GCA_045637425.1. GTDB lineage: Bacteria > Bacteroidota > Bacteroidia > Bacteroidales > Rikenellaceae > CAJGBR01. Next base: position 44,573 of record JAZTZL010000006.1, on the reverse strand, counting down.
GTTGATGATAGCATTCGAGATGTTTGCCAAGAATTCGTATGGCAAGTGAACCCAATCGGCAGTCATACCGTCTGTTGACATAACGGCTCTCAATGCCAAGCAACTTTCGTAAGTACGTTCATCACCCATTACGCCTACAGATTTGATTGGCAACAAGATTGCACCTGCTTGCCATACTTTTTCATACAAGCCAGCCTCTCTGAGTCCGTCAATGTAGATTTTATCAGCCTCTTTAAGGATTCTGAGGCGCTCGGGTGTAACTTCGCCCAGCACGCGGATAGCAAGACCCGGACCCGGGAACGGGTGACGATTCAAGATATTAGCCGGCACTTTCAACTCGCGACCAATTCTGCGCACTTCGTCTTTGAACAGCAATCTCAACGGCTCAACAACCTTGAGTTTCATATCCTTAGGCAGACCACCTACGTTGTGGTGCGATTTGATAACCATAGCCGGACCATTAACCGATGCCGATTCAATTACGTCTGGGTAGATTGTACCTTGAGCCAACCACTTAGCATCTGTAATCTTATTAGCTTCAGCATCAAATACTTCCACAAAGTCGCGACCTACAATCTTACGTTTTTGTTCTGGATCGGTTACACCTTTGAGGTCACCGAGGAATTTTTCGCCGGCATCAACTGCAATCACATTGAGCCCCATAGAATTATATGATTCCATAACCTCTTCCAGCTCATTCTTGCGCAACAAACCAGTATCAACAAAGATACAAGTCAGTTGATCGCCGATGGCCTTGTGCAACAATTCTGCAGCAACAGATGAGTCTACCCCACCCGACAGACCGAGGATAACTCGTTCATCACCAATTTGTTTACGCAACTGTTCAACCATTGATTGCACGAATGAAGCCGGAGTCCAATCTTGTTTACAACCGCAAATATCAACAACAAATGAGCGCAACATTTCGCCGCCTTCGATTGAGTGATAAACTTCAGGGTGGAATTGAATACCCCAAGTTTGTTCACCTTCGATGTGGTAAGCTGCGATTTTAACATCGGCTGTACTTGCAATAATTCGATAGTTGTCCGGAATTCTGACAATTGTATCACCGTGCGACATCCATACTTGCGATTCTTTCGATACATTCTTAATCAATTGATTGTCATCATCAACCTTAGTAAGAATAGCACGACCGTACTCACGAGACTCAGACGCACCGACTTCACCTCCGAAGAAGTGAGCCAAATACTGCGCACCATAGCAAACGCCCAGCAACGGAAGTTTACCTTTAACCTGCGACAAGTCGATTCTGGGAGCCTTTTCATCTCTCACCGAGAATGGACTACCCGCGAGAATAACCCCCTTGATTGAAGGGTCAAGTTCGGGCATTTTGTTGAACGGGTGAATCTCGCAATAGACATTCATTTCGCGGATTCTGCGAGCAATGAGTTGCGTATATTGCGACCCGAAATCAAGAATTAAAATTTTCTCTTGCATATCTATAAATTAGTAATTATCTAACTTTAGCACCAAGTTGTGCATCAAACTGAGCAATCAACGTAGACATAACCTTGTCAATTACTGCATCGGTCATAGTCTTCGTTGTATCTTCCAACACGAAATTCAGAGCATACGATTTTTTACCTTCAGGCAGTTTATCTCCCTCGTAAACATCGAACAGACCTACCTTCTTGAGCAGTTTGCGTTCAGTCTTGAATGCGAGGTCGCGCAACTGACGGAATGTAACATTCTTATCTACAAGCAACGCCAGGTCTCGACGCACTTCAGGATATTTCGACAACTCCTTAGCTGCGACTTTTGCGCCCTTAGCCATCTTTATCATTCGGTCGAAGTCCATTTCCAGGAAGTAGACCTCTTGTTTAACATCGAGCATTGTGCGGATTTTCTTCGCCACGATACCGATATCAAACAATCTCTTACCATTGAACACGTATCTTACGGCTTCACGATAGAGGTCGCTTTCCAGCGGTTCGATTTGCGCATTATTTATATTTACACCGAATCGTGCCAACAATTTTTCTGCATAAACCTTCAATGAATAGAAGTCTGATTGGCAAACTTTCACATTCCACGACTGCTCATTAGCCTGACCGCTGACCAAAATTCCCAAAGTGTATGTTTCCGAATAAGGAGCCAATCCACCTTGTTCTTTTTTACTCTCATCATAGAAATAGCAGTTACCGAATTCATAGAGTTTCAAGTCGCTACGTCTATGATTTATGTTGAGTGATGCAGCCTCTAACGCATTGAACAACAGAGTCTGACGCATAACATTGAGGTCTGAACTGAGCGGATTCATAATCTTCACGCAATTTTCTACCGGGAACGAAGTTAATCCTTCATAGTAGCCACTCTTAGTCAGTGAGTTGCTCATAATTTCGTGAAATCCGTTAGAGGTCAGTAAATCGGCAGCGATATTATAAATCTTATCATTCGCCTGATTTTGCGAATATGTCAGAGTCGAATTAACGTGTTCGGGAATTTCAACATTATTATATCCATAAATTCTGAGGATATCTTCAATAACATCAGCTTCGCGTTGAACATCAACTCTGTAAGGCGGCACTGCCAAAGTAAGTCCCTCATCAGTAGCATTCAGGACCTCCATTTCGAGCGCAGTCACAATGCGGGTAATAGTCTCTGCACCAAGTTTTTTACCGATAAGTCGGTCTACATTTTTGAAACTGAGTTCTACCACAAACGGTTTAGCAATTTCCTTATATATATCTGTAACCTCAGAAGCAATTTCGCCACCTGTCAACTCCTTAATCAAAAGCGCAGCACGTTTCAGTGCGTATGGCGGCATAAGCGGGTCTGTACCGCGTTCATATCTGAACGATGCATCTGTTGAGAGTCCGTGACGTTTCGCAGTCTTTCGAACAGATACCGGATTAAAATATGCGCTTTCGAGGAATACGTTTTTAGTTTCGAACGTAACACCACTATCCATACCACCAAAAACTCCTGCGATACACATCGGTTTTTCCGAGTCGCAAATCATCAAGTCCTTTTCGTCGAGTTTGCGTTCTACACCGTCGAGCGTTACAAACGGAGTGCCTTGCGGACAATTTCTAACTACGACCTTATTTCCTGCAATCTTATCAGCATCAAACGCGTGCAGCGGCTGACCCAATTCGTGCAGAATAAAGTTTGTGATATCGACAACATTATTATGAGGATTCATTCCCAATGCGCGCAGCTTTGTCTGCAACCATTCGGGCGAAGGTTTAACCTCTACATTTCTGATAGTCAAACCCATATATCTCGGAGCCGACTCTTGATTTTCGACTACGACTTCGACGGGATTATCTATTTTATCTACTGCAAAGTTCTCTACAGAAGGCAATTTCACCTCAGCCTCTTGACCTATGCTCTTGAGGTATGCAACCAAATCGCGAGCCACGCCGAAATGAGATGCCGCATCTATTCTGTTCGGAGTCAGACCAATCTCCAATACGAAATCATCTTGGATATTGAAATACTCACGAGCCGGAGTTCCCGGCACTGCACTCTTTTCCAGCAACATAATACCATCGTGACCTTCTCCTATTCCGAGTTCATCTTCAGCGCACAGCATACCAAACGATTCCACACCACGAATCTTGCTCTTTTTAATTTTGAATGGTTCATCTTCGCCCGTAGGATAAAGCTGGGCACCAATCGTAGCTACAATTACCTTTTCGCCTGCTGCCACATTCGGAGCACCACATACAATTTGCAACGGTTCTGCTGCACCGACATTAACAGTTGTCAAATGCAATTTGTCGGCATCAGGGTGTTTTTCACAAGTCAAAACCTCGCCGATGCAGACTCCCTCTAGCCCACCGCGAATTGCCTCGATTTTTTCGACTCCTTCGACTTCGAGTCCGATAGCTGTCAGACAATCTGCAATTTCTCTTGCAGTCATTGTCGTATTGACATACTCTTTAAGCCAATTATAAGATATCTTCATATTGATAAATTTTTCAGATTTTAGAATTTCAAATTAATCTTTGCCAACAGATTTGCACCTATTGATTTATAGTGATTGAATTCGTAAATTTCCGAATTAGTTATATTTCTTGCTTCGATTCCGAACGACATTTTTTCGTTGAATTTGTAGTTGCATTCAACTCCCAGATTGACATAGCCGTCAGCCTTAACAATCGTGCTTACAAGCGGATTATCCACGCCCATTTCTGAGAAATATTGCTCACCAACGAAGTCGCATTTAACTCGAGCCTGGAACTTTGACGACGTGTATTTCAGGGCTATCAAAGCCTCGTATGCTGGCATATATAGTGCATCTGAGAAGTTGCTACTTTTTGCCGAGCGGAACAAAATACCCGATTGGAACGCCACCTTATCCGAAATTTTCCAATCAAGATTAGCCACACCTTTAATCACATCTACATCATCTGTGATATAACCAAATCCGTTATACAAGAAGTTGTCATTCACCAGATTGATATATGCAGCATAATCTTTCAACATATCAAATTCGACACCAATTGCGAATCTCACTTTTCTTGAATTGCCAGCTAAGCCAGCCTGCAAACTATAATGCTTTGACAATGGAGCGACTGCCTCCGAAACCAAATAAGGATTAGCCATATATCGGTCTACGTATGCACCACCGCCGACATTTGCATATATCGATAGGTTGTTCTTAATCTGTGTTTCATATTTGAATTTTGGGAAGAACAATACTTCCGAGTCATCGCCTGCGTTGGCAGAAGCAATTTCACAACCCAATCCCAACGTAGTCTTTCCGAGATTCATCATATAAAACGGAGCAACCGAAATAGACGTAATATCAGTTTTATTCACATTTTTACCTTTTGCTACGCGAGCGCCCAATTCGACATTAAGAGAGTGATCGTTTTTGAACGTGTGTCCCAATCCAAGTCGAGCATTCAGATCAGTTCTGCCGCCGTCAAATTTATCGGATACAGATGCTGCGTCAAACAACAGATTGATATTCAGCACATCACCCATATTAGTCAGTGCAAATTCCACACCTCCACCTGAGAATCTTTGTGCCAGCGCACTCTTTGAATTATCGAACGTTTCGGGAATCGAATTACCATTATTATAGTAGCCATAACGAGTATACTTGTCAAATAGACCGTACACTTCGCCCGAAATTGCACCCGTACTCCAAGTTCTGTTCGCGAAGAACGATAACTGATTTTGAGTCTGCGCAGCAGGAGATTTTACCTGCGCATCGTTTTCTATTTTAGCCCACTGACCACGATGGTTCAGATTGAGATTTATCTGAGTCTTTGGAGAATTTACCAATGCATAATTCACATCTGCAAGGCTCTGGAATGGAAATCCCAAACCGGCAGTTACGTTAAGTTGTTCAACGCTGCGACGCGGTGTCACGACATTTACATCAGCCACACCGATCGGCTTGATTGAGAATCTGTCGCGATTGTACGCTTTATCCATAGTAATTGTATAATTGAACTCGTGGCGCAACTTAACCGTATCAACCAGATTAGGTTTGACATCGATTTTAGTTGCAGTTTTCACAATCGGCTCATACTCACGAGTCACCTCCAATTCACGATTGAGCTCACTTTTCTTGTTCTTGTTTGTTTGGGCATTTGCCGAAAAACAAAACAGAACTGCACTCACAAGAACAAATATTAAATTTCTTTTCATTTCAATTCTTCAATTTTTTTGCGAGCCTCATCGACTACGCCGTCATTTTTATCAAGATAACCATCTACGATGCTCTGCAACGTAGCCTTTGCCTGGAACAAGTCGCCTTGTTTCACATAAATATCGCCCAAAATCAAGAATGCTTTCGCAGTCCAATACTGATATGGCGATCCCTTGTTCGAGAAGTCAAACACCTCTGCCTCACCCTCTTTCAGCAAGTCTTTATTGTAGAGTATTCTAATGATTCGGAATTTTGATTCAGCACCATCGCGACGCTTAAGATTTTCCGCTACCTTTTTATAATATACCAACGCCTCATCAACATTGCCCAATTCATCGAGAGCGCGCGCCTTCAGGAATTCAGCCTTCTGGCGAGTATCTTTCGATGCGAATCCCGATTTGAGCGCCTCATCTGACAAGTCGAGAATAAGTTGGTTATCTGCAATTTTAGATGCACATTTGAGAGACTGCACGAGTGCGTTATCAACTACCTTTGCATCTGTTGACATATTGAACAATCGCTCGTAAGCCACCAGCGCCTGCTGCCACTTTTCGGCCTTCATATTGAGATCGCCCGCCTGTTGCAGCGCACGTTCGGTGAACTCATTAATCGGCATCTGATAGAGTCTTTCGTACTCATCTATTGCGGCCTGTTGGTTGTTGAGTCGCAAGTGAGCATCAGCCAGGAAATAGCGAGCCGAAGACAAGAAACCGCCTTGTGGGTAGTTATCAACATACTTTTGCAGATGTTCGACAGCCTTTTCCATATTGCCCGAGAGGTAAGATTTCTCCGCAGCAGTGTACGAAAGTGAGTCCTTTTCGCTGATTGACACCTTCACTTCGATACCGCTTTGTGCAGCAAAATCTACATACGAATCGATATCATTTCTATCCACATAAATATTTCTGATACCCAGCAACGCATCTCGAGCCTGAGTCGAAGTTGGGAATCGCTGCGTTACCATTTTATAATATTTCAGAGCCTCGTTATCATTACCCATATTTTGGTAAACGAGTCCGAGGTCGCTCAACGACTGCACGATATACGGAGAATTTGGATACTTTTCAACGAGCAGTTTGAATTGGTCTGCGCCTTTGGCAAATTGTTCCTGCTTAACATACAGCGCACCAAGTTGGTAGATTGCGTCATCAACATACTCCGAATTACCCTTCGAAATGATATTTTTCAGTTCGTTCTCCTTTTTCTGCGGACGATCAACCAGCCCATACATAATCGCGCGACGATATGCCGAATAGTTTGCGGCAGCTCCACCAAACGGAGTCACCTTATTGTATTGTTCGATAGCCTTCCAGTAACTGCGACGAGCAAATTCGATATCACCCAATCGGTTATAGGCATCAGCTTTCAAAACACTTGAGGTATTGAGCGTAGTCAATTTCTCGAAATCAATCTGCGCATCGTCCCATTTTTGTTGATTAAATCTGCAATAACCCAAACCATAGTAAGCATATGCGAATTCAGGTTCAGATTTCGATGCGAGCGCAATATACTCCTTGTAAAGTGTTGCTGCATCGCTCTGTTTGCCGAGCTTAACCAAAGTTTCAGCTTTCCAGAACTTGCCGAGCGCAGTATATTTTGCATTATATCTATACTCCAACGAGGTGTTCAGAGTCTTGAGTGCAGACTGATAATCACCATTTTCGTAGTGTTCCAGAGCTCGGAAATAGGCAATCTTCTGCAATGCACTCTTTTCGTTATTATCCGGATTCTTGATATATTGTATTGCATCAAGCGCAGCCTGATAATCTCTCGAATTGAAATATGCAGACAACAACAATTCGCGAGCCTCGCCTATATGTTTCGAATTTGGATAGAGTTCGATAAATTGTTTCAGTGAACCGATTGCACGGTTAAAACTATTGCCAACCAAATCGCACTGCAATTTTGCTCGGTTGAACATTGCCTCTTCCTTGATTTCCTTATCATAGTTTGCAGCCGTTGCCAACGAGAATGCCATCAGAGCTTTGTTTTTATTTCCGAGTTTCAGATAAGTTCTACCCAGAAGAAACGCTGCATTCTGTCCCATTTCATTAGCGATATTAGCAATTTTGCGCAACTCTTTTTCTGCGTCAGAATACTCAGAACATACAAAATGACAATACCCCTTCATATATACTTCTGTCGAGGTCATCATACCGCCTTCCGATTTGTAGTTCACAATCTCGGTGAGCGCGCTATGGTAATTACCCGTATTGAAATATGATTCGGCCAATATATGAGCAATTTCAGTTTTCCACTTTTTGTTTGCAATGGCTCTCAACTTAACACCATCTGCAATCACCGTTTGGTATTCGCCCTTCAAAAATTTGATTTGCAACAGATAGAACGGCACGATATTACCGTAAGCACTATTGCCAATCAGAGATTCGAATCTTACCTGCGCACGGTCGAGGTCGCCTTTGAAATACTCGATATATGCCAAATAATATTGAGCCGACGGATAAAACCTACTTGTTGAAAGAATAGCCTGAAAATCGCCTTGAGCCTCGAGCATATTTGCTGCATCAGAAATCTTACCGCTTCTGAAATCGGCATCAACCAATCCGTCAAGATTAATCAGCGAATAACCCTTTTTGAAGTGGAATTCCTGTTGTTCGTCAATGGTCAATTTATTGACATTTGGTTCGATATTTCTAAAAAGCTCGAGCGCTTTTTGATAATCTTTCTGGTCGAATTTTACATTTGCATATATCCAATCAAGAGATGTAGCGAAAATCGATTGGGGATAATTTCTCCTGAACGATTCCACTCTGTCTATTGCATCGCCTTTACCAAGTTCAAATGAAGTCAGACAATGATAGTAGTCCAACATTTCACGATTTACATCATTGAGTTCCGCACGTCGCCCCTGAACTGCTGCAAAATCCTGATATGCAGCTGCATATCGTTCTTGTTCATAAGCTTTCATTCCTCGTTCGAGACGTTTCAGCACACCCGAATCATCAGATTGAGCATCAACTCCCAGCCACGAAAATGCAGCCAATGCTGTCCAAACAATAAATTTATTTTTCATAACTCACATAATTGACCCACAAAGATACAAAAATACATTAAAAGAGTTGATATTTTATCAAAACTTTTGTACGTTTGCCTTATAAATTTTAGATAAAAATGACACTTATTAAATCAATATCAGGTATTAGAGGAACAATTGGAGGCATAACTGCCGAGAATCTGACCCCTATAGACATCGCTAAATTTGCATCAGCCTATGCTACTTGGCTCAAAGAGCAGAGCGACTACACCCAAAGATTAAAAGTTGTAATCGGCCGTGATGCGCGCATCTCGGGAGAAATGGTTTCGACCATTGTTGAAGGCACATTATTGGGCTGCGGAATCGACGTTATCAACATTGGGTTGGCATCAACGCCAACTACGGAAATGGCCGTTACGGCACACTCGGCAGATGGCGGTATTATTGTTACAGCCAGCCACAATCCGAAACAATGGAACGCACTAAAACTGCTGAATTCGAAGGGTGAATTTCTATCTGATGCCGATGGCAAACGAATTTTAGCTATTGCCGACAGCGACTCGTATATCTTTCCCGAAGTTGATTCGCTGGGCAAAGTACTCGAACACTCATCATACAACCAGCAACATATCGAACAGGTTTTAGCTTTGAAATTAGTTGATGTAGAAGCAATTAAGGCTCGCAAATTCAAAGTAGTAGTTGATGCCGTAAATTCTGTGGGTGGGGTCATCGTACCAGAAATGTTGCGCCAACTCGGAGCCGAAGTCATCGAGTTGAACTGCATACCAGATGGTCAATTCGCGCATAATCCGGAACCTATACCTGCAAATTTGACACAGATTTCAGAAGCAGTCATAGCACACCACGCAGACTTAGGAATCGTCGTAGACCCCGACGTAGACCGACTTGCATTGATTAATGAAGATGGTTCGATGTTTGGCGAGGAGTACACGCTTGTGGCTGCTGCAGATTATGTTCTTGCACACACTGTTGGCAATACGGTTTCAAATCTGAGTTCATCACGAGCGCTGCGCGACGTTACTCGCAGCTACGGAGCCAACTACTCGGCTGCAGCCGTAGGCGAGGTAAACGTAGTTACAAAAATGAAAGAGACCGGTGCAATCATCGGCGGAGAAGGCAACGGTGGGGTAATTTACCCTGAGTTGCACTATGGTCGAGATGCACTGGTTGGAATTGGTTTAATTCTGAGTTCATTGGCACACAAGGGGTGTAGTTTATCAGAACTGCGCAAGGGTTTCCCCGAGTATTTCATTTCAAAGAACCGCATCGATTTATCTGCAGATATTGATGTGGATAAAATTTTGGAAGATGTTAAAAAGATTTACTCTAATGAAGAGATCTGCGACATAGACGGAGTAAAGATAGACTTCTCGGACGGCTGGGTACATCTTCGCAAATCGAACACAGAACCAATAATTCGCATATATAGCGAGGCTGCAACAGAATTGCAAGCCAACGAATTAGCACACCAAGTAATGAGCAACATTCGCTAAAATACTTAACTAATAAAAATTAAGCCGGACTCAGTGAGTCCGGCCTTTTTTTACTTATTAAACAATGAATTACATTGAAAGATTTTGTTGGATATTTTCAAGTCTTTCATTCATTTTATTGTACTTATCCATCATACCTTCTTTCTTTTCACGGAAGTAGAAATAAGTACTCTTCAAAATCTTCATAGCATCAATGCTGTTAGGATCAGCTTCGAACGCCTTTTCATAGTACTGAATAGATTGGAAATAGAGGTCGTCCATTTTCTTTTCAGTAGCTTCATATCTTTCCTTTTCTTTGTAAGGAATTTCGTTGAGTTCTTCACGAGCAGCCTCTGCCAAACGAGTGTAGATTACACCTGTATTGAAGTTTGAGTTGTATTCGTTCGGTTGGAATTCGAGAACCTTCAAGAACATTTCCAAAGATTCGTTCAACATACCCTTCTTATCGAGCAACATCGCTTTGTAGAAATAGAAAGCAGGATTGTTCGGGTCGTTAGCGATAGCGCGGTCAATTTCAGCCAAAATTTCGTTGATATCGCGATCGCTAGTCATATAAGAGTTAATCAGCAATTCAGTCAAATTTTTGTTATTCGGATACAACGCAGCACCCTTCTTCATAATTTCATCTGCTTTTTCAGGCTGATTGAGTTCTTTGTACACAAAGTAGAGGTAATAGAAAACTTCACCATCTTTATGATAACCAAGTTCCTCAGCAATAGGGAGATACTTAGCTGCAGTTGCATAGTCTTGTTCTATAACTGAAATATAACCTGCATTGTAGACCGACAAAGTATCAATGCGTCCCAAAGGTTGATTTTTTGCGACCTCAAAAGATTTACCAAATGCTTGAGCAGCATCTTTGAGTTTATTTTGCGGAATACTGATAACTTGTGCTACGTTCAAGTAGTGGTTTGCAATTTTACCCAAACCTTCTTTAATTCTCGGAGCAAGTTTTTCATCAAGTTCATAAGCTTTCAAATAAGCTTCAACTGATTTTTCAAGAGCTTTTTCATCGAACACTTCATCAATTGACCAAGTTGCAACCTTATCATTTTTGAAGAACAATGTAAAGTATTTGAACTTCATTGCTTCATAAGTTTCGTCTGCTAAAGTTGCTTCCCAAGTTCTTTCAGGTTTACCTACCATAGTATAAACCTCTTGTTTAGGCTGATTATAATAAACACCGTTCATCATACCAGCACCCAATTCATAATAAGCATCTGCACGATCGAGCCAAACATTTGCTTTACCTGCCTTCTTCTGATTTTGAATATTCACATCACTTGAAGCAGCTTTTTTCTTAAGTTGAGCCGGATTGTAACGGATAACTTGTGCTTGCGCAATGCTTACAACAGCCATTGCTGCCAAAAACATAACTAACTTTTTCATTTGTGTACTTTTTAGATTGATTTATTCTTGTTCTTGTGTTATTTCGTTTGATTCGGTTTCTGTAGTTTCATTTGAATCTTTTTCGTCTTGAGCAGGCACAACTGCTACAGAGGCAATCGAGTCACCACTTCTGAGGTTGATTACCCTCACGCCCTGCGTAGCACGTCCCATTATTCGCAACGAATCCACCGACATTCTGATTGCGATTCCTGACTTGTTGATAATCATCAGGTCATTTTCATCAGACACAGCTTTAATTGCAACTAAGTTACCTGTCTTTTCGGTGATATTGATAGTCTTTACACCCTTACCGCCACGATTGGTAATTCGGTAATCTTCCAGATCTGAACGCTTTCCATAACCATTTTCAGATACAACGAGAATGTCATCTTTCTTATCTGGTTCGATAGCAATCATTCCAACTACTCTATCGTCATCATCGATTTCGATACCCTTAACACCGACACCTGTACGGCCAATTGCTCGGACATTGCTTTCGTGGAATCGGATAGCTTTACCATTTCGGGCAGCCATCAATATCTCAGAATTACCACTTGTAATCAGCGCAGTGAGCAACATATCATCATCTTTAACCGTGATTGCATTCACACCGTTTGTTCTCGGACGAGAATACTCTTCCAGCGAAGTTTTCTTGATGATACCGTTTGCAGTACACATCACAACATAGTGATTTTCGGCATATTCCTTATCATTCAATTGCTTAACATTGAGATAAGCACGAATTCTGTCGTCTGGAGCAATATTGATAACATTTTGCACTGCTCGACCTTTTGATGCGCGAGTTCCTTCCGGAATATCGTAAACCTTCAACCAATGACATCTACCCTTTTCGGTGAACAGCAACATCGTATCGTGCATCGAAGCGATGTAGATATATTCGATAAAGTCTTCATCTCTAGTTGATGAGCCCTTCACTCCCACTCCGCCTCTATTTTGAGTACGATATTCGCTGAGCGAAGTTCTCTTAATGTAGCCCAAATGTGAGATTGTAATCACCACATCTTCATTTGCATAGAAGTCTTCAGGATTAAATTCGTTAGCACTTGCCACAATTTCTGTACGACGTTCATCGGCATATTTCTCACGAATTTCGACCATTTCATCTTTTACGATCTTCATCTGCAACGCTTCATCGCTCAACACTTGATTGAGATAGTTCACAAGTTTTTCGAGTTCATCGTGTTCAGCCTGCAACTTATCGTGTTCGAGAGCAGTCAATTGACGCAATCTCATTTCGAGTATAGCCGTAGCCTGTTCTTCAGAGAGCCCGAATCGAGCCATCAACGTTTGTCTAGCAACTTCAGGTGAAGGTGATGACTTGATGATATTGATTACCTCATCAATATTTTGTTGTGCAATGAGCAAACCTTCAAGAATATGCAGACGCCTCATTGCCTGATTGAGTTCGAATCGAGTACGTCTGAGGATAATTTCGTGGCGATGTCCAACAAAATTCTTAATCAAATCCTTCAGTCCGAGAGTCATCGGACGCTTATCAACCAAAGCAATATTATTGATTGCGAATGTAGTCTGCATCGGAGTATACTTAAACAGATTGTTCAGCACTACATTTGCAACGGCATCGTGCTTAAGAATGATGATACCTCTCATACCCTTCTGGTCAGACTCGTCATTCACATAAGAAATACCCTCAATTTTCTTTTCGTTAGCCAAATCCGCTATCTTCTTCAGCATATCGGACTTATTGACCATATAAGGTATTTCTGTAATAACGATACACTCACGTCCTGAAGCTGTATGTTCTATTTCGGTTTTTGCTCTTATAACGACTCTACCTCGACCTGTTTCATACGCCTCTCTGATGCCAGATATTCCGTAGATAATACCGCCTGTCGGGAAATCTGGGCCTTTTACATATTCCATCAATCCATCAACATCAATATCAGGATTATCTATGTATGCACAGATTGCGTCAATAACTTCTCCCAAGTTGTGAGGAGGCATATTCGTAGCCATACCAACAGCGATACCAGACGCTCCATTGACCAACAAAAGTGGAATTCGCGTAGGCAACACCGTAGGTTCGAGGATAGATTCATCGAAGTTGCTTTGGAAATCAACTGTATCTTTATCAATATCCGCGAGCACCTCGTTTGTAATTTTCTCCATTTTAGCCTCGGTATAACGCATCGCCGCAGCACGGTCGCCGTCGTTCGAGCCGAAGTTACCTTGACCAAACACCAGCGGGTATCTCAACGACCACGGTTGCGCCATTCTCACCATAGCCTCATAGACCGAAGAGTCTCCGTGCGGGTGGAATTTACCGAGTACTTCCCCGACAATTCTCGCAGATTTCTTTGTTTCCTTTTCGTAATGCAGCCCAAGTTCGTTGCTCATACCATATAGCACGCGTCTGTGCACAGGCTTGAGACCATCACGAACATCAGGCAACGCACGAGAAACGATAACCGACATAGAGTAGTCTATGTAAGCGGTTTTCATTTTCTCTTCGATATTAACCTTAATAATTCTTTCGCCTTCTCCAGTCATATATCTATTAATACATTTATAATCAATCCTTTAATCCAGCGGTACTTAATTTCAAAAACACCCACTGAATCACGTTGCTAAATTACTACATTTTTTCATAAAAAACAAATTTTGCGGCAAAATAATCAATTCTGCTGCAAAATTCGACACTATGACGCAAAATTACCTAAAGTCGATAATTTCGACGTCTGAATACTTTTTAGAGTCAAACTTAAAATCCAAATCTTTCACCTTGATATTTGTTTCGATTTTTTTAACCTTAATTGTAAACGTGTAATCGCCCTCCTCCGACGAAACTTTCAACACTGAAGGCAACCCTGTCTTTTTGTTAATCGAAAGTAGAATCTCAAAATTCACACCCTCATTTTTGAGCAACACTTTCGACACCCACATCTCTACACCATCAACCTCTTCATCGTTTTGCGCTACGGATTCAATCTGATTTTCATCTTCACAATCAAGTGCCAACAACTTCTGAGGATTGGCTAATATATTAGTCTGATTTTCAACTCTATCCACAGTCACCTCATTATTCTCGGAAGAATAGTTCCATACATTTTCTCCATCAAACCACACTTCACCCAACTTGGTTTTGAGATGATATTTTTCATTATTTCCAACCGTCAATCGTCCATCAATCAACACATTGCCATCATTATCTATAGTTGAAAACTCAATCGCATAATTTTTCAATTCCTTGATTTTAGCTCTCATTTGCGCCACTCTGTTGTCTACTCCAGCAACGAGCATCAACGGCAACAACAGCGCAACTACAAACAAAATTTTCTTTCTCATCAAATTATTGATTATCAATTCTATTAATAATTTGTTTCAATGTATCGAGGTCCGAAATAAGCACCTCTCTCGGCTTGCTACCATTAGCCTTACCTACGATTCCCGCAACGTGCAGTTGATCCATAATACGTCCTGCACGATTATATCCTATTTCGAATTTTCGTTGCACAGTCGATACCGAACCAACCTGCTCACTCACAACCATATACGCAACCCTCTCGAACAATCCGTCGCGTTTTGTCAAATCTATTGAACCACCCGACATATCGCCATCTTCGCCACTATATTCTGGCAATTCATATGCAGCCGCATAACTTTGTTGAGTAGCAATATAATCCACAACACGTTCAACTTCAGCAGTTTCCACCAATGCACACTGCACACGGGTCATTTCACCACCAGCTGCAGAGATAAGCAAATCACCACGTCCGATAAGTTGATTTGCCCCCGACTGGTCAAGAATTGTTTTGGAGTCAGTTCCCGAGAAAACTTTGAACGCAATACGCGTCGGGAAATTTGCCTTGATATTTCCGGTAATAATCGTGGTTGTAGGTCTTTGCGTAGCAATAACCAAGTGAATTCCGACTGCTCTTGCCTTTTGAGCCAACAATGCAAGCGGCATCTCAACCTCTTTACCAGCAGTCATTATCATATCCGCAAACTCATCTATAACCACCACTATATAAGGCAAATATCTATGTCCGTGCATTGGATTGAGTTTACGTTTCGAGAACTTATCGTTGTACTCTTTCACCGTACGCACAGTTGCCTTTTCCAACAACGAATACCTATTCTCCATCTCTATACATAGAGAATTAAGAGTATAGACAACCTTCTGAGTATCAGTTATAATCGCCTTATCTTCGCTCGGCATTTTAGCCAAGAAATATTTTTCGAGTTTTGCATAAATGGACAGCTCCACTTTTTTGGGGTCAACCAAAACCAGCTTCAATTCAGATGGGTGTTTTTTGTACAGCAGTGAAGTCAGCAATACATTGAGCCCCACAGACTTACCCTGCCCCGTAGCACCAGCTATAAGCAAGTGCGGCATTTTAACGAGGTCCACTATAAACGTCTCATTCTGAATAGTTTTGCCCAGCACAACCGGCAACTCATAGTTAGACTCCTGAAACTTCACCGTCTTGACAACAGACAACATCGAAACAACTTCAGGATTCTTGTTCGGCACCTCAATACCGATTGTTCCACGTCCCGGCATCGGCGCTATAATTCTGATTCCCAGCGCAGCAAGGCTCAAAGCAATATCATTTTCAAGGTTTTTGATTTTCGAAATCTTAATGCCCGCTGCAGGAACAATTTCATACAGAGTTACAGTTGGCCCAATCGTAGCCTTAATCTTATCTATTTTAATCTTAAAATTCTCGAGTGTTTCGATAATTTTATTCTTATTTTCCCGGAGCTCTTCAGACGAAACGACTACGTTAGTACTGTGCTCTTCAAGCAGTTCGATACTTGGTTTCTTGTATTTTGACAAATCGAGCGTGTGGTCATAAGTCGTATCTATATCTTCAACATCGAGCTGCTCTTCATTTGGGAATCTATCGACTACCAATTCATCAGAATTACCACCTTCTGACACCACAAAATCGTTAGTAAAATCTTCAACAGATACGATTTCAATGTCCTTATTATCAGAATCAGACTCGACTTCATCTAAACTATTAGTTGAAGTCACCTCACTCTCACTTCTAACTATCTCTAATTCCAACCCATCATCTGTAGTAGAATCCGATGTTTCAAAATCTGAATCTTCCTCGAAATCATCAATATCCTCCTGCTCAGAATCTACAAATTCCTCATAATCAGACTCATCATCAGCTACTTCAGGTTCATTATCATTGTCTGAATGTTTTCCTATATGTAATGAAGTCACAGATTTTGTAGCCAACTGTGCTGCATTTTTGCTACTCTTCGATACACCACGACCAAAATTACCCAACAAATCGATAGTCTTTTCCGCATTAATATATAGCGCTAACAACATAATTAGCAAAGCAATAGCTAACCCAGCGCCAGCTTCTCCGATTATTCCTCTGAGCCATTTCGAAACAACAACTCCAACTACACCACCAGGTCCGTAGCCGAACAAATTTGAATTCCAGATTGAGTTGTTACAAAAATAAGCGATTGCTATCGATCCGATAATCGTAGCCAATAAGCTCAAAACCAAAATCTTAAATATTCCCGAATAAGATTTTCTCAGAATTTTCACGGCAATAACACACATTGCCACAGGCAACAAAACGGCGAACACTCCAAACCAATCTGCGACCAACGTATTAGCTAATTTAGCTCCAAAAGGGCCACAAATATTTGTTACTGAAGCATTTGTAGAAACAACACCCCAATCTGCAAATGCTTGATCCACCTTCCAGCAGAAAAAGAATGACGATACTGCACAGATTATGTACGCGCCACAACCAAACAACAATAAGCCCCAAAACCAACGCCTTCTTTTCAGAACTGACTCATTTACAGTCTTTTTTGGCTTGGGTTTTGAACTATTTTTTCTTTTAGATGCAACAGTCTCCCTTTTATTTTTCTGAACAATTTTAACCACTTTTGTATATATAAAGTTTTAATTCAAGTAACAACAAATAATTATCTACCAATCAAAGACATAGCCTTTGACTTTAATCTTTCAGAGTAATCATCTTCACGAGCCGAATAGAATGAATACTCAGGCTCCGAATCTCCCATCTCGAGCATCATTTGTTGTTCGAGTAACGACTTGACTCGAAGCGCAATAGCTGGCGCAGGATTAACAATCGTTATATTTCTATCGCCAATAACTTTTTTCAATGTCTCAGCAAGAAACGGATAATGAGTACACCCCAAGACTATGTGGTCAATATCTGCCTCCAACATAGACTTAACACATTTATGCACAATATTATATGCATCTTCTGTATTTTCAAGTCCACCCTCTACCAACTCAACAAAGCCTTCACCTACGCTCGAAATTATGTTCACATTTTTCGAGAATTTATGCGACGTTTCTCGAAATAATGCTCCCTCAAGCGTTGCCTTTGTAGCCAGAATTCCGATATTTCCACTGCGAGAATTCAACGCAGCAGGCTTCACAGCCGGTTCCATACCGACGATTATCATCTCGGGATACCTTTTTCGGAAGTATTCCACTGACATCGCCGTGGCTGCATTACAGGCAAGAACTACAGCCTTGCACTTTTTTTCAATGAATAGGTCTATGGCATCTTGCACAAAACCAATCACTTCTTCACGAGATCGTTCTCCATACGGACAATTTTTTCCATCGCCATAATAGACGATTGATTCGGAAGGCAGCAATTTCACAATTTCTTGCCAAACCGACAAACCACCCATTCCCGAATCGAAAACGCCGATTGGTCGTTTGCAACACTCCATAGACCTAAACCTTTTATTCAAATAACACTATTTAACTCGGTTATTTTCAATCCATTTACGAGCATTAACAAATGCTTCAATCCACGGTGTAACCTCATCTGAATCCTGACGATTTCCAGGATAATACGCCCAGTTCCACGGTCTGATAGCACGTTCCAAGTGAGGCATCATTGCCAAGTGACGACCATCTTCACTACATATTGCAGCAGCATTATAGTCGCTACCGTTCGGATTTGCAGGGTATTCCGCATAGTTATATGTAATCGGAATATTATAGTTTTCGCGAGCCATCGGCAATGAGAACTTACCCTCACCGTGAGCAATCCAAATACCAAGTTTAGTACCAGCCAAAGACCTCAGCAAGACTGAGTTAGACTCGTGAACGGACACACCAACGAAGTTTGATTCGAACTTATGACTATCGTTGTGCAACATCTTAGGTTTATTGTTGTGTTCTGGCGTGATGAGTCCCAATTCTACCATCAACTGACAGCCGTTGCAAACGCCCAATGAAAGAGTGTCAGGACGCGCAAAGAATTGATCCAACGCACGTTTTGCCTTCGGATTGTAGAGGAATGCTCCAGCCCAACCCTTTGCCGAATCGAGTACGTCAGAGTTAGAGAAACCACCGACAAACACAATCATATTCACATCTTCGAGAGTTTCACGACCCGAAATCAAGTCGGTCATATGAACGTCTTTCACGTCCATACCAGCCAAGTGCATACACCAAGCCATTTCTCTATCACCGTTCGAGCCCTTTTCACGAATGATTGCAGCACGAACTCCGCTACGAGTTTTTCTATGCGGATCAATTCCATAATCTGCGAGTTTTCCGCTGAACGATTCAGGGAATTGATATACAAGAGGTTGATTTTTATAATTTTGGAATCTTTCTTCTGCCTTTTGTTCGCCGCTTTGCAGACGATCCATCAAATACGAAGTTTTGTACCAAACATCTCTCAAGCGATCAATTTCGAATGCCCACTCACCACCATTATTATTAATGGTAAATCTGCGTTCTGCATTCACATTACCGATAACGTAAGCATCTACGCCAAAGTTCTTCAGTTCGTTGCAAACAGACTCACCATCAGCAACTTGCAACAACATTGCAGGACGTTCCGAGAAGAGCAGTTCAATAATATTTTTCTGACCCAACGCATCTGCCTTAACATCAATACCCAATGTATTATCAGCGAATGTCATTTCGAGCAATGCTGTAATCAAACCACCTGCAGATACGTCGTGGCCTGCGAGAATTCTCTTGTTTTCTACAAGTTGTTGAATTGCATTGAAAGCCTTTGCAAAATATTCAGCATCAACACTTGGCAATGTTCCGCCAATCTTATTTCTAACCTGAGCAAATGTACTACCCGCAAGACCGAATTCACCGCGACTCATATCAACATAAACAATCTGACTTTCAGAGTGTTTCAACGCTGCAGTTACACACTTTTTCACATCTGTAACTTCACCACCAGACGTAATAATAACAGTACCCGGAGAGTAAACCGATTCGCCGTTTTTATACTTCTGAGTCATTGACAAAGAGTCTTTTCCGGTCGGGATATTGATACCCAGCGCCAATGAATAATCGCTAGCTGCCTTCACTGCGCGATACAAGCGAGCATCTTCACCCGCATTCTTACAAGGCCACATCCAGTTTGCACTGAGTGATACACCTCTCAAACCGCCCTCAATCGGAGCCAATGCAATGTTCGTAAGAGCTTCTGTAATCGCCAGACGAGAACCTGCTTCGGGGTCAATCATAGCTGCTATGGGAGCGTGTCCGAGCGCAGTTGCTACACCTTTAACACCTTGGTAATCAAGAGCAATCACACCACAATCATTCAATGGCAACTGAATTTGACCAGCACACTGTTGACGTGCAATGCGACCTGTTACAGAACGGTCTACTTTATTTGTCAGCCAATCCTTACAAGACACAGCCTCTGTTTCGAGCACTTGTTCGAGATATTCGTTCAGCTCCTTTTCATCATATTGAGCAGCTTCGTAAGACTCGCTTACCGACCTATCCTCCATAATGGTTTTCGGAGCCTTGCCGAACATATATTCCAACTGGATATCAATTGGTTTTTCATTTGTAGATTTGCGTTCAAATGTAAACTGCATATCGCCCGTAGTCTCGCCAATGACATACATCGGAGCACGTTCGCGTTCTGCAATCTTACGCAAATGTTCAACATCTTCTGCTTTGATTACCAAACCCATACGTTCTTGCGACTCGTTACCCACAATCTCTTTTGCAGACAACGTTGGGTCACCGATAGGCAGGTTATCCATATCGATTTTACCACCTGTATTTTCAACCAATTCAGACAGACAGTTCAAGTGTCCACCTGCACCGTGGTCGTGAATAGATACAATCGGATTTCTATCCTCTTCCGAGATTGCACGAATTGCATTATATGCACGTTTTTGCATTTCAGGGTTAGAACGTTGGATTGCATTCAATTCGATTGCATTTGCATATTGACCTGTTTCAACCGAAGAAACAGCAGCGCCACCCATACCAATTCGGTAGTTTTCACCGCCTAACAATACAATTTTTTCGCCTTTAGCAGGTTCTTCCTTAATACTATCGACTTTCTTACCGTAGCCAATACCGCCTGCTAACATAATCACCTTATCGAATCCGAATTTCTTTCCATTCTCTTGGTGTTCGAAAGTCAGCACGCTACCGCAAATCAGAGGCTGACCAAACTTGTTACCGAAGTCTGAAGCTCCGTTTGAAGCCTTGAGCAGAATCTGTTCCGGAGTCTGATACAACCATTGACGTTCTTCCATACCCTTTTCCCAACGGCGACCGCCTGCAAGACGAGGATATGATGTCATATAGATTGCAGTACCTGCAACGGGGAATGCACCTTTACCGCCACCGATACGGTCACGAATTTCACCACCCGTACCCGTAGCTGCGCCATTGAAAGGCTCAACCGTAGTCGGGAAGTTATGTGTTTCAGCCTT
This sequence comes from Rikenellaceae bacterium, assembly GCA_045637425.1. Classification (GTDB taxonomy): domain Bacteria; phylum Bacteroidota; class Bacteroidia; order Bacteroidales; family Rikenellaceae; genus CAJGBR01. The sequence goes on along the minus strand of JAZTZL010000006.1, from coordinate 23,317 downwards.
GAGCGAAATTACAGATTCGAAATTCTTTACTGTAAAATAATCTGAAGTGTCGTGCGCCTCGGGAGCAAATTGCTCAACAACAGGACCCTGCAAGAACGCGCAGTTATCCTTGTATGCAGAAACGACTCTGTTCGGATTTGTTTTGGTAGTCTTTTTAATCATTCCGAAAAGACTCTCTTCCTTCTCTTCGCCGTCAATTATGAATTGACCATTGAAGATTTTGTGGCGGCAGTGCTCAGAGTTGACCTGCGAGAAGCCGAACACTTCCGAGTCAGTCAGACTGCGTCCCAATTTAACAGCCACCTCTTCCAGATACTCGATTTCTTTATCACTCAGAGCAAGACCTTCTGATATATTATAAGCTTTCAGGTCGTCTATATAGACAATTGGAGCAGGTTGAGTCTCTACTTTATAGATATTTTGGTCGAGTACGGGATATTTTCTATTGAGCATTGGGTCGAATTTTGCCTCACCTTCAGAATCTTTAATAAATTCCTCGATTCGGCTGATTCCCTCGATGCCCATATTTTGAGTAATTTCAACTGCATTAGTACTCCACGGAGTTATCATCTCACGACGTGGGCCAATGAAATTACCTTTTATTTCTTCAGCATTGAGCGCATTTGCTCCGCCAAACAACCATACCAATTTTTCTTGATTCTCTGCCGAGAATTCTACATTTGATTCGACAGCATATATGGTCGAATCTTTCTCAAAAAATCTTATCATTGTTACAACTATATTTTATGCTACAAAGTTAGCACAAACTTACTCAATGACAAATTTTTTTGACAACCTTTTTTCGACATTTTTTCAGACAGCATAGAATCACGCCTTATCAGCTGCTTTTTTCGACTTCGGATTATAAGCTCTGACCACCAAATTGACTCCGACAAACACCATTAAACAGGCTACTGCCCGCTCCCAACTCAACGTATCCTGTCCCAATATCACAGACAACAAAATGGCAAAAACAGGCATTATATAAGAATACACACTCACCAGCGTAGGATTAACATATCGCAGGCTACTCAATACAATATAATTTGGTAACAATGTCGGAATCAGCAATATATAAAAGAACAACCACCACGCTCGAGAGGTGAATCCAGAAAAATCTATGTGCGGCCAATAGTATAGTGTCAGCGGAAATGCAAATATCGCAGACCATATATATACACCCCGCAACAGAGTGATGGCTTTGTATCGCTTGACAATTCTGCGAGCCCAAACCAAATAGACCGATAGTGCGAATGTACTCAACAAAATAATAAGGTTACCGATACTGCGGTGCGGAGCCGATTCTGGCGAGCGACCCCAAACTACGATTATCAACGTACCGACTACGCCTAAAATGATGCCGATTATTTTTCGGGCTGTCAATTTATCAAGGCGCAGAATTGCAGCCAAAATCATAACCATCACGGGTCCCAACGTGGAAATTATCGCAGCATCAATCGGCGTAGTATCACTCATACCCACCATCATTGCTCCTTTTTTCACAACCCCCATTAGCAACCCGGCTACGGCAAAGACCGGAATATCTCTATGCTCTACCCTTTCGCCCTTAATCCAAATAAATGAAAACAAGCATATTACACCACTCAAAACGAGCGTCAGCATTGTCATCGCCATCGGATTTATATACTCAGGAAACATATATTTGTATATCGAATAATCCAACGACCATATCAAATAACCAGCTATTATTAATAGTTGTGCCCTGTTTTTTGAATTCACCATAATGCTATTTTTTTGATTACACATTTTTAAGATGCAAAACATATACCCGAATAGTCTTTGAAGTTTCAAGAAAAAATATTATTTTTGCGGCAACAGATATTTATTTGTATTGAAGATGAAGAATGTTAATCTTGACGGAGGTCGCACTAAAGTTGTCGACCTGTTGAAACAGGGTCAGCCCGGTACTACTGTTACCGTAAAAGGCTGGGTACGAACCAAACGTGGAAATAAAAACGTAGTATTTCTGGCTATTAATGACGGTTCGTCAATAAATAATATTCAGGTAGTTCTCGACCCATCAAAATATGATGAAGAATTACTCAAAGGCATTTCGACAGGTGCGTGTGTCAGAGTCGTGGGTGAACTCGTAGCGAGTCAGGGCGCAGGTCAATCTGTAGAAATCCAAGGTAACGAAGTCGAATTGTATGGAGGAGCTAACCCGGAAACATATCCATTGCAGAAAAAGGGTCACACTCTCGAATTTCTGCGTGAAATAGCACACCTCCGTCCGAGAACAAATACCTTCGGCGCAGTGCTCAGAATACGTCACGCTATGGCATTTGCCATTCACCAATACTTTAACAACCACGGATTCTACTATCTTCACACTCCGCTGATTACAGCATCAGACTGCGAAGGTGCGGGCGAAATGTTTAACGTAACTACGCTCGACTTGGAAGAACTTCCCCGCAATGAAGAGGGCAAAGTTGATTACACGCAAGATTTCTTCGGTAAACACTGCAACCTCACTGTATCAGGACAACTCGAAGGTGAACTCGGGGCTATGGCTTTGGGTCAGATTTATACATTTGGTCCTACATTCCGCGCTGAAAACTCTAACACTCCGCGCCACCTGGCTGAGTTTTGGATGATTGAGCCCGAAGTTGCATTCTTCGAAATCGAAGACAATATGAATTTGGCTGAAGATTTCCTTAAACACCTTATTCAATATGCATTGGATAACTGTATGGACGATCTTCAGTTCTTGGCGAAGATGTATGACAACGAATTGCTTGACAGATTAAGATTCGTAGTTGACAACGATTTCGTAAGACTCGACTACTCGGAAGGTATCGAAATCCTGAAAAACTCGGGTGTGAAGTTCGAATATCCAGTGAGCTGGGGACTCGACCTGCAGAGCGAACACGAACGCTACCTTGTTGAAAAACACTTCAAAAAACCGGTTATCCTGACAAACTACCCGAAGGAAATCAAAGCATTCTATATGAAGCAAAACGATGACGGTAAAACTGTTCGCGCTATGGACGTACTCTTCCCGAAAATCGGCGAAATCATCGGCGGTTCTCAACGTGAAGAGAATTACGAAAAGTTGCTCAACAGAATCAACGAACTCGGAATTCCCGATAAGGATATGTGGTGGTATTTGGATACTCGCCGTTTTGGTAGTGCTCCGCATAGTGGTTTCGGACTCGGTTTTGAACGTCTGTTGCTGTTCGTAACAGGTATGGCAAACATTCGTGATGTGATTCCGTTCCCGAGAACTCCAAACAATGCAGAATTCTAACAGACTCTAAACCCGATAACATAACGATTGCAGAAAGCCTCAGCAGGTTTTCTGCAATCTACTTAAATAGATGACTCGAAACCTGAATTGAACATTTATTCATATTAAAACTGCAATAGTTAAATCTTTTAATTCTATTCAATATTATGGGCAATCTAAGTCAGAGTCAATTATTGAAATTATCACAGAAATTATCTCCACAGCAGATTCAGATGATAAAACTTCTGGAGCTGCCAACTTTGCTGCTCGAACAGCGAATTAAACAGGAAATAGAGGAAAATCCAATACTCGAAGAGGTTGAACACGAACCTGAAACTCAAGAAGAACAAAAGGAAATTTCCGTAGAAGAATATGTCAAAGAGGAGGACAATATCCCCTCATACAGGTACAATATAAACAATTATTCGAAAGACGACAAACTGCATCAAACACCCATCACCAGCGGCATCTCGCTCAGGGAGTATCTCGAAGAACAACTCGGATATAAAACACTCACCAACAGAGAATACACATTGGCGATGTACCTGATTAACAGCATAGACAATGATGGCTATCTGCATCGCGCGCTGGATTCAATCTCTGACGACCTCGCATTCAATATGGGCATTGATGCTGATATCGAAGAATTGGAACAGGTGTTGAAGATAATCCACGAACTCGAACCGGTCGGCGTTGGAGCACGAACACTGCAAGAGTGCTTGTTACTGCAACTCAATGCACGACAGAATTGCTCGGAGTCGGAAAAATTGGCTAAGAAAATAGTAACCGATCATTTTACCGAATTCACTAAAAAACATCTCGACAAGCTGTTGTTAAAATTGGGCTGCACGAATGAACAACTGAAAGATGCAATCGATGAAATTGTGCGACTATCACCAAGACCCGCAAATTTGTATAACAATGATGCTCAGGAGATTGTTCCTCACATTACGCCCGATTTTATTCTAGATTATCAAAATGGAGAGTTCTCATTATCGCTAAACTATTCGAACATTCCCGAACTCAAAGTCAATAACCAATATGTTAAAATGATTCGCGAAATGTCCGAATCGGTAAACGAGAAACAGGGTCACGAAACGATGCAGTTCGTTAAACACAAAATCGAATCAGCAAAATGGTTCATCTCTGCAATAAAACAGCGACATACAACACTGATGCAGACTATGCAAACCATTCTCGACTACCAAACCGAGTACTTCAAAAATGGCGACACTTCGAAACTCAAACCAATGATTCTCAAAGATGTAGCCGACAGAACAGGGCTCGATGTATCCACCATTTCGCGAGTGGTAAACAGCAAATATGTGCAGACTCATTTCGGTATCTTGTCACTCAAGACACTCTTTTCGGAGGCGATGACTACCGAATCTGGCGACGAGGTATCATCACACGAAATCAAGGAAATTCTCAAACAATATGTTGATAACGAGGATAAACGCCACCCGATGACAGACGAAGCTCTAATGAACGAGTTAAACAAAAAGGGATACCAAATCGCGCGTAGAACCGTAGCCAAATACAGAGAAATGCTTGGAATTCCCGTAGCAAGACTCAGAAAAGAGATTGTATAAAAGCCTCGTTAAATGCGGCATTCAATCAAAAGTCGAACAAAAAATTCGTGATTGTCCGATAATTTATTAACTTTGTGCGGAATAATACACAATTATCTATGAAAAAAGGAGTTATCACACTGCTGATTATAGCAGGCATCGCGATGGCAATATTTTTTGCCTGCAAAAACGGTTATAATAATATGGTGCTGAAACAAGAAACGGTTGCAGCACAATGGTCTAATGTCGAAAATCAATATCAGCGCCGTCTTGATTTGATTCCCAATTTGGTAAATACTGTCAAAGGGTATGCTTCACACGAGTCTGAAACACTGACTGCTGTGATTGAGGCTCGTGCGCAAGCTACGCGCACAAATATCTCGATTGACGAATTAAACCAACAGGCTATCAGTGAATTGAACAAATCACAAGGTGCACTATCGGCTGCATTGGGCAAGTTGATGGCCATAGCAGAAAGCTACCCCGACCTGAAGGCAAACCAAAATTTCAGAGACCTACAAGTACAACTCGAGGGCACTGAAAACCGAATTGCAACCGAACGCCGCAAGTTCAATGAGGCTGCACGAGCATACAACTCGTACATCAGACAATTTCCACGCAACCTTTTCGCGTCAATGTTCGGATTTGACAAGCAGGCTTATTTCGAAGCAGAACAAGGTGCAGCAACTGCGCCAAAAGTTGAGTTCTAATCATCGGCACAGAAAATGAATAGTCCTAAAAAATTATTCTCCGAAAAGGACAAAGAAACTCTGATTCAAGCAATTAAAGAGGCTGAAAAAAGATCTTCAGCAGAAATCAGAATCCATATTGAGAACCATTGTTCGGGTGCCGTCTTAGACCGTGCCACGGCAGTGTTCCACAAACTCGAGATGCACAAAACCGAGTTGCGAAACGGCGTACTGATATATCTCGCACTGAAAGACCGACAGACTGCAATTATCGGAGATATGGGCATTAATGCGTTGGTCCCCAAAGAGTTCTGGCAGAACTGCTACGACTCTATGGCAAAACATTTTGCACAAGGCGACTTCGTGGGCGGAATCGTCTCGGCCATCGAGAATTTCCAAGATGACCTCGGCAAACTCTTTCCACACCAACCTGACGATGTGAACGAATTGAGCGACGAAATATCTTTTGGTAATTAATCTTCCGACAGCAGAAATTTTTCTGAAACCACAACTCTGATGGCTTTGGGGATAATCTCGAAATCGAATGGTGAGTAGCCAAGTGCCTCGCCATCGACCTCTGTTGCTATCTCCGGAGTAGACTCAATATGAATCTTGCGACCTCGGTCAAGCGAAATCTGCTTGATGCGATAAATACGTCCATTGTACAGCGATCCGAAGTTGCGAATCACTCCAAACTTACTGATTTTACGAATAATAGTCAAATCGAACAATCCGTCATCAGGCACTGCATCTGGAGTCTGCAACATACCACCACCATTATATTTACCGATGCCGATCGTAGCACTAAATACCGCTTGGTCTACCACGACTTTACCATCTACCGAAATCTTCACGTGCGTCGAACGATACCCAAACAGAGCCTTCAGAGTGCTGAGAATATAGAGGAATTTTCCACGTTTACCCTCCTCTTTCAGGCGATTGAATCGTCTATTAACAGATGCATCAAATCCAACGCCTGCGACATTTGCCATATAGCGGCTCTGGTGGTAACTAGCTTTGTAATAAGACACTTTTCCGACATCTTGCAGAAACGAACGACCTGCAACGATTGACTTAATCGAGTCGGTATAGGTGCGCGGAATGCCGAACATTCTCACCCAATCGTTACCCGTACCAACGGCAATCACGGACAACAACACCTCGTTCTGAGGAACCGCCTTCTGAATGAACAGACCATTGACTACCTCGTTGAGCGTACCATCGCCTCCAACGACAATCAGACGTCGATAGCCATTATTGACCGCCTCAACTGACAACTCAATGGCGTGAAATCTGTGTTCGGTAAACGCAAAATCGAATGCTATTGAATTATCTCTCAGTAATTTACTAATAACAGGCCAATCTGTTAATCCGAGTCCTTTACCTGCCACGGGATTGACAATAACGAACCATCTGTTGGCTGTATCTATAATCATCAGGCTAAATTTTTAGTTGCACCCAATATAATATGAAAATCGGGGTTGCACACTGCTGCACAACCCCGATTGTTAATTTATGCTATTTTTCAGGAGCATTTTCGATAGTGTGACGCAAGAAGTTCCAGAACTTGCCAACGCTTTCGATATTAACTTTTTCGTCCGGAGAGTGCGGGAAGCACATAGTCGGACCAAATGAAATCATATCCCAGTGAGGATATTGACCACCGAGAATACCGCATTCCAAACCAGCGTGGATAGCCATAATTTCAGGTCTAACACCGTAAAGACCTTCGTAGCTTGCCAACATAGTCTTCAGGATTGGAGATTCCATATTCGGTTTCCAGCCGTCGTAACCACCTGTGTATACATATTTAGCACCAGCCAAGTCGAATACAGAAGACAACATTTCAGCCAAGTCATACTTTTGTGAATTGACCGAGCTACGCAACAAACCGATCAGTTTGAATTGCTTATCTTCAATCCAGAAGTGAGCCAAGTTTACTGAAGTTTCAACCAAACCCTTCATTGAATCGCTCATACGATAAACGCCGTTAAATGCACCGTAAACCATATTCAGAGCTTTCTTTTGAGTTTCAGCATCAACAACAGTTGCAGGCATTTCAGCTTTTTCAGCTTTGAAAGTCAAACCTTCATCGACCAAAGCGAGTTCGCTCAAATAGAGTTGTTCGTATTCAGCTACTGCAGCTTCGAATTTAGCAGCGTTTTCAGCCGGAACCAATACTGTAGCAACTGATTCACGTGGGATTGCATTACGCAAACCACCACCGTCGATAGCGCTGATTCTCAAGCCCAATTCTTTTGTAGCATACTTCAAGAAACGAACCATCAACTTGTTAGCGTTACCGCGTTGCAAGATGATTTCCATACCAGAGTGACCACCCTTCAAACCTTTGAGAGCCAATGTATAAGCAGCCATACCAGCAGGCGCAGCCTCTTCAGTGTAATCCAAAGTGAGGTTCAGGTCAAGACCACCTGCACAACCAACGTAGAGTTCGCCGTGAGTTTCAGAGTCGAGGTTCAACAGAATATCGCCTTTCAACACGCCAGCTTCCAAAGCGAATGCACCAGTCATACCTGTTTCTTCATCAACTGTGATGAGCGCTTCCAACAGACCGTGTTTCAAGTTGTTGTCTTCGAATGCAGCCAAAATAGCAGCCAGACCCATACCATTATCTGCGCCCAGAGTAGTACCGTCAGCAGTTACCCATTCGCCATCAACATAAGCATCAATCGGATCGTTTTCGAAATCGAACACTTTATCGCCGTTCTTTTGTGGCACCATATCCATATGTGCTTGAAGAACAAGACCTTTACGATTTTCCATTCCCGGAGTAGCCGGTTTGCGATACATTACGTTTCCGATTTTGTCCACAATACATTCGATATTGTTTTTCTTTGCGAAATCGATCAAATATTCACGAATTTTTTCTTCGTGTTTTGATGGTCTCGGGATTTGGGTAATTTCATAAAATTTTCCCCAAACAGCCTTTGGTTCAAGGTTTTGAATTTCCTTACTCATAATCTTACTATTAAGTTTTTATATCTAAAAAGTTTAATTGTTTCATTCCGTTAGATTCCGCAATTTACGGACATTTTTTCAATTTTCCAAATAAATCAAGAAATATGAGGCTTTGTAAAAAAAAACGTATATTTGCAACCATCTAACTAAAATACACATACAATTATGAATAAACTTTTCAAAACGATTGTCATTTTGTGTTGTTGCGTACTGGCCTCGAGTTGCGTAGTAATTTCACGTCCCGTAGCTGCAACAGATGCACCTTTCGGCAACAAGTGTGGAGTGAGCAAGAGTGTCATTTATTGCGGAATTGTGAGTCGCAACGGCCAACAAAACGGCATTAACTAAGCTGCCCGAAACGGCCACATCAGAAAAATTTCTCACGTAGATTCATACACAAAGGTATTTCTTTTCGGTTTGATTACGACTCAGGAGACAAGGGTCTACGGAGAATAAATCAAGTTAAGACTGAGATAACCACAACCACATTCTCGTCAGAGAGTGTGGTTATTTTTTCATCAGTTCGACAATCGAACCGCCAGCAAGCCTATCATAATATAGATATAACTCATCTCGCTTAGAACTCAGTTTCAGAATGCGCTCTTGTTTCTGCGCCGCCTCATACTCGTCGGGTGCTACTACAATCACACGTCCACACATCGGAACGTATGTGCCATCTTTCTTAAAAATATACACATTATAAACCGAGGTCTTTTCGGGTGCCATCTTCACCTCAAATTTACCTTGTGCAACATCTTCTGCTGTAGTTTCGCCTACGCCCTCAACCTCGACTCCGCTCACGACTTTGGGGTCAAACACAATCTTCAGGCGTACCGAATCTCCCGAAGCTATAATCGTGCGGTCGCTAAGCATCTTGTATTCAGCAATACTGCCACCTTTGCCTTCTATTGAGAGGTATTCAAATGTATTACCCATCTGCGCAGAACTCTGTTCTGATGAGAGGTGCATCGATAGATTACTATAAAATCGAGCCAACATTCCCTTGTCTCCCGTTGATATAACCTCTGCCTCCTGTTTTTTTACTTCGTCATACATTTCATCGCTTACTACGATAAGGCTGCGATAATACGTTATAGTTGAACCTTTTCGGGAAATGTAAATAACGTATGTTGATAGAGAATCTGCCTTATGAGTTACGATTAATTCTTTTTTTGCAATATCCCTACTATTCGTAGAGCCAATCAACTTGGGTGGCACTTGTCTATAAATCATAACATTATCAAACGGTTTATCAAATACAACCTTAATGTTAAACTCTTCACCCAAACGTACAATCTTTTTATCCAATGCAATGCGATAGAAATCTTTTTCTCCATCGGCACGTACGAGATTCAAATTTTCATATTGTTCCCCTACCCCCTCCTCGGATATTTGTTGTTTTTTTCGACTATTCTTTCGGTCAGATTTTTTTTGACTCTGCCTACTACAGTCATCAAAAAAATTCAGTTCATCACTGATTGATGCATTCGAGACAATTGACACAATCAGAAATAATATGGTTAAAGCAATTCTCATAGTACAACAATTTGCCGTGCAATTTAGAAATTTTCGTGAAATAATCCAAATCTGTAAAGAATACGAAGATAATTGGCGTTGAAATATGATACAATGAGGTTACAATATTTATAAATTAATTTCAAGAATCCCAAATTATCTCTAAAAAAAATCTATCGAGATTCACGATCCCGACAGATTCACTTTTTCATTAACCATTTATCATTGCGACTACAATGGTGTAGCGCAACATTCAACACAAACTCTTCGAACTCAACCTCCCACCCTACAATTTTTCGCAAATCAGAATACCAATTAAAAGTCTATTAATCAATATTTTGTGACCTCTACGGGAATCGAACCCATACCAACAGAACCGGAATCTGTCATTCTATCCATTAAACTAAGAGGCCATCAGCAATAGTACGCTGCAAAGTTCATATTTTTTTACCATTTATCCAAATATTTGACTCACGCAACTGAACTAAAATATATTCCGTACTAATCCACATAGCACATTTAGTCCATTTTATTACAATATTATACACAAATAATCGTTTAATTAGATAAAATTTTACTACATTTGCGTCACAAATTACAATATACTAAAATGACAACTGAATCTTGGGACAGACTTGAAAAGGTCATAAACTGGAGTGGACTATCCATTCACTCGTTTGCAATACACATCGGACTCAAACGCTCGGAAAACCTCTACCGAATAAAACGCGGCAGTAACGGAATCAGTCGCTCGCTGGCTACTTGTATAACAAACATCTATCCCGAGATAAACATCGACTGGCTATTGTCTCGCAGTAATGAAATGTTTACCCAAATACAACAAAGCGAGTCTTCCCAAAGCAGTATTCCATTTTATCCGAATGACATTTTTTCGACTACACCACTGAAACTTAATACAAAACACATACACCATCTCTCTGTTCAACAGTTTGATGATTGCGACTTTGCAACTTATGTTGTCGGCAATTCAATGGCCCCGCTCATTCCGCAGGGTGCTACCATATTACTGAAAAAATGTGATATCGACAACATCGTTCCGGGCAAGTGCTACCTTATTTCCACTGGCGATATGACCTGCATTCGATATATCCGCACGCTGGAAAATAATCCCGAAATGCTAAAACTCGTACCCGAAAACAAAGAGGCATTCGACGAATTTACCATTCGAAAAGATAATATCGAAAATATATTCGCAGTAAAGTGCGTAATGACGACACTATCATTCTAAGATTCTCGCCTAAATACGAGTGCTCTACGAGGATAGACAGTCAAACAGATGTATGGCTGTCTATCTTTTTTATGTGTATAAAGCCTCGCCACATCATCTGCCCCATCACCTCCGTAACGCACATCTTCCGTAGTCAGCACCATTTGATAAACACCCTCTTGCTCTACATTTATACTATAGTTCTCAACACTCTGTTCCGACCAATTAAACAGAAACAGATAGCCATTCCGACTAAAAGCTTGCACTCCGACACTCGGCTCACTTGCTCGCAACACTGCTCTCCCGGAAATCTGCACCTTACCATATTTTAATAACGCAATCATATCTCGGTCAAACTCGCGCAAATAGCCATACTTCAAAAATGGATTATCCGCTAATGACCACTGACGTCGTGCATAGTGATAGGAATAGCAATTCTCTTCGCGCGGAAAATCTATCCACTCGGGGTGACCAAACTCGTTACCCATAAAATTAAGGTATGCCTCTCCACAGGCGGCAGAAGTATATAGACGAATCATCTTGTGCAATGCTACGCCTCGTTCGACTACGGCATTATGCGTACGGCGACTCATCGAGGTGTACATTGAACTATCCATTAACCGAAACGATATGGTTTTATCACCTACAATGGCTTGGTCGTGCGACTCGACATAGGCTATCGTAGGAACGTAATCCAATCGGTCGTTGGCTACGTTCCACATTCTCGCGACATCGGGCACAGCACCACCTTCAACCCATTTTATCCAATAGTCAGGCAAAGACATTCCCAATCGGTAATCAAAACCCAATCCGCCATCTTCCGATCGGATAGTCATTCCAGGCATTCCACTAACGTCTTCGGCTATGGTTATCGCATCTGGACGCAGACGATGAATCAAATCATTTGCTACAGCAAGATATGCCTGAGACGAATAATCCACGTCTTCATCAAAGTATTTATCCGTATTATCAAACTCGGTATATCCGTGATGTCGATAGAGCATTGAGGTTACGCCATCAAATCTGAATCCGTCAAAATGAAACTCCTCAATCCAATAGCGAATATTCGACAACAAAAAATTCACCACCTCGAACTTCGAGTAATCAAACAATTTCGAACCCCAATATGGGTGATCACCTGCTGTACCAGCAAGCGAGTATTGATGATCCGACCCGTCAAGTTCGTTGAGTCCCTCATTCAGATTTGCCACGAAATGTGAATGCACAAGATCCATCACTACTGCAATCTTCAGTTTATGCGCCTGCCGCACCAGCATCTTCAAATCGTCGGGAGTGCCGAATCTCGATGATGGAGCAAAAAAATTTGAGACGTGATAGCCGAAACTGCCGTAATAAGGATGTTCGGCTACGGCCATAAGTTGCAGCACGTTATACCCCGCACTCTTTATCCGAGGCAATACCTTTTCAGCGAATTCCGCCCAACTCCCCACACGCTCCTCCTCGGTAGCAATCCCTGGGTGAGCCTCATATATAAATAGTCCCTGCGAGCGATCGACTCGGAATTTATGGTCATCGCCCCAATCGAACTGCACTGCAGGCTGCCATATCCGAGCGCAGAAATCCTTATTCTCGCAGTTCTGCGTAACATATCGACTCCACGCCGAGAGTCGGTCGCGAGTGCCGTTTGCACCCTGCACAAACAACTTGTAGCGAGTCAGATGTCCTATCCGATTGCCAAAAGTCAAATCCGAAAGAAAGATTTCCCAGACTCCGTTCTCGCCTTTGTACAGCGGCAACTGCCCGCGATTCCAATCGTTAAAGTCGCCGAAAATCCATACCCCGAACGCCTCGGGTAGCCACTCACGAAACCACCAGCCCCGATGTTTCAAATCGTAAACAAACCCCATTTTCTGATGTAATCGGTCATCTACGCCCGCACGCAGTCGGTTGTAGCACTCATAACGCCACTCAATCTGCCGACCATAACGCTCGAGCCATCTATCCTGCTCAAATATTTTCAGTCTAACAGCCAACTCAAAATCCATTTTTCAATCCGAAGCGCTACTGCAAAAATTCGTCCAACAGAATGAATTTTTCCTAAAAAATGTTTCAAATTGAAAAAAAGTTCTATCTTTGCAAATTAGCAATCGCGCCTTATTTTGCAGCGGTTAGCGGTAATAGATTGAGAACAAACAATTTAAAATAAACAATTTATTAACTTAAAAAACAAACAAGATGAAAAATCACCCTAAAGGTCTGTTAGCAGCAGCGTTAAGTAATATGGGCGAGCGTTTTGGCTACTATATTATGAATGCTGTGCTGGTGTTGTTCCTTTGTTCTAAATTCGGCTTGAACGAAGAACTTAGTGGAACTATCTACTCATTCTTCTATGCTGGTATCTACATTCTCAGTTTGGTCGGTGGTATTATCGCTGACCGTACTCAGAACTACAAAGGCACCATCAAAACAGGTTTAATTATTATGGCGTTGGGATACATCGTATTGTCTATCCCGATTTTGGCAACTGCTGAAAATACACAATGGTTGTTGGCATTGACTTGCGTCGCTTTGTTCTTGATCGCTTTCGGTAACGGTTTGTTCAAAGGTAACTTGCAAGCTATCGTTGGTCAAATGTACGACAACTTCGAAGCAGAAGCTGCTAAGCAAGGCGAAGAAGCGCTGAAAATCGCTCGTAGCAAACGTGACTCTGGTTTCCAAATTTTCTACGTTTTCATCAACGTAGGTGGTTTGATTGCTCCGTTCGTTGCTCCGTTGCTGCGCGAATGGTGGTTGAACACTAACGGTATGGTGTACAACGCATCTCTTCCTGCTCTCTGTCACGAATTCATCAACAACTCAGCTGCTATGAGCGAACAAGCTATGGCAAACTTGAATTCAATGATGGCTGCAGCAGGTGGTAACATCGCAGATATGGTTGCTTCTTGCCAAAAATACTTGCAAATCTTCAACGAAGGTATCCACTACTCATTCATCGCTTCTGTTGCTGCAATGATGATTTCATTGGTTATCTTCTTGTTCTCACAGAAGATTTTCCCAACTCCGGGCAAAAAGACAAAACAAGAAGCTGTTTCTTATACTGCTGAAGAAAAGGCTGCTATGGCTGCTGAAATCAAACAACGTATGGTTGCTTTGTTTGCAGTTTTGGGTATCGTTATCTTCTTCTGGTTCTCATTCCACCAGAACGGTATGTCTCTGTCATTCTTCGCTCGCGACTTCGTTGACTCTTCAACTGTTGCTCCTGAAGTATGGCAAGCTATCAACCCATTCTTCGTGATTGTTTTGACTCCGATTATTATGGCTATCTTCGGTGCATTTACTCGCCGTGGTAAAGAAATTTCTACTCCTAAGAAGATCGCTATCGGTATGTTCATCGCAGGTTTGGCATTCTTGTTCTTGGCTATCTTCTCTTACCTGAAAGGTTATCCTTCAGCAGACGTATTCAAAGCTCAACCTATCGCTGAACAAATGGCAGCTAAGGCTCACTGGTGGGTACTCATCGCAGTTTACTTCTTCTTGACTGTTGCTGAGTTGTTCATCTCTCCGCTTGGTTTGTCATTCGTATCTAAGGTTGCTCCGAAACACTTGTTGGGCTTGTGCCAAGGTTTGTGGTTGGGTGCAACTGCAATTGGTAACTTGTTGTTGTGGATCGGCCCGTTGATGTACAACGCTTGGCCTATCTGGCAATGCTGGACCGTATTCCTCGTAGTTTGTCTCATCTCTATGGGCGTTATGATGGGTATGGTTAAATGGTTGGAAAGAGTTACTAAATAAGCTCTGTCAATCTCATACGAACACACCCTGCCACTATTGGCAGGGTGTTTTTTGCCCATATATATACAAAAAAAAGAGCAGACCGTGCGGTCTGCTCAAAATATCATCATACTATTATCTACAATGAGATATCAAGAATTTCGAAGTTCATCTTGCCCGACGGAGCATTAACCTCTACAACGGCACCCTTTTTCTGTCCCAACAGAGCTTTTGCAATAGGAGTACCAATCGAGAGTTTACCCTCTTTAATATTCGCCTCATTTTCAGAAACGATTGTGTAGCAGAACTCCTTACCTGTAGCAGTATTCTTAATAGTTACCTTATTGAGAATCTGAACAGTCGAGGTATCAATCTTCGATTCATCGAGGATTCTCGCATTCGAAAGCGTAGCCTCAAGTTTCGCGATTCTCATCTCAAGCATACCCTGAGCCTCTTTAGCTGCATCATACTCAGCATTTTCCGAGAGGTCTCCTTTATCGCGTGCCTCTGCGATAGCAGCCGAAATTGCAGGTCTTTCAACTCCACGCATATGCTCCAATTCAGCCTTCAACTTATTGTATCCGGCTTCTGTCATATAAATCAATTCGTTAGCCATATTTTATCAATTTTTACTTTACAAAACAAAAAAAACAATAAAGAATCTCGACCAAGTAGCCGAAACCCTTACATTTCAAATCTCTTGCAAATTTATATCATTTTTTCAATAAAAACAAATTTGTTTCAACTTTTAATTAAATTTCCCGAGTCACGAGAGATTGTTGCTCGTTACATAAAAAAGAAGTACCTTTGTTGGCTAAATTTTGAGTTGTATGTCTCGAGATAATGATAATAAATATATCGACATTCGTGGTGCGCGAGTCCACAACCTGAAGAATATAGACTTAAAAATTCCACATAATCAACTTGTTGTGATTACAGGGTTATCAGGTTCGGGCAAATCGACACTCGCCTTTGACACCATCTACGCCGAAGGTCAACGTCGATATGTTGAGAGCCTTTCATCTTATGCCCGCCAATTTTTAGGCAGAATGAGCAAACAAGATGTAGACTCAATCAGCGGCATTGCGCCAGCTATAGCAATCGAACAGAAGGTTAATACTCACAATCCGCGCTCGACTGTCGGCACATCAACCGAAATTTACGACTATCTTAAGTTACTTTTCGCCAGAATCGGCAGAACCTACTCCCCTATCTCAGGCAACGAAGTAAAAGCAGAATCGGCAGACGATGTTGCAAGATATATAATGGCATTGCCATTAGAGACTGCGACATATATTCTCGCGCCAATCATCACCGAGCAGTCACAAAGCCTTATTGAAAAACTAACATTGCTGGTCAAAGACGGGCTCGACCGACTCTACTATCAAGGCGGAATCGTCTATGTTGATGAGGTATTGCCTAATATAGACAACTACAATATTAGCGAACTATACATTTTGATTTCACGCCTAAAGGTCTCTAACGACAGCGAGCAGCTCACCAGAATTACAGATTCGATACAAACAGCGATGAACTATGGCAATGGAGCCTGTGCAGTAGCCACAGATACACTGCGCCATTTTTCGAGCAGATTCGAGTGCGACGGAATAAAGTTTGAACAACCGACAGAACATCTATTCAGTTTCAACAACCCACTCGGAGCCTGCCCACGATGTGAGGGTTACGGAAAGGTCACAGGCATTGACGAGGATCTTGTGGTGCCAAATAAAAATCTATCGATTTATGAAAACTGCATCGCGTGTTGGCGTGGCGAAACAATGGGACAATGGCGCGACCAACTTGTGAACAATGCAGCGCGTTTTGATTTCCCGATTCACAAACCTTATCGCGAACTTACGAAAGAACAACGCGCTACGATTTGGAAGGGCAACCAATGGTTTCACGGACTCGACGACTTCTTCACATTCCTACACAAGGAACGATACAAGATACAATACCGCGTAATGCTTTCGCGATACACGGGCAAAACGACTTGCCCCGACTGCGACGGAAACAGACTCAACCCTCAGGCCTTGTATGTCAAAATAGGAGGGCTTAACATTGCACAGATGGTTTCAATGAGTGCTGAATCACTCAAGGATTTTTTTGATTCGTTAGCCCTATCAGAATACGAACAAACAATTGCCAAACAACCAATTATAGAGATTAAAAACAGACTACAATACCTCATTGATGTCGGACTGAGTTATCTGACCTTAGACCGTCTGTCATCGTCATTGTCAGGCGGAGAGAGTCAGCGAATAAATCTTGCATGCTCACTTGGAAGTAGCCTGGTCGGCTCGTTGTACATTCTTGACGAACCGAGTATCGGGCTACACCCACGAGATACCGAGCGTTTAATACACGTTCTCAAGCAGTTGCGCGATTTAGGGAATACTGTAATTGTAGTAGAACACGATGCGAATATTATGGCAGCAGCCGATACCATAATCGATATCGGCCCAATGGCTGGCGAACACGGCGGTGAAGTGGTATTCTGCGGTTCATACGACAAATTACTAAAGTGCAAAAATAGCCTTACAGCTCAATATCTAACTGGTAAAGAGAGCATTGCAGTACCAAGCGCATACCGAAAATGGAGAAATCACATCACTCTGAAAGGCGTATGTGAGAACAACCTCAAGGGATTCGACGTTAAATTCCCATTAGGTGTAATGACTTGTGTTACAGGTGTTTCAGGCAGTGGCAAGAGTTCACTTGTAAAGGGGATTTTATACCCTGCACTCAAAAGGCAACTACTTGATTTAGGCTGCAAACCTGGCAATTTCGCAGGACTCGAAGGCGACCTGAAGATGATAGCCCGAGTCGAAATGGTAGACCAAAATCCAATCGGAAAGTCAAGTCGCTCGAATCCGGCAACATACATAAAAGCATACGATGAAATACGCAAACTATTTGCAGAACAACACTTTGCAAAAATCAATGGTATGAACGCATCGCATTTTTCATTCAATATGGCTGGAGGTAGATGCGACGAGTGTGAGGGAGAAGGACGAATCAGGGTCAGTATGCAATTTATGGCAGACGTCGAACTTGTCTGCGAATCGTGCGGTGGTAAGCGTTTCAAAGACGATGTACTGGAAGTGAGATATCGAGATAAAAACATCTATGATGTATTGGAAATGCCTGTAGACGAAGCTATTGAATTCTTCTCACAAGATGATTCGTCGCTGAATAAGCGCATTGTTGAAAAGTTGAGTACGTTGCAACGTGTCGGTCTTGGATATGTTAAGTTAGGTCAATCGTCATCAACTCTGTCTGGTGGTGAAAGTCAGCGAGTTAAGCTTGCTGCTTTTCTGCAAAAAGAGAATTATTCACAACCAATTCTGTTCATTTTCGATGAACCGACAACGGGGCTACACTTTCACGACATAAAGAAGTTATTGGATTCGTTCAATGCACTGATTTCCAATGGACACACAATTGTCATCGTAGAGCACAATCCGGAAGTGATCAAGTGTGCAGATTGGATTATTGACTTGGGTCCCGATGGAGGCGAACAAGGTGGAGAGTTAATGTTCGAAGGCACACCTAATGAATTGAAGAATAGTAATTTAGGATATACATACAAATACATTTGATTATGATAGAAATTTCAAATAAATATTCAAATTTGGCAGCCGAACTAAAAGATTCGGACGATACAGAATTCGAGAACGAAATCAACTCAATCAGAGAAAAAGGCGATGTCGAGATGATTCCTGCACTTGTGGAATTCATTAAAGATGAAGCGATTGACACGCTACGCAGACACAAAATTGCGGAACTACTCGGAGATATAACAACAATATCGGCTCGCGAAATTTTAATCGAATCTATTGATTCGCTACGAGGAAAACCTGCACTTGCAATAGTGATTTCATCGTTGTGGCAGAGCCGTCTGGATTTCACTCCGTGGCTAAATATTTTCGTGGAAATAATGTTTGATGAAGAACTTTATTCCGCAATCGAGGCAGTTACTCTAATTGAAAATTCTGTAGAAAAGCTCGATGATAATCAGAAAAGCGAACTCAGAAATTCAATTCGAGACAGGCTGATTATGTGCAAAGACGAAACTCGTAAGTTTTTGATACTCGATATGTTAAACAACATCATCTAAAGTAATGATTCAATTTGAAACATTTACATTACCTAACGGAATAAGATGCGTACTCGGTCGTGAACGCTCAACCTCGGTTGTTCACTGCGGACTCACAATTGGCGTAGGCAGCCGCGATGAAGAACCCAATGAATATGGCATCGCACACTTTATTGAACACTGCATTTTTAAGGGCACTAAAAAACGTCGAGCCTACCAAATTAACAACCGACTCGATAATCTCGGTGGCGAACTCAATGCATTCACAACCAAAGAAGAGACCGTTATTCACGCTACGACACTGAAAGCAAACTTCCCGCAGGCCATCGAACTAATTGCAGACGTGGTGTTTAACTCAGTATTCCCTGCTAAAGAACTCGATAAAGAGCGTGATGTTATTTTCGATGAAATCAATTCGTACAAGGACTCTCCTGCCGAGTTGATCTATGATGATTTTGAGGAATTGCTATTCCAGGACAACCCACTCGGACATCAGATTTTGGGATCTAAAAAGTCGCTCAAAAGGTTTAATTCTGATGCAGTACAAAAATTCATCAACAGAACCTATACTACCGATAAAATGGTATTTTCGGCTATCGGAAATATCACTTTTAATAGATTTAAGGAATTGTGTTATAAGTATTTATCACATATAAACTCAAGTACAAATTCAAGTAATACACTCTTTACAGATGATTATAAGCCATTTAATATTACAAAAAATAAGAAAACTCACCAAATTCACTGTATAATCGGCAATCGAGGCTACAAGGCCGATGATCCTCGCAGAATTGTATTATCACTCTTGGTGAATATTTTGGGTGGTCCGCAGGCAAATTCAGTGCTAAATACCTCATTAAGAGAGAAAAACGGATTGTCATATAACATTGAAGCTAGCTACACTCCGTTCAAAGATTCAGGTGAAGTAACTATTTATTTTAGCACTGATAAAGAATTGCAAAACAAGTGCTTAACTCTAATAAATAGCGAAATTGAAAAAATTCGGACAGTTGGGCTATCTAAGCGTGCGCTCAACATCGCCAAAAAGCAATACATCGGCCAACTCGCCATTGCAATGGAAAATAAGGAAGGCTGTATGCTTGCTGCCGGAAAAAGTATGCTGTTATTCAACAATATAGACCCGCTGGACAAAATGGCAACCCGAATAAACTCAATAACAAACGAAGAAATTATTCAGGTCGCAAACGAAATATTTGGAAACAACATCTCTATTTTAACATACAAATAATCAAATGTTTACAGACGATCAATTAAATCAATACATCAAGTCACACACAACTCCAGAAGATCCACTGCTAACCCAAGTTGAACGTGATACACATCAGCACGTTTTGGCTCCGAGAATGGTTTCAGGACATATTCAAGGTGCTGTACTACAGATGCTTTCAATGATGATTCGTCCAAAACGAATTCTCGAAATCGGCACATTCACAGGCTACTCGGCTCTGTGTCTGGCGCGTGGACTCGACAAGGACGGAATACTGCACACCATTGAGATTGATGATGAACTTGAATACATCTACGCCAAATATTTCGCACAAAGTACTTATGCTCAAAATATTAAATATCACATTGGAGATGCTCGCGAAATTATGACCACACTGAACGAAACCTTTGATCTCGTATTTCTTGACGGAGATAAACGCCAATACACAGAATACTATAACATTCTGATGGATAACAACTTAGTAAAATCTGGAGGTTATATTTTCGCAGACAACGTACTCTGGAGTGGCAAAGTCGTAGAAACTGTAAAAAGTTCCGACAAACAAACTCTCAACATATTAGAATTCAATGAATTAGTATTAAAAGACGAGCGAGTTGAAAATGTAATTCTGCCTATTCGCGACGGTATGAACATCATTCGCGTGAAATAATTCGAAATAAAATTTGGTAGTAAGGCTGATTTTGTCTAAATTTGGACGTATTTTGAAACAAATGTATAAACTAAATATCTAAACAAAATGCTAAACATCGTATTATTCGGTCCTCCAGGAGCCGGCAAAGGTACACAGGCTGATAAACTTGTGGAACGCTACGGAATTCTTCACGTTTCAACCGGTGATGTTATCCGCAACGAAATCAAGAACGGAACCAAACTCGGCCTCGAAGTTAAAAGCTTCACAGACAAAGGCGAACTCGTTCCAGATCAATTGGTTATATCTATCATCGAGGACTTCATCAGCAAACATCTTGATGCAAAAGGTTGTATTTTCGACGGTTTCCCAAGAACTACTCCTCAAGCCGAAGCATTCGACAAGATGCTCAAGGCGAACAACCAAGAGGTAACTTTAATGCTCTCACTCGAAGTACCAGATGAAGAATTGGTTAAACGATTGATTCAACGTGGTCAGGTTAGCGGTCGAGCTGACGATGCAGATCCAAATGTAATTCAGAACCGCATCAATGTATACAAAGCTCAAACTGCGATTGTTGCAGATTACTATGCAGCTCAAAACAAATTGCACACTATCAATGGCGTAGGAAGCATTGAAGAAATCTTCAACCGCCTCTGCACTGAAATCGACAAATACTAAAAATAAAATGAAAAAATTATTATCATTTGCAATTGTCGCTATGATGGCGGCAGTAATGGCAGGTTGCCAAAGCAATCAAGAAGAAAAGATTGTTACAATCGAAACTTCAATGGGCAACATCGTAGTGAAACTCTACAACGACACTCCGTTGCACAGAGACAACTTCTTGAAACTTGTTAATGAGAAGTTCTATGACAGTCTGTTGTTCCACCGCGTTATCAATGACTTTATGATTCAAGGTGGTGACCCTGAAACTGCTGGTCGTCAAAAACTTGACTACACAATTCCTGCAGAATTCAAGAAAAAACATTTCCACAAGAGAGGTACGCTGTCTGCAGCTCGTCTTGGAGATAACGTAAACCGCAAACGCGAATCTTCACCAAGTCAATTCTACATTGTTGAAGGTTCTGTTCAAACAGACGAAGCTCTCGATAGAATCGAAAAAATGATTATCCAAATGAACCGCGCTATCAAGAACAAAAAGACTCACAGATTCAGCAGAGCTCATCGTGAAGTTTATAAAACAGTCGGTGGCGCACCTCACCTCGACAGCCAATACACTGCATTTGGCGAAGTTATCGAAGGTATGGACGTAGTTGATAAAATCTCAAATGTAGCAGTTAATAGAGCTGCTAGACCGCTCGAAAACGTCTACATTATCAAAGCTTACGAGGGCAAACCACAAATGTAATTCTCTCACATTTCAACACAAATACCCAATCACTTGGTGATTGGGTATTTTTTATATAAATATGATAAAAACTCTTACTTCTTGTTAACATTTGGTGAATACCAATAAAACATTTTGAACAATGAAAGATCTCCCCAAATTCGAGCAAATTGTTGCTCTGTGGCAGACAGACAAACAACAATACGTCAAAAATCGACCTACTCAGCTTATTCCCTGATATCCAATCACTTACTACCAGCATTTTCTAACAAAACCCATATTGATGAAGAGTGTGTGCAGCAATTTATATTCACGAAATTGAGTAGCGGATTGAGTCCGAAATCTGTTAAAGACATATTGATTGTACTGAAAATGATTCTCAAATTTGGAATCAAACACAATCTGATAAAATACCAAGAATTAGATATAAAATTCCCACCGGAACGCGAACGCCGCGAAATTGATGTACTGAGCAAAACCAACCAGCGTAAAATTATGGATTTCGTAAAGGCAAATTTCTCATTCCTCAATTTGGGAATCTACATCTGTCTGTGTAGTGGTATGCGCATCGGAGAGATTTGCGCCCTGACTTGGAATGACATTGACACGGACTCTGAAGTAATAAACATTACAAAAACCATTCAACGCGTATATTTCACCAACGAATACCCCAAACACACAAAAATCATCATCGACACACCAAAGTCAAAAAATTCGATCCGCAAAATCCCAATATCACGAGATCTGCAACAAATGATAAAACCACTAAAAAAGGTTGTAAACGGCTCGTTTTATGTACTAACGAATTCTGCCACTCCTACCGAACCTCGAACATATAGAAATTATTATAAACGACTGATTGCTCAGTTAGGAATCCCCGCTATGAAATTTCACGGACTGAGACATAGTTTTGCTACTCGTTGTATAGAGAGCAACTGTGACTACAAAACCGTTAGCGTTCTACTCGGACACTCAAACATCAGCACTACGCTAAACCTATATGTCCACCCAAATATGGAACAGAAAATA
>JAZTZL010000005.1:0-45445 GCA_045637425.1 Rikenellaceae bacterium | reverse complement strand
AAGGCGCTTGCGTAATGGGTGTCAAGGGTGAGGCTGTCAGCATCGGCAAGTTGGAGCGTTTCGTGGGTGATTGGGCTCGCGAACACGGCGTTTCGAGCGTTGAAAAATTGCCGGCAAATGGACATCGTGTTGCTGTAATCGGCAGTGGCCCTGCGGGTTTGGCGTGTGCTGCAGATTTGGCAAAGATGGGATACGAAGTGAAAATTTTTGAGGCATTGCACCGTCCGGGGGGAGTGTTGAGTTATGGTATTCCAGAATTCAGATTGCCTAAACAACGCATTGTAGAGTCTGAAATTCAAAATGTTAAGCGACTCGGAGTTGATATTGAGACCGACGTTGTAGTTGGTCGCACAGTCACGATTGATTCGTTGATGGACGATGAGGGATATGAGGCTGTGTTTATTGCATCGGGTGCGGGGCTGCCGAAATTTATGAATATCAAGGGCGAGACTCTCAATGGAGTAGTGTCTGCAAATGAGTTCCTGACTCGTGCAAATCTGATGAAAGCATTTGATGATAAGGCAGATACACCTATATTCGTAGGACGTAGTGTCGTAGTAGTTGGTGGTGGTAACGTGGCTATGGACTCTGTAAGAACTGCTAAGAGATTGGGTGCAGAGTCTGTGATTGTCTATCGTAGAAGTGAGGCTGAATTGCCAGCTCGTGTCGAAGAGGTACATCACGCCAAAGAAGAGGGTGTCGATTTCCAATTACTTACCAATCCTGTCGAGATAATGGGTGATGAAAACGGTTGGGTTCGTGCAATAAAATGCGTAAGAATGGAACTCGGTGAGCCTGATGCTTCTGGTCGCAGATCACCTCAAGTAGTCGAAGGTTCCGAGTTCGAAATCGAATGTGACTCTGTGATTATGGCGTTGGGTACTTCGCCTAACCCGCTGATTAAGAGTACGACTGCTGGGTTGGAGACTACCCGTTACGGTGGTATTGTAGCCGATGAAAATGGTGCTACGACTCGTCCCGGGATCTTTGCAGGTGGTGATGCCGTAACAGGTGCAGCTACGGTTATTTTGGCGATGGGGGCAGGTCGCAAAGCTGCGAAGGCTATTGATGAATATATAAAAAATAAATAAATGTACGTTCGTCCCAAAAAACGTTTAGGTCAACATTTTTTGACTGATATGTCTGTTGCTCAGCGAATTGCAAATGCGTTACAGGCTGATGGTTGTAAGAATACTCTTGAGATTGGACCGGGTACTGGGGTATTGACTCAGTTTCTGTTGCAGCGTCAGGAGGTGAATTTGTGTGCAGTTGAAGTTGATTCGGAAAGTGTTGATTATCTGAAGATTAATTATCCTCAGTTGAATCTTTTGGCAGCAGATTTTCTTGAGATGTCATTCGACGGGGAGTTCTTCGAACGGTTTAATGTTGTAGGAAATTTTCCATATAATATTTCGTCCCAGATTTTTTTCCGTATTTTGGAGAATCGAAATCGGGTGCCTGAGGTGGTTTGTATGCTGCAACGCGAAGTTGCGGTCCGCCTGGCAGCCGGTCCGGGTGGCCGTGATTATGGCATATTGAGTGTGCTGTTGCAGACCTTCTATGACATTGATTATCTGTTCACTGTCAGCGAAGGAGTGTTTAATCCGCCGCCAAAGGTCAAGAGTGGCGTGATTCGACTCAAGCGTAATTCGCGAGAGACTCTGCCGTGTGATGATGCGTTGTTTTTCAGAGTGGTAAAGGCTACGTTTAATCAGCGTCGTAAGACTTTGCGCAATTCACTCAAGGGGGCATTCCCGACGCTCCAAGGCGAGCACCCACTTTTCTCGCAGCGCCCGGAAACGCTTAGTTGTGAGCAGTTTATAGAGCTAACTCAGTGGATTGAATCTCAACTTTAATCGACAATCTTGAATAGATAATTCCCGACAAATTCTTCGATTGTGATATTGTCAAATTTCACGCGTTTGCTGATAAGTCCGGATTTGACCTTTGCAGAGCCGTTGATGCGCAGATTCTCTATGTCTCCTTCGTTGAGAATTGAGATGATTTTTATTGGAGAACTTGATATATAGAGCTTTAGAGGAATCAATAACCGATTGGGTCCTCTATATATTTTAATATCTTCGACCCGCAGTATTCCGATTTTTTTGTCGTTTTGGTCGATAATATTCAGGTCGATTTCTGATATCTTTGTTTTGCGCTTTGATATTATATCCACCTGAAAATCAGCGCCAATCGAATTAGTCGAAATTTGAATATTGCTGGTTTGTAGATTTTCTGAAAGCATAATCTGTTCTGCATTAAAACCACACGAACTTACAATTGCAATGGCAAAAATTAGAAATATTTTTTTCATCGTATATTATTTTAAATTATTTTATACCTGTGTAAATCATAGCTATTCCGCCCATTAGCGATTTTATTTCAACCTTTTGACACCCTTGTGCCAACATCATATCAGCAAATTTCTGACCATTGGGAAATAACTCTACCGACTTGGGCAGATACTCGTACGCCTTTCGGTCGCCTGAAATCCAGCCTGCAACGGTGGGTAGTATATTCTTGAAGTACCACTTGTAAACTGCTCGGAACAGAGAGTTCGACGGCATCGAGAATTCAAGAATCACTACTCGACCTTTAGGTTTAAGAATTCGAGTCATCTCGCTAAGTCCGAGTTCTGGGTGCTCGAAATTTCTTATGCCGAATGCAATCGTTACTGAATCAACTGATTGACTGTCAATAGGCAGATTTTCTCCGTTACCTTGTTGCAGAGTAATGCGCTCATTGAGTCC
Organism: Rikenellaceae bacterium; assembly: GCA_045637425.1. Classification (GTDB taxonomy): domain Bacteria; phylum Bacteroidota; class Bacteroidia; order Bacteroidales; family Rikenellaceae; genus CAJGBR01. The sequence goes on along the minus strand of JAZTZL010000005.1, from coordinate 42,695 downwards.
AGCTGTAGCTACTTTTTTGCGCCCGACTTCCAGCATTCCTTCCGATAGGTCAAGTCCTACAAGTTGTGCATTCTGAGCCTTTTGCGCTAATGCAATAGTCAAATCGGCAGTCCCGCAAGCTACGTCAACAATTCTCTGCGGAGCATTCTGTGTGGCTTGCTTCACTGCGAGTCGTCGCCAATGTACATCGGCTCCCATCGACAACAAGTGATTAAGCAGGTCGTAACGACGTGCTACTCGATCGAACATATTTTGCACCTGTTCTGTTTTCGATTCTTCTCCTGAATATGGTTTTAGATTACTCATAACGAACACTCTTTTCGGGTGAAATTTTTGAAATGATGTGAGTCGGAATTACCTGACACACAATGATTACAGCGAATATACCGATGTTCAGAAACACCAATTGCCACCAGTTAAATGCGATGGGGACCTGACTAAGAAAATAACCTGCGGAGTCAAGTTTTATGGCTCCCGTATATCTTTGCAGCGCACACAATGCAAATCCCACGATGTTACCCCAGAGCATACCTCTGGTCACGATGTATATTGTTCGCCAGATGAATACCTTCTTCAGTAGCGAGTTGTCTGCACCTAGTGTCTTCAAGATGCCGATAAACTTGCTCTTTTCCAGCAGTATAATCAGTAGCGCTGCTGCCATATTAAACACCGATACAATCAGCATCACGATAATGATTACCAGGGCATTAAGGTCGTGAGTTGCCAGCCAATCGAATATTATGCGATTTTTTTGTTTCAGGTCGGATACATACAGCGATTCGTTGATTGTCGAGTCGGCGTTCATCGTAGTGCATACATCATCATATAGCCTGTCCAAATTCCTCAGGTCGAAGCCGTTCACTTCATAGCCCGTAATCTGGTTATTATTCCAATTATTAAGTCTTTGAATATTGCGTATATCAGTAAGCATCAGTATTTTATCCATCTCTTCGAAGTCACTCTTGTATATGCCTACCACTTTGTAGAGGTCGCGGCGTGGAGGATTCTGTACAAACAACATTTCGACCTTTGAGGCGGTATCGAGACTGAGTTGAGCTGCCAACCGTTCTGAAATCAGCACATCTCTATTTCTAGTTTTGCTGCCGACTTCGGGTAATCTGCCTCGAACCAATATCTGCTCATAAAACTGCCAATCAAAATCATCACCATAACCCTTGAGCAATACACCCTCCATCACTTCTCCATTTTTGACTATCCCTGCTTTATGCGCAAATCTGTGAATGTCTTTAACCTCGCTTAACTGTTTGATCGAGTTTGGATAGTTTGATAATGAGGATATAGGGTGTGATTCGGGAGAACTACTGCCTTCGAGTGAGGTGATTGTAATGTGAGCTCCGAAACCTCCCAATGCATTGGAAATCTCAATCTTGAAGCCGTGTATCACCCCCAATGCCAATACCATAACAGCTATTCCCACGGCTACACTTACCATCGCAATACGCACCATAACATTGTTTTGTTTGTGCGATTTAGATGACAATCTGCTACCTAAAAAGTATGAAAGATTTATCTTTGACACGTTTTTCGAGATTCGGTTATTTAATGATTCTACCGTCAAGCATTTCGATTTTGCGGTCTGAACGTTGAGCGAGATCGTTGTCGTGAGTTACGATGACGATGGTCTGGCCGAACTTATCTCTCAGTTCGAAAAACAGCGAATGCAATTCGTCTCGGTTGTGCGAGTCAAGATTTCCCGACGGCTCGTCTGCAAGTAGCAATGCCGGTGAGTTTATCAGAGCGCGGGCAACTGCCACGCGTTGCTGTTCGCCACCCGACATCTCCGCAGGTTTATGATTCATTCGGTGTTTCATTCCCAGCAGTTCGAGCAGCTCTATAGCACGTTTTTCAGTATGATTTCGATCCGAGCCGGCGATGTAGGCGGGAATACAAACGTTTTCGAGTGCTGTAAATTCACCGAGCAGATTGTGAAATTGAAATACAAATCCGATATTCTGATTTCTGAATCGAGACAATTTTTTATCCCCGATTGTATTCAAATCAATTCCGTTGATTAACACCCGACCTGAGTCCTGTCTGCTCAGTGTGCCGATAATCTGCAATAGTGTAGTCTTGCCTGCGCCGCTCGGCCCGACAATAGAAACGACTTCGCCTGCTGCGATATTCAGCGATACATCTTTCAGAACATCAACTTGTCCGAATGATTTATTTATATTTTCAACCTTAATCATCTGTTATTCTGATAAATATTCCACAATCTGACCGTATCTGCAGCCTCCTTGACATCGTGAACTCTCAATATCATAGCTCCTTGCCTGAGTGCCTCCCAGCCCAAGGCTATAGTTCCTGCGAGCGATTGGTCTGCTGTTGTGTCTAATGCTTTGTATATCATTGACTTCCTTGATACCCCGACCAAAACCGGAGCACCTAATCGAGTCAATTTTGCTACTCCGCCCAGCAATTCGTAGTTCTGTTCCAGCGTCTTTGAGAATCCGAATCCAGGGTCTATTGCGTAGTCATCAATGCCACAATTTTCGAGTTCTACGATTTTATTTCGGAAATAGTCACAGACATCATCTACCACATTTTTGTATTCGCACAATGACTGCATAGTTTGCGGATTGCCTCTCATATGCATCGCTATATATGGCAACTTGTTTTGTGCAACGACTTTAAGCATATTGCAGTCTGCCTCGCCAGCTGAAATGTCATTCACGATTATCTTTCCATATTTGTCGACAACGCGTTCGATAATTTCACTGCGGAACGTATCCACAGAAATATGCACCGAGTTGGAAATCTCCCTGATAATGCCAATAGCCCGACTCACTCGCTCGAATTCTTCCTCTACAGCTACCGTTTCTGCGCCCGGTCGGGTAGAGTAGCCCCCAACATCGAGAATCTCTGCACCTTGATTCAATACTTCGATTACACGATGACGGAATGCAGTTTCGCTTTGCCATCTGCTTGCTGCGAAAAAAGAATCCGGGGTGATATTCAAAATTGCCATCACCACCGGATTATTAATATTTCGTAAAATCAAACTGCTCATATGTGAACAATTTTCACAGCCCAGTGTCGATTACTTTTCTACAGGCTTGATATCGCGCACTCTAAGTTGTGGCGTAACAATGCCTCTGTAGTGGTTTTCGACTACACAATAGCATACGTCAATTGCACCACCCAACTTAATATGGCTATAGTGAGTTGGTTGCTGGAACGCAATAGCTGCAATCGAAGTATTTGGTTTTTCGTGTTGAATCAGTTCGAGTTTCAAATGGTCGCAGTCGTTACCCACAAGTCGCACCTCACCGCTATCGCTTACGCTGCGAGTGATGAACACCGGAGCCGAGTTTCCTGGACCAAATGGTTGGAATCTGTTGAGCGTATTTCTGAACTTTGGTGTTATATCACTGAACAACAATTCCGAGTCGATTTCAACTTGCGGAATCAACATATCATCTTCGATATGTTCTTCGACATATTTATTGAAACGTCTTGTGAATTCCTCTACATTTTGAGGTTTCATAGTGAGTCCTGCTGCGTATGTGTGTCCTCCGAAGTTTTCCAGCAAATCTGCGCAAGACTCCACAGCTTGATAGAGGTCGAAACCAGCTACGCTGCGTGCCGAACCCGTAACAAAACCATTAGACATAGTCAGCACAACCGTTGGTCGGTAGTAACGTTCAATCAATCGCGACGCAACAATTCCGACTACACCCTTTACCCAATTCGGGTTGTAGATAACTGTACTTTTCCGATTCTTGATATCGGGATTTTTTTCAATCAGTTCGGCAGCCTCTTGTGTAATCGACCTATCGATATTTTTTCTATCGGCATTCGACTTATCTATGAAGTCGCCAAACTTCTTAGCCTTTTCGTCTGTATTGGCAATCAACAACTTGACGGCACGATGTCCACCCGAGTAGTGTCTTGTTCCATCATCTTCGTCGTCAATTTCCATACGTCCAGCTGCATTGATTCTGGGGCCGATTTTGAATACGATGTCGTCAATAGTGATGTTGTGTTTTTCGAGACCACACAACTTAATGACCGACAACAATCCTCTGTTAGGCGCCTCATTCAATCTTTTCAAGCCATAGTAGGCCAGAATTCGATTCTCTTCCACCAGCGGCACAATGTCCGATGCGATGCTGACAACAACCAAATCCATCAGACTCTCGACTTCGGCAGCAGCCAAACCCTTGTACTGACAGTAGGCTTGAAGCATTTTGAAACCTACGCCACAACCCGACAATTCCTTGAACGGGTAGTTACAATCGGCTCGTTTGGGGTCGAGGACGGCCACTGCATTGGGTATTTCATCTCCGGGCAAGTGGTGGTCACATACGATAAAATCGATACCTTTGCTTGCTGCGTAGTCGATTTTCTCGTTAGCCTTGATTCCGCAGTCCAATGCAATCATCAATTTAACGCCATTTTCGGCTGCCAAATCGATACTGCGACGAGATATTCCATATCCTTCTGTATATCTGTCAGGAATGTAGAACATCAAGTCTCGACTACCTCTTTTTTCGAGAAACGTATAGACCAATGCTACGGCTGTAGTACCATCGACATCATAGTCGCCATAGACCATAATTCGCTCGCCACAGCACAAAGCCTTGTCGATTCTCTCCACTGCACGCTGCATATCCTTCATCAGGAATGGATCGTTCAAGTTCTCGAGTTTTGGATTGAAGAATCTCTGAGCCTTGTCGTAAGTGTCAATGCCTCGCTGAACCAGCAGATTCGCAAGCCGTGGCGCAATGTCCAAAGCCCTAGCAAGCTGTGCTACGGTTTCGGGATTGCCCGCCGGTTTTAGAATCCATTTTTTTTCTGCAGGCATAATATCTTTTTTTATTATTATTTTTCAATCATTCAAAGTCGAAAATTCGCTTGAAATTTTTGACATAGCGAACTTTCAACTCCTCGAAATCAACCTTTGTGCCGAGTTCTTTCTCCATCGATGTTACTCCCTTATCCACGAACCCACAGGGATTGATATAACTGAAGTATTTCAAATCGGTATTTACGTTCAGTCCAAATCCGTGCATCGTAATCCAACGAGAAGCTCTGACACCTATTGCTGCGATTTTTCGTGCATTTGCACCGTGTGGATCGATCCACACTCCCGTAGCGCCTGCCAATCTGTCGGCCACTATACCATATTCGGCTACGGTGTCGATAATTGACTGTTCAAGACGGTCGATGTACTCTTTCAATCCCAGTCCCAGCGGCTCGATGTCGAGTATCGGGTATCCTACCAACTGACCATAACCGTGATAGGTCACATCTCCGCCTCTGTCGATTTTGACGAATTTTGCTCCGATTTTGTTCAGGAATTCGTCATTGACCAGCATATTTCCGACTTTGCCGCTATTGCCCAACGTGTAGACGTGTGGGTGTTCGCATAGCAATAGATGTTGTTTTGGGGTTGATTTCTCAGATTTTCTAACCAATGCCTCATTGAAGAGCAGGTGTTGTTTATCCCACGCTTTTTCGTATTCGATGATGCCCTCGTTCGAGACAATGATTTGTTGCATAATCTGTTATTTATTGTGTTTCAACCCACACGCAGCTCGGTCTGCCATATATGACGAACGCACAAGCGGAGCGCTCTCCACATACTTGATTCCGATTTCCAATGCACGACGTTTATACTCGGCGAATGTATCCGGGTGAACATATCTATCCACAACCCAGTGTTTCATTGTAGGTCTGAGATATTGTCCCAATGTTACAATAGAGCAGTTCGCCTTGTGCAGGTCTGCTAACGTTTCGTAGATTTCTTCGTCAGTTTCTCCCAATCCGACCATAATGCCACTTTTTGCAGCGAATCCTTTAGATGCTACATAAGCCAACACTTCCAGGCTGCGGTCATATTGAGCGCGGCTACGGACTTGCGGAGTTAATCTTCTGACGGTTTCGATGTTGTGACCCACGATGTCTGGTTTAGATTCGAGCACGATGTCAATCAGTTCGGGTTTGTTGTCGAAGTCGGGCAACAATACCTCGATGGTTACATCGGGATTCACTTCACGAATTGTTCTGACAGTTTCAGCCCAAGCATTGGCACCGCCATCTGGCAGGTCATCTCTGTCAACTGAGGTAATTACACAATGACGCAACCCCATAACTTTGATGGAGTTAGCCACTTTCCGAGCCTCGCTCGGATCAACGGGCAACGGCTTACCTGTTGCGGTAGCACAAAACTTGCACGAACGGGTACAAATATCCCCCAAAATCATAAATGTTGCCGTGCGTCTGCTCCAGCATTCGGCCTGATTGGGGCACTTGCCACTAGAGCAAATTGTGTGCAGGTTATTTTCTTTAACCAGCGCAGCAATTTCGGCAAATTCACTGTTTTCGTGCAGTTTGATTTTTAACCAACTTGGTTTACGCGTTACCTTGCCATAATCTTTAGACATTTATTTTATTTTTTAATACTTTCACAATTGACGCAAATGTACGAATTTTTTTTCGAATCGCAATATGTTTTTCGTAAATTCGTATAACTAATCAGTGAAAAAACGAATAGTGGGCTGTGTGTAGTATTTCAGGGTACAATTTTATGACAGAAAAAATGTGCGGTGGAAAAATCTATGGCAGATGAATTGGTTTTCGGATATAAATGCCTACCTTTGTACGACTACTTAATATGAATTGTTTATGAAGAACAGATTTGTTTTATTGCTTGTTTTGTTGTGTGGAATGACTTTGCAACTCAGAGCGCAGGCTCCGGATAGTTTGGCGATGAAGGTTGTTCCGCAGATTACATACGATTCGTTGAAGACTGCACTTGAAGGCATTGATGGTGAGGGGAGAATAAAGATTGCGGAGTCGGACGTGCTGAAAGAAATTCTCAAACGCGAGATTATTCGCGATGGCAGTCAGCAGATTGCTATCAGTCGCATAAGTATATTCTTTGATAATAGTCAGAATGCTCGTGCTGGAGCAGTTGAAACACTTGAGAAGTTTAAGGAGCTGTTCCCGGAGATACCAGCTTCGATGACACACGAGAATCCTTATTTCAAAGTTAGTGCGGGGTTTTGCATTTCGAATGAGGAGGCGCTTATTTTGTTGAATAGACTGCGTAAGGAGTTCCCGAAAGCATTCATCGTGAGAGAACGTGTTAGTGTTGAAGAACTGAAAAAACTCACAAAACCTGAAACAGAAGTCGCTGAAGAGGCTGAGTCGTCGTCAATGGACTAAAAGATAGTTTGTTAAATATCATATTTTTTAGGCATCTACGTTATGTGTAGCGTGGGTGTCTAATTTTTTTTAAGTCTTTTGTAATCAGTGATTTATATTTTTGTTTGAAAATAATATAAAATATAAATAATATTTACAAGGAAATAATAGCAGAAATTATTAAAAAATTTATATCTTGCGAAAAATTTGTGAATATTAATTCTAAAAATATATCGTTATGAGAATTCCCAAACTACTAAACACGGTGCTGACTCTTGGCGTATTCAGCATTTTAGGTCTGAATGTCGCCCATTCACAAATCGTAGACCTTAGTGAAAAGTCCTTGACCGGTCGACCTTTGTACAAAGGTCAGATTATTGACTTGAAAACAAAAGAACCGCTGCCGGCTGCGCAGATTAATGTCATCGTCAAGAAGGGCGATAGTACATCTGTCAATATGTATGTAGCAGACCGCGAGGCTAACTTCCGTTTCAATGCTCCGAGAAAAAATGCCCGTATCGAGGTTATTTGTGTGGGGTATAAAGTGTTTGAAATGTTGCTGCCTGATGAACAGAAAAATGAGATAGATTTGGGTAAGATTCGACTTGAACCTGACGTTCAGAAGGCTGACGAAGCAGTGGTAAAAGGTCGTATCGCTTTGTATCAAATGAAGGGTGATACTACGCTGATATTTCCGGCTGCAATCAAGACTATGACCGGTGATGCCCTGATTGACCTGTTGCGTCGCCACCCTTTGTTCAAAGTCGATGAAATGGGTAATGTATTTTTCAATGGACAGAGAATCGAACGTGTAGACGTAAACGGAAAGTTGCTGTTCGGTGAAGATGCTGTAACTGCAGTAAAAACGCTTACTGCGTCAGATGTTCACTTGTTGAAGAGTTATGAAGAAACAGACGAGATTGACGAAATACTTAGAGGTACGGAAAATGCCCGTAAACGCAGAATATTGAGTGTGATAACATTCAAGAATTTTGCATCTATCAAGTCTGGGGATATTCTCGTAGAGGGTGGTCGCGATCGAAATGAAGATATTGACGGCGAAAAGAGAAACCGTTATGCTGCCATTGGAAACCTTGGTATGTATAACGACACTATGCGACTTTCATTGACTGCTTCGCTGGATAACAGACCATCGGTTAAGGTCAGTCCGTTTTTTGGTTTGACATATCCTACAAGCTATTCAAGAACATCTCGCTTCGGAGGTCGATATGAACGCAGCACTTCGAGACTTCTCGACCAGTTAGCATTGACATACTACTATGGCACAAGCTACGGTAAGAGCCGTTCTAAAGAGTCGTCTGAATATTTGATATCTCCACAAACTTCGGAATCGGCATCAAGCAGCGTAGATGAGGGTAATAGCCATCAGTTGGGACTCTCATTCCGCAAGACGAAAGAACGTCAGTCGAGCGTTATGTTGCAGTATTTCGGAACGATAAAGAATAATGACATATTCACACAAACCTCACGCGAAACATTCATTGACGGTGCTTCGTCAAATCGTTTTAATCAGATTCATACAAATGACCAGCAGACTCACGAACACAAATTGATGATAGACTTGGTGAAGAGCCTTAATTTCGCAAAGAAACGCGGTATTCAAATCGGTATCGAAGGTCGATACTACAACAACGAGGGTATGGCGGTTCGCGAGGATACCACCTTTGCGATGGGTAATCCTGATGTGAAGATTATGTCTGTATCGAGAGATGCTCCGAACCTGAGCCTGTCTGCAAAGACAAACGTGGTGCTTGGCGGTAATTTCTCAACAAATTTGACATTTAGATATGATAATAATAAACGATATAACTTTGCTGTCAATGAGCGCACAATGGAGGTGGATACAACAATGTCTACCGATGTTAAGCAGCATAAATATCAATTAGAATCAGATTGGGCATACCGATTCTTTGTGTCAGATGTGCAGGTTGATATGAATGCGAGGGTCTATTTGCAACAGTATGATTACAAAGACCTCTTCGCAAATGAAAAGATAGATAATCTCGACTTGTGGGTATTGCCGGGAATCTCTATATCTTATTACCGTAATCCTAAGATGAGAATCTCTCTCAGTGCTCGAGGATTTAAGCAGAGCCTGAATCCGATGTACTTGTCATCTGTTCTTGATGTTCGAAATCCGATGTCGTTGCGTGCGGGTAATCCGAACCTTAAACCAATGAGCGAGTATCAATTGGGTGCAAGTGTTGATATCACAGGAGGTCTCAGATTGGCATTTTCTGACCGCGTGATTTCAGGTTCACCTGTAGATTACATTCGTTATTTCGAGAAAAATACGATACTTCCAGAGTATGGCAATTATGAGGCATTGGCAGGTTCGACACTCAATACTTATGCCAGCGGCCGAACTCACCACGATATGTATGTTACTGCAGGCTGGAGCAAGTACACCAATCCGATGGTTATAGGCCTGGAGGCAAAATACAGATATAGTAACCGAGATGGAATGCTCAATAACGAGTCTTATAGAAATTACACAAACGAATACTCAATGGGTATCAGATTGCAAAGTAACTTCTCGACAGACGTGCGTATTGATGTGAATAATACTACATCATACCTCACTGAGGACGATATATCACCTGAGACTAAAGAGTCATTTAGAAATCAATTTATGGCTACAATGAAGTGGTATTTCCTCGATAGATTCGAATTTGATGCAGAGTACATAAATGATACCTATCGTCGCAACCTTTCGGATAATGACATCAATAACAATTTGCTTAACCTTAAGTTGGCTTGCCGAGTATTCAAGAATCGTCAGGGTGTGATTACATTCAATGCTTATGACGTGCTGAACTGTATTTCGACTACAGATGTGAGATATAGTCCGATTTCAGTGCACACAAGATTCCTGCCGAACTACTCGAGCTTCTATACACTCTCGTTCAGTTACAGATTCAGCAGATTCTAAAAATTCGTAACCTAATCATATCAAAGTGGGGCTGGCGTAGTCCCACTTTTTTAGTTTTCCTAATTTAGTTGTCATTCAATAATTTTGATTACCTTTGTGACTTTGAAAGAAAATTATTTATCGGGAAATGAAGTGGTTATACATTCTGGTAATTTCTATTGTGTTTATGGGCTGTTCTAGCGTAAAACGCAGCGTCGGCTCATTTGTGGCGCCACAGCAAGAACTGTGCGTCGATAATGATACACTGCCACAAGAGGTGCAATTTGTAACCATCAAACAGAATGTTGTTCAAAATTCGGAGCAGGATAGTTCTATTTCAGATACGATAATAACTGAAAAAAAGGTTCGGTCTGCAATTATATTCTCGCCAGAAGAGCAGGGCGAGATTAGATATACAGCTGGATTTTTCGGGAATGGAGAAATGTCTCGGCGCATTGAACTCGATTCGTTGAAGGCTGAATTTTGTTTTCCGCTCGCACGATATGTAGTCTATTCGAAATATGGAATCCGCAACGGCAGAACTCACACGGGAGTCGATCTTTCGGCATCGGCAAGTGATTCGATTCGCTGCGTGTGGCCGGGCGTAGTGCGTATGGCGAAGGAGTACGGAGCATACGGAAATGTAGTGATTGTACACCATTATAACGGACTCGAGACACTTTATGCTCATTTGTCAAAAATAAACGTGCGTCCGAATCAGGTGGTTGAAGAGGGGGAATTGTTGGGATTTGTCGGCAAAACGGGGCGAGCTACGGGTAACCACTTGCATCTGGAAATTCGTGCAGCAGGCGAACATTTCGACCCGTTGAAGGTCTTGGATACAAAAAACCGTACCGTAAAGAGTGGCACGATGATGGTCTATCACAAGGTGGGGCGTTCGGTAGTGAGTTTTGGAGAGGATACGCCTGCACCTGTAGAATTGAAGCCTGCTACTTCGCTGATTGAGGATTCTGCTGCCGCGCAGGCTGTGTATCACAAGGTGGTGAAGGGTGATACGCTCTGGGCTTTGGCGCGTAAGTATAATACAAGTGTAGCCAAAATCTGTTCGCTGAATGGAATAAAATCCAACGCAGTGCTCGGCTTGGGCAAAAAATTGAGAGTTAAATAATAAAAAATATCAGCTGAAGTGAAGCTAGTCAAGTTTATATATAATCCCTATTCGGGACAGAGTTTTGTTACGGATTTTCTCGATGATATAGTTCGAATGCATCAGCGACACGGATATTTGGTGTTGCCATACTGCATTACATTTACGGCACAGGACGAGACTTTTTTGAATGTGGATTGCTTGGGTAGTCTTCACCATATAATGGTCGCAGGCGGAGATGGTACGGTCAATTATGTAGTCAATATAATGAAACGCCTGGGCATTGATGTGCCTCTTGCAGTGTTGCCTACGGGAACGGCTAACGATTTCGCCATTCAGTTGGGAATGCCGCTGAATGTGTTGAATGCCTGTCGTCAGATTCTCTCAGGACAGGAGATGCGTGTGGATTTGGGTAATGCCGGTGGTCACTACTTTGTCAATGTGTTCAGCTGCGGATTGTTCACTGATGTGTCGCAAAAGACTCCTACTGTATTGAAAAACGCGCTGGGTAAGTTGGCCTACTATCTGGGAGGGCTCAACGAGTTGCCGAACTTCCGCAAACTGAATATCAAACTCGATGGAGATGGCGGTTCGTATGAGGGCTCGTCGTTGATTTTCTTCGTATTCAATGGGCAGACTGCGGGTAATATGCGTTTGGCGTATAATGCCGATATTAGAGACGGACTGCTCGATGTGATTGTAGTCAAGTCTGGAAATATCGTCAATACATTCAATACGGTGATGAAATTCATAAATAGCGGCGGCAAGAGCTACCCTGACGGAATGGTTCATTTTCAGTGTTCGAGGTTGTCAATCGAGTCGCAGAGCGATGTTACGACCGATATAGATGGACAACCGGGACCTCGTTTCCCATTCGAGATATGTTGCGAAAAGGGCGCTTTGAGAGTAATTTGTCCTGCCGATGACTCGATTGTCATCTAAATTGTTTACCTTTGCACAAAATTAAATTCAAAACAGAATAAAGATATAATGGAAAATTTTGACGTAATTGTTATTGGTAGCGGTCCTGGTGGATATGTGGCTGCTATCCGTGCTGCGCAACTCGGTCACAAGACTGCCGTTGTAGAGCGTGCCGAATTGGGTGGCGTATGTTTGAACTGGGGTTGTATCCCAACCAAAGCATTGTTGAAGAGTGCTCAAGTGTATACATATACACGTCACGCTGCAAATTATGGTATCGAAATCGTTGGCGAAGCTCGTCCTGATTTCGAAAAAATTATCGCTCGCAGCCGTAACGTGGCTGATACTATGAACAAAGGTATTCAGTTTTTGCTGAAGAAAAACGGCGTTCAGGTAATCTGCGGACACGGTCGTTTGGCAGGTAACGGTCAGGTTGAGGTTACTCCTGCTGAAGGCGAAAAGATTATGGTTGAAGCTAAGCACATCATCTTGGCTACAGGAGCACGTCCTCGCGAACTCCCGTTCTTGCCTGTTGATGGTAAATATGTAATCAACTCTCGCCACGCGCTGACTTTGGCTGAACAACCTGAAAGTATGGTTGTAGTAGGTTCTGGCGCAATCGGTTCGGAATTGGCAGCGTTCTATTCAGCAATCGGAACAAAGGTTACTATTGTTGAATACCTGCCGAACTTGGTTCCGCTGGAAGACGAAGAGGTGAGCAAGCAAATCGAACGTTCATTCCGTAAGGCTGGCATCGCAACTCGCGTATCAACAACAGTTAAGAGCGTTGAAGTGGTAGACGGAATCTGCAAAGTAACCGTTGAAGGCAAAAAAGGTGTTGAGGTTATCGAAGCTCAAACCGTATTGGCTGCTGTTGGTATCAAATCAAATATCGAAAACATCGGACTCGAAGAGTTGGGTATTCAGGTTGAACGCGATAAGGTTGTTGTTGACGACTACTATCGTACATCTGTTGAGGGTGTTTATGCAATTGGTGACATCGTTCACGGACCTGCATTGGCTCACGTTGCATCGGCTGAAGCACTTTGCTGCGTAGAAAAACTCAGCGGTTTGAATCCTGCAACTGTAGATTACCAAAATGTACCTTCTTGCGTGTACACATCACCTGAAGTTGCATCTGTAGGTATGACAGAACGTGAAGCAGTTGAAAAAGGTTACGAAGTTAAGATTGGTAAATTCCCATATACTGCATCTGGTAAGGCTACTGCAGCAGGTGACAAAGATGGCTTTGTTAAGGTTGTTGCTGATGCTAAGACAGACGATGTACTCGGTGTACACTTGGTAGGTCTGAATGTAACAGAAATGATTGCTGAACCTACAATGGTTCGCGCATTGGGCGGTAAAGTGGCACAGATTATGAAGACTATCCACCCGCACCCGACTATGAGTGAGGCTGTGATGGAGGCTGCAGCAGCAGTTCACAACGAAGCAATCCACGTCTAAGCGCGTGATTAGATAAAATGAAACGAGTCTGCTTAATTGGGTGTGGCAGACTCGTTTTTTTTGTTTTAGATATTTAGCACAAAGCTATTTTTTCTCGGCTTGTTTTTTCAGTTCGAGGTATTCTTTCTTCGCGCTCTGAAATAGCGAATCCACATTGAGTTTCATACCATCTTTTTCCCATTTATCGAATCCGTCGTTTGTTTCTTTAAGGCTTTCGAGCGTGAAGTCATAGTAGATTTCAGGAATTTCGTTTTTCTTGAAATACTCTTTTTCAACGGAGAGAGTCAATCTGTTATCCTTAACTTGAACACAATTCCAAATCATTTCGTTGAGTTTTTTCTTCATTGCGAGTTGTTCGGGCGTAGCTACGCTGTCAGCGACCGTCCATACCGATTCCTTCAGTGACTTGGGATTGTAGATAAGCGGATCTTTGCTGGTATTGTTGCAAGACACAACAACCATCATCAGGAGTGTTCCCAATAAAATCGAAAGTTTTTTCATATACGTTGTATTTGTGATTTTGATATGCAAATATAAATTATAATAATATAAAATGCAAATAATTACACCGTTTTTTTTTGAATTAAGGTAAATAAAGAAAAAATGCCCCTCCGTGCTTACTGAGAGGCATTGTGCGAATCTATCTAGAAACAACACTATTTAACAGTGTCGATATATCTGATCAATTCAACAACTTTGTTAGAGTAACCCCATTCGTTGTCATACCAAGAAACGAGTTTCACGAAGTTGCCATTCAAAGCGATACCAGCCTTTTCGTCGAAGATAGAGGTATTCGGATTGTTGATGAAGTCTGAAGAAACAACAGCTTCGTCAGTGTAAGCCAAGATGCCTTTCAATTCGCCTTCCGAAGCCTTCTTAACTGCAGCGCAGATTTCTTCGTATGTAGCAGCTTTTTCCAAGCGGCAAGTCAAGTCTACAACCGATACGTCTGCAGTCGGAACGCGGAATGACATACCTGTCAATTTGCCCTTCAAAGCAGGGATTACCACGCCTACTGCCTTAGCAGCACCTGTTGATGACGGAATAATGTTGCCGATAACCGAGCGGCCACCTCTCCAGTCCTTCATTGACGGACCGTCAACTGTCTTTTGAGTTGCAGTTGCAGCGTGAACAGTAGTCATCAAACCTTCGATGATGCCGAAATTGTCGTTGATAACCTTTGCCAGCGGAGCCAAGCAGTTAGTTGTACAAGAAGCATTTGACAAGATGTTGATGTCTGCAGTGTATGTGTGGTTATTAACGCCCATAACGAACATCGGGGTGTCATCTTTCGATGGAGCCGACATTACGACCTTCTTAGCACCAGCTTCGATGTGTTTACCAGCGAGTTCTTTTGTCAGGAACAGACCTGTTGATTCTACTACGTATGTAGCGCCAACTTCGTTCCACTTCAACTGAGCAGGATCTTTTTCGCTTGTTACGCGAATTTCCTTGCCGTTAACTACCAATTTGCCGTCTTTGACGTCAACGGTACCATTGAACGGACCGTGAACTGTGTCGTATTTGAGCATATAAGCCATATAGTCAACAGGGATAAGGTCGTTGATACCTACGACGTCAACACCCTGAGCAACAGCAGCTCTGAATACCAAACGACCGATACGGCCGAAACCGTTGATACCGATTTTGATCTGTGACATAATTGAAAATTTTATAAATGTTCGTTAATTAATTGTCTAAATTTTGCTGCAAAGGTACTAATTTTTAATTGAATGAATCGAATAAATCATATTTTTTTAACCCAATGGTGTTTTATTTTTGAGTTGCAGTCTGTTACGCACACTGCCTTAATTGTTTGTAATGCCCCTTGTAAAAATCGTGCCACATTGAGATTTGTAGTATGTAACTGATGTCTGAAGCTCGACTTGTGGCGGAAATGTGGCTTTTTTGCTGGGACATTTCACTATCTGAAAAATTTTTAGTACATTTGTAAAAAATTTGTTACTATGACTCAGGAAGAACTTTTTAAGAAATTGGTTGCTCATTGTAAGGAGTACGGATTCATATTCCCGTCAAGCGAAATTTATGACGGGCTCGCAGCTGTATATGATTACGGCCAACTTGGTGTCGAACTCAAAAACAATATTAAAAAATATTGGTGGGATTCGATGGTGAAACTCAATTCGAATATCGTCGGAATTGATGCTGCAATTTTTATGCACCCGAAAGTGTGGGAAGCATCTGGTCACGTTGGTGCGTTCAACGATCCGCTGATTGATAACAAGGATTCGAAAAAGAGATATCGTGCCGATGTGCTGATTGAAGAGTGGTGTGAAAAACAGAACGAAAAGATAAACAAAGAGGTCGCAAAGGCTGCAAAACGTTTCGGCGAATCTTTTGACGAGGCTATGTTCCGTCAGACTAACCCGAGAGTTTTGGATATTCAAAATAAAATCACTGCAGTACAACAGAGAATGGTTACGGCTCTCGAGGAGAACAATCTCGCAGAGGTGAAACAAATTATTCTCGATTGTGAGATTGTCTGCCCGATTTCTGGCTCAAGAAATTGGACCGATGTGCGTCAGTTCAACCTGATGTTCGATACAAAAATCGGGTCAGTAGCTGAAGGTGCCAATACAATCTACCTCAGACCAGAAACTGCTCAGGGTATTTTTGTGAACTTCCTCAATGTTCAAAAGAGCGGTCGTATGAAGATTCCGTTCGGTATTGCTCAGATGGGTAAGGCGTTCAGAAACGAAATCGTAGCTCGCCAGTTCATCTTCAGAATGAGAGAGTTCGAACAGATGGAGATGCAGTTCTTTGTGCAACCCGGTCAGGAAATCGAATGGTTTAACCATTGGAAAGAGTTCCGTATGAAGTGGCACCGTGCGTTGGGACTTGGTGATGAAAAATATCGTTTCCACGACCACGAAAAATTGGCTCACTATGCAAATGCTGCAACCGATGTCGAATTCCAATTCCCGTTTGGATTCAAGGAGGTTGAAGGTATTCACTCGAGAACAGACTATGACTTGAGTCGCCACCAACAATTCTCGGGTAGAAAGATTCAATACTTTGATCCCGAATCTGGCGAAAGTTACGTTCCGTATGTGGTGGAAACATCTATCGGTGTGGACCGTATGTTCCTGCAGATTATGTCGGCTGCATACGATGAAGAGGCACTCGAAGGTGGAGAACAACGCGTCGTGTTAAGAATACCAGCAGCATTGGCTCCGGTTAAGATTGCTGTTATGCCATTGGTGAAGAAAGACGGACTGCCGGAAGTTGCTCGCGAAATTGTCAATAAGCTCAAGTTTGATTATATGTGTCAATACGACGAGAAGGACTCTATCGGAAAACGTTATCGTCGTCAAGATGCCATCGGTACTCCGTTGTGTGTAACCGTAGACCACCAGACTCTCGAAGATGGAATGGTAACTATCCGTCACCGCGATTCGATGCAGCAACAACGTGTCAAAATAGACGAACTGCAACAAATCGTTGAGTCTGAAGTCTCAATGAAAAAATTGTTCGAAAAGTTAATGGCTTAGTTGGCAATGGAAAAAATTGCTCTGTTTCCGGGATCGTTCGATCCATTCACTCGAGGACACAAAGATTTGGTGGACAGAGGTTTGCAAATCTTTGACCGTATAGTGATTGGCGTTGGAAGAAATTACTCGAAACAAGGTCTGTTGAGCTTGGAAAATAAAGTAAAACTCATCGAAGATACGTTCGTAGATGAGCCTCGAGTATCGGTGGAATTGTATGAAGAACTGACAGTCGATTTCTGTAAAAAACACAATATCAAGTTTTTGTT
Organism: Rikenellaceae bacterium; assembly: GCA_045637425.1. Taxonomy (GTDB): domain Bacteria; phylum Bacteroidota; class Bacteroidia; order Bacteroidales; family Rikenellaceae; genus CAJGBR01. The sequence goes on along the minus strand of JAZTZL010000005.1, from coordinate 25,319 downwards.
GCGCGGAATGAGAAATGTTCAGGATTTCGAGTACGAACGGAATATGATGCAGATAAATAATATTTTGGATTCGGAACTGATGACCGTAATGTTGTTCACCGAACCTAAATATGAGGCAATATCTTCAAGCGTTGTGCGCGAATTGTTGGCTTACAATAAAGATGTTGCTCAGTTTCTTCCGGAGGGAATTGACATTGTCAAATATTACAGAAAATAATAAAAATAGATATAATATGGAATTTACAGCTGAAATGATAGCTTCGTTCATAGGCGGAGAAGTTGTCGGAAACAAAGATGCCAAAGTTTGGTCGATGGGTAAAATCGAAGAGGGTAAAGAGGGTGAAATCTCGTTTCTGTCAAATCCAAAATATGAAAAATATGTCTACGACAGCGGAGCTTCAATAGTTATCGTAAATAAAAGTTTCCAGCCCGAACGCGAGGTCAAACCAACAATGATTAAAGTTGATAACGCTTATGAGTGTTTTGCTAAGTTGTTGGACCTCTATGTGTCGAATCTTCCTCGCAAGAAGGGAATATCGACAATGGCTTCGATTGCAGAGGGCGTGGAATTAGACGAAGAATCTTATGTCGGCGAATTTACAGTTATCTCTGAGGGTGTGAAGATGGGTAAGCGCGTGTCGATTTATCCGCAAGTTTACATCGGAGATAATGTCACAATCGGCGATGATGTTACGCTCTATCCTGGCGTGAAAATCTATAGCAACTGCGTAATCGGAAACAGAGTCATTATCCACTCGGGAACGGTTATCGGTGCTGATGGTTTCGGATTTGCGCCCGTTGGCGATGTTTACAAGAAGATTCCGCAGATTGGTAACGTAATTCTCGAAGATGATGTTGAAATTGGTGCAAATACCTGTGTGGACTGCGCTACGATGGGGTCTACAATTATTCATAAGGGCGTTAAATTGGATAACTTGGTGCAGATTGCACACAATGTTACGGTGGGTGAAAATACAGTAATCGCTGCAGAAGCTGGTATTGCAGGCTCTACGCACATTGGTCGCAACTGTATGTTCGGCGGTCAGTCAGCTACTACAGGTCACCTGCACATCGGAGACCGTGTTGTCGTTGCTTCTCGCGGAGCCGTTATGACTGACATTGAAGATAATACATCGTGGATGGGTGCTCCAGCACTGCCAACGGTTCGTGCTCGCCGAGCTCATATCATCTACTCTAAGTTGCCTGAATTGTACAAGACAATTTCAGAACTCGAGAAGAAGGTCGAAGAATTGAGTAAGAAATAGTTGCTCTGTACGAGATGTCCGAGCCGATGGTTATATTGGGAATCGACCCGGGTACCAACTTTATGGGATACGGTGTAGTGGAAGTCGTGGACAAAAAGCCTCGATGTATTACTATGGGGTGGATTGATCTGTCAAAATATGATGATCCATATACCAAACTGCGCCAAATTTTCGAGCGCGTAGGTGGTCTAATAGATTCGTATAAGCCCGATCAAGTTGCTTTCGAATCTCCATTTTTTGGAGAGAATGTACAAAGTATGCTGAAGTTGGGGAGAGCGCAAGGAGTAGCTATGGCGGCAGCATTAACCAAAGGATTGCCCGTATCAGAGTATGCTCCAAGGAAGGTCAAGATTTCGGTTACAGGGAATGGTAATGCTACGAAAGAGCAGGTGGCTGCAATGTTGAAGAGCATTTTGAAGTTCGATACGCTGCCGCCGAAACTTGACGCGACTGATGGACTCGCAGTGGCTATGTGTCACTATTATGATTCACTCAGTCTGAAAACCACAAAATCGGGACAAGGGTGGGCCGACTTTATAAGGCAGAATCCCGATAGAGTTAAAAAGTGATTTAATAGATTTTTGTGGAATTATACAACAATTTTGTGATCAAGACGTTTTAATTAAGAGTGTTGTATTTTTTCAGTGCGAAAGATGAAACGGATATTGTTTTATAGTTTGCTGGCCGTATTGGTAGTAACATTGTTTGGTGTTGTGCCGAGTCAGGCTCAGTATAATGTAAAGATACCTGTGTCTGCATTCAAGAAAAGTGGGAATGGTTTTGTGCTGGTGGGAAATATTGAAGGCGTAAATGGTCAGGTCTATATGACCGAGGCCGGTGTGCCTAATGCTCGAGTGCTTGATTCTACGGTTGCAGTTAATGGCCGATTCTCATTCAAGGGAGAGTTGGCTGTGCCGGTTATGATCAATCTGGTCATTCCGGGACAGATTGCATTCACACCATTTTTCATCGAGAATAGTGAAATGATGGTCTATGGTCGAAGAAATAACCGCGAAGTTGATGTGTATGGTTCGATTACTGATAATAAATATCGTGAGCGTAATCGTATGGTTAGGGAAATCCTCGAAAAACGTTTGGATAACAGAGATATGTTCGGTGAGGTAACGTCGGATATCAACCGATTGAATCTTGCATTTGTGGATAACAATCTCAATAGCGTGGTGTCGGCGTTTATTCTGTTCTCAGAACTTGCCAATTCGTTGCCACTGCAGGCGTTGAAGTTCAAAATCGAGAGCTTTTCTGACGTGGTTAAAAAGTCGATTTATGTTCGTGAATTGATGACGCACGTTGAGGCTGTCGAGGCTACGAGTGTCGGTAAGAAATATGTAGATGTGTCTGCTCCAGATGCTGCGGGAAATGTGCGCAAATTGTCAGATATCGTGGGTGATGGATATGTATTGCTCAACTTCTGGGGATCGTGGTGTGGTCCTTGTCGAGTAAATAACAAAATAATGCAGCAGATCGAGAAGGAGTATTCATCGTACGGGCTAAAGATATTTAACGTGGCGATAGACCGTGATTACAACGAGTGGGTCAATGCTATGCGACGCGAGCCTGTGGGCGGAGTAAATGTCTGCAGTCTGAAGTTGTGGAATTGCCCGATTGCTACGGCTTATGGAATCAATTCGGTGCCTATGATGTTACTCATAGACCCCAAGGGAAATATTGTAGTGCGTGGGGCTGATATTGTGGAAATGAGAGCAGTGCTCAATAATATTTATAGAAAAAATATTTCTTCGGTTATAGTTGTGAATTAACGTGTTGAGATTAATCTTCATATCTATTTTGTTCCTAAGTCTGGGACTGAACGGCAGGGCTGCAGCAGGCGTTGTCGAGCAGACGTGTTCTGTGCAGTCTGAGTTGCAGATTGGTGACAAAATGAGATATTACTGCGAACTTGTCTGCGATAGTTGGGCGGGAATTTCGGGTGCGTATAATGTGAAGACCAATACTCAGCGCGTGCCGGTCAGTGAATTCAAGCACATTCCGGTTGAGTTGAAAAATCGAAACAAATCGATAAGTCGGAGCATTGCTCCGAATCCATACACCTCGGGCGAGTCGGACGTATATCATCAAGTGCGTGTCGATAAGATTTATTATGTTTTCGCGCTGAGGCGAATAATCATTTAGCGAGTTTATTTTTCCAAAAATTACAATCAGGTCTGATGGTTCGGAGTGAGAGAGTCCGAATCGTCTGATTGTATGTATTTGTGTCCGATTACTTTCGGACTCTGCAATACACTCTCTTAACTCAAACCAAAATGAAAAAATAAACTCAAAAAAAGAATGATTATGAAATCAATGTATGAAGGAAAACTCGTAGGTGGAAATGTAACAATAGGTGTAAACAAAACATCACTGGTATTGGCCGTGTTGTCACTGGCGGCTGCCGTAGTACTATTCGTAGTGGCTGGAAAGTATGATGGTTTTGTCAATATCGCAATCACGATGGCCGGTGTGATGCTGGCTGTAGTGGCAGTGGCAAAGTTTATCGGTTGTCGCGAATATATTTATAGTAAGACAAATAGCCCGCTGAACAAACATTCGCTCCATTTTGAGATTTCGGATACTACAAGATTGCGCACAAACCTCGAAACTTGCAATTTCAAGGCTGTGAAGGAGTGTCAGTCTCGCTCCAACTCTGGCGGAGCTCGTCTTGATGTAGTGCTCTCGAAAGATGGCGAATATGCAGCATACAGACTTTTTGTCTATGTGCCTCACACCTACGAGCCCGTAACCGAAGTGGTGGAACTCGAAACTGAAAATGCTGCAGATTTTGTACAAGTTGTAAAAAGTTGCATCACGGCAAATTAGGATATTTTTTCAAGATACAGCAATAATCTCTAATAGACCTGTCTGGTGTTTCGTCGGGCAGGTCTTAATATGCTCTAGTGTATTCTTGCGCAACATCTGGAAAAATACCAAAATGTTCCTACTTACTTGGAAAGTTTTTTTATTTGCTCTATTTTTGTGGAATCATTTCTGAATGTAGAGGTTTATGTGTGTTAGAAAAATAGCATTTTTACATATGGTTTATCCGATGGGTGGCGCCGAAATGGTTACTCGCCACGTGGCCGGATATTTGTGTGATAACGGGTTTGATGTGTGGGTTTTGGCTACACGAATCAATCACGATAAGATGTTCGATTCGTCGCCGAAGATTCGCTATGAACAGATGCCCATTGACGATTTTATGACTAAAGATGCTGTGGATTGCATTGCGCAGACTGCGAACCGATTGGGTATTGATTTGCTGGTTGTCGGTGGGATTTTAATTCCCCATCTCACCCGACTGAAACAGCACCTTAATGGCAAGTTGATGTATATGTTGCACGGCACTCCGTTCTGGGAGGCCGAGTATAAAAAATTTAATGGCAAACGGTTGGCGCAAACTTCTGCTGCGAAGTGGTTTGAGTGGCATTTTCTGCGCAAACCGAGTTATGTGCTGTTCAATCGACATATCAAAAAAATAGGGAAAATCTATCGCGAAATTTATGATACGGTTGATGTATTCGGTACACTGACAGATACTTATGGACGGCAGATTGCCGAGAGTCTGGGGGTATCGGTGCAGGATAACAAGTTTAGAACATTTACAAATCCTTGTGCTAACGATGCGTTGCCTGTCGAGCAGAAACGCAAGCAGGTGTTATATGTAGGGCGATTGACCTATGCCGATAAGCGAATCGACCGCCTTGTCAAGGTGTGGAGTATGGTCGAGAGTAAGATGCCGGATTGGGAGTTTTTGATTGTGGGCGAGGGTGAATATGAGAGCGCATTGCGCGAACAGGTGCGCAGTCTGGGACTTAAGCGAGTGCGTTTCTGTGGCTACACGTCAGATGTAAGGCCTTACTACCGAGATGCTTCCATTTTGATGTTGTCATCGACAATAGAAGGGTGGGGTATGGTGTTGTGCGAGGCTCAGTCGTCGGAGGTGGCTTGTATTGCATTTGACTCGAGTGCTGGCATTCGCGAGATTTTGGCTCCATCTGGTGTGAATGGAGTGCTGGTTCAGCCCTTTGACCTGAAGTCGTATGCTCGCGAGTTGGAGCAATTAATGGCTAACGATGAGTTGCGTAGTCGAATTGCTCGCAACGGAAAACAGAGTGTGCAGCGATTCTCGGTTGAGAGTGTTGGTGCGCATTGGGTGAAATTTTTAGAGTCGATATAAAGTGTTGAGATGAAACGTGTAGTGTTGGATTTGTGTGCGATTGAGAATCAGAGAGTAGGACTGGGAGAGTTCTCTTTGCAGTTGGGTCGCCATCTTGTTGAACAGTTACCGCTCCTTAATCGTAATGGCGTTGAACTCGTTTATGTAGTCCCGAAGGGTTGTGTCGGAGTCTTTGGCGATAGAGTAAAACAGATTGAATGTAGTCGAATGAGCCGTTTGTGGCTTAGACTGACGCTGCAATGCGACCTGTTTCACTCGGTGCATCAATATGGTCGTTTGAAATTTTTGAATGGAGCAAAACGTACGCTGCTGACTGTTCACGATTTGAATTTTCTGTATGAAAAGCAGGGTGCGAAGGTGAACAAATATCGCAGAAAAATAGGCATACAAATCAAACGCGCAGATGCGCTCACTTTTATATCAAATTATGCAAAGTCAGATGTCGAACGCTGCTACCCGGAGTATCCACGTCAGGGCGAGGTTATATATAATGGAGTCAGTGATTTGACTCGGTTGTGTGCTCCGCGCAAGGGTGAGTATCTGTTGCATTTGTCTAGCCTGATGCCAAAGAAAAATCCCGAACTGTTGGTCAGAATGATGGAGTGGTTGCCCGACCAAAAATTGGTCATTGCTGGTAGTTTGAATACCACCTACGCAAAGAATCTTCGAACAATAGCTGAAAAATTGCCTCGCAGAAATGTCGAATTCGTAGGCGAGGTAGATGATGCGCAAAAGGCTAAATTGTATTCTGAATGTAAGATATTCCTGTTTCCTTCATTGTGTGAGGGATTCGGATTGCCGCCGATTGAGGCGATGAAGTTCGGTAAACCTGTGGCGTTGTCAAATCTGACCTCGTTGCCTGAAATTGGTGGCCCGAGAGCTTGCTATTGGACTGAACTTGAGCCTCGAAAAATGTCCGAAGACCTTTCTTCATTTATGAGTAAGTGCGAATCCGAAGAGGAGGCTGTTGAAATAAAAAATTGGGCAGCACAATTCACTTGGGAAGAGTGTGCCCGTCGCTACGCAGAGTTGTACTGCAGAATGGTTAATGACTAATCGTATGTGATTAGCAACGAGTCTATCAAAGTTTTTAGTTGTTCTTTTGGCAGCGCTCCCTGAATGATTCTCGGCGAGCCATTCATTGGGCACAGAAATAGTGTCGGTAGCGACTTTATCTTAAACGCCTGTGATAGAGGTCGCTCCTTATCCACATTCACTTTGTAGATGTAAATCTTGTCTTGATACTCTTCGGCGAGTTGATCGAGTATCGGCATCAGTGTGCGGCAATGTCCGCACCAAGTAGCGTAAAAATCTACTATACAGGGTTTATCCCCCAGATATTTCCACTGATTTGGAGAGGTCGCATAATCAGCTACTTTTGTTACGAAATCCTCTTTTGTAATTGAAATTGTACCCATTTTGTTATTAATATTTGATTTGAAACACGAACCTATTGCCAAACTTGATGTCAGAACCAAAATCAAAAAAGTTCTCCATAATTGCATAACCAACAAGTTTTTTTTGATAAATAGGACAATTATTGAACCAAAATGACATTTACCACGCAAAAAAAATGTATCTTTGCAGTTCGAGAATAAATGATAATTAAATATGAACACATTACTTCAAACAACAACTGTTACAGACTCTGTGGCTAATGTCGTAGACGCTGGACAACAACCGACAATGGGACTTGGTGAATTGATTCTTGCCGGAGGTTGGCTTATGATTCCGTTGGCGCTTCTCGGTGCCCTGACTATTTTCGTATTCTTCGAAAGATTCTGGGCTATCAGAAAGGCTTCACAACTGGATATGAATTTTATGAACCAAATCAAAAACCTTATCTACGGAGGCAAAGTTTCGGCTGCAATTCAATTGTGCCGAGAAAATGATACACCAATTGCGCGAATGATTGAAAAGGGTATCGAACGAATCGGTCGCCCGCTTAACGATGTGCATTCGTCTATCGAAAATGTGGCAAACTTGGAAGTGTCTAAACTTGAAAGCGGATTGCCATTGTTGGCGACTACTGCTGGTGGAGCTCCGATGATTGGTTTCTTGGGAACCGTAATCGGTATGGTTCAGGCGTTTATGAATCTCTCTCAAGCAGGAGGTACGGTCGATATGGCGCTGTTGTCAAGCGGTATGTATACTGCGATGATTACCACTGTCGGCGGTCTTATCGTTGGTATCCCAGCTTATTTTGGATACAACTATTTGGTGGCGAGAATCGAAAAACTCGTATTCCAGATGGAGTCTAATACAATCGCATTTATGGACCTGCTCAATCAACCGGTTGAGTAATTGTTTGTTGATATGGCTATTAAACACGGCTCAAAAATAGACTCATCATTCGGCGCATCTTCAATGACCGATATGATGTTTTTGATGTTGCTCTTTTTGATGGTTGCAACTACGCTCATTAATCCTAATGCGCTCAGATTGTTGCTGCCTAAAAGTGCAAATCAAATTAAAGATAAGCCTTATACCACAGTGTCGATTACTTCAGATTTGAAATACTATGTAGAAACAGATTTAGTGCCTTTCAATCAGCTGGAAGTAGTGCTGCAGAAGAAAATGGCTGCAGTTAAGGAGCCCACAGTGTCGTTGCACTGCGATAGAACAGTGCCAGTAGACGAGGTGGTTAAGGTAATGAATATCGCAAAAAATAACAAGTTTAAGTTAATCTTGGCAACAAGTCCCAAGTGATGACTCGCAGAGAGGTCGAAATTAAAAAACGAAGTCGATTGGTCGGCGGTTTGGCAACATTTGCATACGTGTTGCTGTGGGTTGTCGTTGTGCTTTTTGTAAAGTTCGACCTGACTATCCCATCGGGTAGCGAGGGTATTTTAATCAGTTTTGGTGATAGCGAGGCTGCCTCGGGTAGTGCTGCGGCTGTGAAGAGCGCTCCAAAACAGGTGGTCAGACCAAATCCGGTGCCCGAAAAACAACTGACTCAAGACCACGAAGATGCTCCTGCAATCGTCAAAAAAGAGGACAAGAAAACAAAACCACAACCCAAAACCGAACAAAAACCGGTGGAGGAGCCTAAACCTCAGGTAAATAAGCGAGCGCTGTTCAAGGGTACTGCTCAGCAGAACCTGGCTGAAGGCAGCGGTACGAAAGAGGGGAAGGGAACGCAGGGTGCGGCTGATGGCTCGCCTGACGGCTCGCCCGATGGAACAGGGAAAAATGGGTCGGGAGGTGGTTTCGACTTGGCTGGCCGTTCGCTGATTGGTTCGTTGCCCAAACCCTCGTATAATGCCAAGGCAGAGGGACGTGTAGTGGTTGAAATCCGCGTATCAAGTGATGGTAAGGTGCAGTCTGCAACATATCGCTCGAAGGGATCAACTACGCAAAACACTGTGCTGGTGAAGGCTGCTGTAGAAGCAGCGCGTCAGGCTCGATTCAATGTCGATAAATCTTCACCCGTGCAGCAAGGTACGATTACCTACATATTCAAAATGCAGTAAATTATAGTATTAACCGTTTACATAATACTTTGATGAATATCGAGAATTTTATAGGACAAAAGATTGCCGAAACAGTGCAAAATCTTTATGGTCAAATTAATGCAAAGATTATTCAGTTGCAAAAAACTCGTAAGGAGTTTCGTGGCGACTATACATTGGTAACTTTCCCGTTGTTGAAAATGAGTCGAAAATCTCCGGAGATGACTGCTGAAGAGATTGGCGTTCGATTGAAGAATGACTACCCAGAGTTGGTTGCCGATTTTAACGTCGTGAAAGGTTTTCTGAATATATCTCTCAGTCAGGGAGTTTGGGTTGATGTGTTGAATAAAGTGGTGAATACGGTTGATTTTGGACGTGGCGAGGATACGGGCAAAACTGTGATGATTGAATACTCGTCTCCAAATACAAACAAGCCGTTGCACTTGGGACATATTCGAAATAATCTGCTGGGTTGGTCGGTGTCTCAATTAGTGGAATTCGCTGGTAATAAGGTTATTCGTGTGAATCTCGTAAACGACCGTGGTATTCATATCTGCAAGTCGATGTTGGCTTGGCAAATGTTCGGTCAGGGGGAAACTCCTGAAAGTTCGGGTATGAAGGGCGACCACCTCGTAGGTAAATACTATGTAGAATTTGATAAGGCTTATAAGGCTGAAATCAAACAACTTATGGCTGATGGAGCAAGTGAAGACGAAGCTAAGAAAAATGCTCCGATAATGTTGGCTGCACAGGAAATGTTGCGCAAGTGGGAGGCTCAGGATCCGGAAGTCTACAAGTTGTGGGAGACTATGAATGGCTGGGTGTATGAAGGCTTTGATGCAACGTACAAGGCTATGGGAGTTGGTTTTGACAAAATTTATTACGAATCACAAACATATCTGCTGGGTAAGGAAATCGTGGCAGAAGGACTCAAACAGGGCGTATTCTACCGCAGAGATGATAACTCGGTGTGGATTGACCTGACTGCTGACGGATTGGACGAAAAACTCTTGTTACGTAGCGACGGAACTTCAGTTTATATGACTCAGGATTTGGGTACTGCCAAGAGCCGTTTCGATGAATTCAGCCTCGACCAGCACATCTATGTAGTTGGTAACGAGCAGAATTATCACTTCCAAGTGTTGAAGTTGGTGTTGAAGAAGTTGGGCTACCAATGGTCTGATGATATTCACCACTTGTCGTACGGAATGGTCGAACTGCCCGAAGGTAAGATGAAATCGAGAGAAGGTACCGTAGTCGATGCCGATGACCTGATTGAAGGTATGGTGGCAGAGGCTCGTCAGATGTCTCAAGAGTTGGGCAAATTGGACGGTTGTTCGGAAGAGGAGGCTCAAGCAGTGAGCCATATGGTAGGACTCGGTGCGCTTAAGTACTTCATTCTCAAGGTGGACCCGAAGAAAACAATGCTCTTCGACCCTAAAGAATCTATCGACTTCAATGGTAATACAGGTCCGTTTATCCAATACACACACGCGCGTATCAAATCGTTGCTCAGACGTGCGGAGGCTGATGGCGTAGAAATCGGTGGTGCAATTCCAGTAGACATTGAATTGACTGACAAAGAGGTAGCGTTGATTGCACACGTTGCTGAATTCCCGACCGTGGCTGCAGATGCAGCAGCGCAATTCTCGCCTGCACTCGTAGCAAATTATATTTATGAACTTGTTAAGGAGTACAATCAGTTTTATCACGATTACTCAATTTTGAAGGAGGAAAACCAGCAAATCCGCAAGATGAGATTGGTATTGTCCGAACAGGTTGCACGCGTAATCAAGAGCGGTATGAATCTGCTTGGAATCGGTGTTCCTGAAAGAATGTAGTTACATTTTCATAATTATATTAATCGCTCGTTCCCCACGGGACGGGCGATTTTTTTTATTTTACCATGACAGGCTTTGTCATTTTAGGTACATATCTTTGCCCTTTGAAGTCACATTAGGATAAAAAGCAGTCCGTAAATTTTGATTATTTGAAATTTATATTTATATTTGTGGTGCACTTTCGAAAGAAAGTATGCGAAAATTAAAAAGTCCTCTAACAACAAAACCGCCAATTTTGTTCGAGTCTTGGCACTCGATATGTACACGAGGATAATCAAAGTGTTCGCTCACCATTTGGTGCGGACTGCTTGTTTATCCGTATGTGTACAGGGCGCTTGGCGGTGCCCGTTGTTTTTATGGACTAACTCGCGGTACGCACTTTTTTTGTGAACATAAATAACGAATGCCTATGAATGTAGAATGTCCGAAATGTGGGGCTGAAGATGCTTTCTTCAATGGTGTCTGCTACGAATGCCCTTGCTGTGATTATGAGTGGGAAGCTGATAATTGCGTAATTGAAGAAGAAAATGAATAATTAATACAAACTTAAAAATTTGAAATTATGGGTAAGAAAACAGAACAAACAAAAACTATTTTGAAAGGTATTTCTACAGCAGGATCAATTGCAGCTGCAATTCTTACAGCTATTAACAATACAAAGAAATAGAGTTATGATAATTTGTGATCCAGATTTTGATCCAACTAACCCATTGGGTCCGAAGAAACCTGATGGTAGTATAATTAAAACTCTGATTAAAATTTTAACCGGAGGTAAGTAATCTCTTTAATTTGAAAAAACAAGCCCGCCGAACACGAAGTTCGGCGGGCTGTCGTTTATATTTCGTAGTTTCTCTATCGGAGGATAGTTTCGACGGTGCCCACAAGCATTCCGTCGATGTAGATAGATACTTGATACTTACCACTGACAATACCTTGTCCGTTGTAGAAGATACTTACAGGCAGGTCTTGGTTTTGGTAGTCTACGTTACGCGTAGCTGAATAGGTAATCTTTTCGCCTTCGAAGTCAAACTGCGCAGTCGCTGACTCTGCCAACACATATCCGTCCGGTCCCAAGATGCGAACATAAATATCGCGTTTGCCCGGAGCTGCCAACTCATTTGATGCAACTACCATATCAACTCTCAAACGTGCTGCGCGACCAGCCTTAGATACCTCTTTATCGTTTTTGGTCAGCGCTACGAGTTTGATGTCGCGAGCCTTAAGCAATGCTCCCAAACGTACACGGTTGCTCAACTCTTCGTTCGCCTCCTCGGCCTTTTCTGCACGCTTGCGTTGAGCTGCAAGGTCTTTCTTGCTCTGCAAGTTTTCGGCAATCAACTTCTTGTTCATATTGTTCAGCGAGTCGATTTGACGAACATAGTTCTTCATTACCATTCGGAGCGTACCCAACTCCTTCTCATATTTGCGAATCTTCGATGCACTGAACGAGCGTTCTTTTGTGAGGCGCTGCATCAGCGAGTCTGCCTTCATTTTTTCGAGTTCGAGCGAGCGACCCATCTCCTCATTCGTAACCTTCAGGCCGTCATACTCGGTCATCAGTGTTGATAATTGACTTGTGAGCGTATCTCGCTGTGTTTCAAGATACTTTTTATCTTCTTTCAATGCGTGAGTCTGTGCAAAGTAGAGTCCTGCCAAAACGACAAGCACAACGCCCATAATCACGATAATTGTTTTGTAGCCTTTCAGCGCTTTTTCTTGAGCATTTTGTTCCATACAATTATATATTTACATTTTTGCAAAGGTAAAAATCTTAATTCAATAATCAAAATAAAAACACTTTTTTCGGAGATTGCAGCTTGCTATTATTTTGATTTTTTATCGTGTGCGTATAGTTGGTAACTATTGTAGAGGTTTTGCCAGATGGAATATGCTGCAGGAAAAATCGAGGATAGCGGATCGAGATATGTATAGGCAAGCCAGATGCCCATAGCCGAATTTCGTTGTCCCAAGTTTTGACCGCCGGCTACCTGATCACCATACCGTTTGCCGACTTTCTTGCCAATCCAGAATTGCACTGCGCATATTATGGCTGATGCCAATGAGAGTTCGATAATCAAGGTCGGGTGCGAACTGCCGTTTGTGAAGATAAAGCCGATAGTCTTACCTATTGTAATCATCAGTGCCAGTGCCCAAAGATAGAACGAGAGTTTTCGGCTGCGTATTAAGAACTGATTAACCTGTGGCAGTATCTGTCTTAATACAATGTTTATCAGCATCGGCAGTACGATTATGGGGAATATCTTTGACAGAATGAGTCCGAATGATTCAAAAAACGGCATATCGACATTGTTGCCGACAAATGAGAAATATATCGGAGCAACAACTGCTACCATCAAATTGCCCATCAACGTGTATGTAGTAACACGCTCGAGGTCTGCACCTAATATGCAGGCTACGGCAGCAACCGACGCTGCTACGGGACAGAGGACTCCCACCAGCAGCCCCTGAGCAAAGACCTCGCCCAAAGGTCTGAACAGCAGATACAGTCCCATACTCACAACAATCTGAAACGCCATAAATATCATATCCATTCCCGAAACTCTCAGTCGGTTCAAACTGAACGAACTGAAATTCAGCAATAAGATAGAAAATATTAGATACGGAATCAGAACATTCAGCATCGAAAGATATTCGTACAGAAATATCCCTGCCACAATGGCAAATGGCAATACCCAACTTCTGTATTTGCTCATCGTTTGAAAAATTTTTATTTTCAAAAAAACGGTGCAAAGATACGAAATTATTTTGGGTTGCAATAAAATACGCAATAGCGAGGTTTTATATTTGTGAAATTATCAGTACCTTTGCACAAATTTTGTAGATAGTAATGGATATTCTCGGAGTAAAACAAAAGTTCGGCATAATCGGCAATGACGAATTGGTGAACCGCGCAATAGAGGTTTCGCTTCGTGTTGCATCGACTGATTTGACTGTACTCATCACAGGCGAAAGTGGCGTGGGTAAGGAGTTTTTCCCGAAAATAATACACGAAAATAGTCCCCGAAAATTTTCAAAATACATAGCAGTAAACTGTGGAGCAATTCCCGAAGGGACTATCGACTCGGAATTGTTCGGGCACGAAAAGGGAGCATTTACGGGAGCCATCGAGTCGCGCAAGGGATATTTCGAAGAGGCAAATGGTGGCACGATCTTTTTGGACGAAGTGGGTGAACTGCCGCTGTCTACGCAGGTCAGATTGCTCAGAGTGTTGCAAACGGGAGAGATTATTCGTGTTGGCGCATCAAAACCTATGAAGGTTAATGTCAGGGTTGTAGCGGCTACGAATTCAGACCTGTTGCGAGCAATAAGTGACGGTCGATTCAGAGAAGACCTCTATTACAGATTGAACACCGTGCCGATTTCAATTCCACCTCTGAGAGAACGTAGAGAGGATATTTCGCTGTTGTTCAGAAAGTTTGCTACAGATGTGGCGGATAGATACAGAATGCCTAAAGTTACACTTGATGCTGATGCGCTGGCGGTGCTCAAAAATTATGATTGGCCGGGTAATGTGCGTCAATTGAAAAATGTAGCAGAACAAATATCGGCAGTTGAAGAGGCTCGCCAAATTTCAGCTGAGATATTGATGGCCTATCTGCCTAACTACCAACGAAGTTATGTACCGATTCTACACTCGGAACATTCAACTGCGACAAGTTCGGATAGAGAGTTGCTCTACAAGATTTTGTTCGAAATGCGCAGCGAAATGAACGATATGAAGTCGATGTTGATTGAACTGCTACAGCGAAACGGAAATTACGAGCAGACTAGGGTTATCCAACAACAGGCATTGTTGCCGTCGGTTATAAATCATAGTGCTCAGCCGAATAACTCGCACGAATTCGTTGAATCACAAGAAATCACTGATGAACAGCCGACTAAACCACAGTCTAAGGACGAAGTTCAGCGCGAAGCAATACTCGAGGCTCTAAGACGTAATGGTGGTCGAAGAAAAATTGCTGCGCAAGAGTTGTTCATTTCGGAACGAACGTTATACAGAAAGATTAAAGAATTGAATATCAATGATGATGAATATTAGAAAATTGAAATTTATACTCCCGTTGTTGGCAGTGGCAGTGTTGCTGGGCGGTTGCAAAGTGAAATACTCGTTTACCGGAGCGTCAATCTCACCAGATGCTAAAACAGTGAGTATCGCCTATTTCCCGAATAACGCTCCGCTGGTAGCACCGATTTTGAGCGCTACACTGACCGATGCATTGCAGGATAGATTTCTGAAACAGACTCGGTTGAATTTGGTCGAAGAGGACGGCGACTTGGCATTCGAAGGTGAAATTACGGGCTATAGTTCTACCGCAGCATCAATCTCTGGCGATGAATATGCCCAGCTCAACAGATTGACTATCACAGTAAAAGTGAAATTTACAAATAAATATGACAGTAAATTGAACTACACAAAGACCTTCTCACAGTATGCCGAGTATGACAGCAATAAACTGCTGCAGGAGGTCGAATCGACACTGATTCCCGAAATCGTGGAAAAATTGGTGGACGATATTTTCAATGCTGCCGTATCTAATTGGTAATCAAGATGGAATTTGTAGAGTTGCTAGCTACCCCCTCAAATATTGACCAACTGACCGAGACTCAACTCGAGCAGATGGTCGGGCAATATCCGTGGTTCTATCTCGGAAAACTTGTGGCTTTGAGACACTCGAAAAATAGTCCGGAAAAATATAAAGAACTGAAAAAATCGTTGCAATTAGGGCTTAATTACCGTCCTGATTCAAAAATTATTTTGCAAAATATCGACTCGGAAATATTCAAAAAATTTGGTTCGTTTGATATAATCGACTCATTTTTGGGACTGGATAATTTTACTATCACACCGAATCAAAACACTGCTAACGAGCAAGATATGTCAGCAAAGGCGAGCAGCCTGACTGACGATTTGGCAACCGAAGCATTGGCGCAGATATTCATCGAACAGGGACACAATGAGAAAGCTGTCGAAATTTATCGCCAATTAATTTTGAAATTTCCAAAAAAAAGTGCTTACTTTGCACGATTAATTGAAGAAATAAACAAGAAAAAATAACTGAAAAATTTAAGACAATGACTATCTTTATCTTGCTGATTGTATTGATTGTACTCGCTAGCTTGTTGCTCATCTTGGCAGTTTTGGTGCAAAACCCCAAAAGTGGTATGGCTGCGAATTTCGGAGTTTCAAACCAAATCATTGGTGTTAGAGAAACTACCGATAAACTCGAAAAGTTCACTTGGGCAATGGCTATCGCAATCGTTATCTTGAGCGTAGGTGCAACAATGGCAATTCCTAAGAACAAAATCAGCAGCTCGAAAAGCGAAATCGCTAAAGAACTGATGGAACAAGGTCAAGGTTCACAACAGTTCCAATTCCCGGCTAAAGGCGAAACTAAAACTGATGCTGCTAAGGAGACCGAAACAAAATCTGAACAAAAAGCAGAATAATGAGTAAACAAATCAGTGTCGGATTCGCTTGCGACCACGCCGGTTATCAGATGAAAGAGATGCTCGTTGAGTATCTTATTGGCGAAGGGTATGCAATTACAGACTTCGGAACAATGTCTGAGGATAGTTGCGACTACCCGGATTATGCCCACAAGTTGGCTGATGCGGTTGTTGCTCAGAAGTGCAACGTAGGAATCGCATTATGTGGCAGTGGTAACGGTATCTCGATGACTCTGAATAAACATCGTGATGTTAGAGCTGCACTGTGTTGGCTGCCCGAGTTGGCAAAGTTGGCGCGTAACCATAACAATGCCAATATCTGCTCGATACCTGCACGATTTGTTGATGACCAGACTGCAGTGAAAATCGTTGAAACTTTCTTGAATGAGGAGTTCGAAGGCGGTAGACACCAACGTCGAATTGATAAGATTAATTGCTTGTAAGTCAGAATTTATATTCGACTAAAAAATAGAGAGTCAGTCTGCACGCAGGCGGACTCTCTATTTTTCGTGAAGTTTCACTTATCAGCACAGAATAAAGAACAGAACCCAACTGATGATAGTTACTGCAGTGAGGACAACGGTGAATACCCCGAACATAACTCGGAATATAAGCGACAAAATCAGTCCAATTGTGAGGAAAATTCCTAAAATCAATAATATCATAGCAAATTATTTTTCACAAAGGTAGCAAATTTTTTGAAATTCAAAATCATCTAAATGTGATAATATCTGAATTTTTACTACCTTTGTCAATATCACTTGTTAGAATTTGATTATGAATATACTGCAATCGCGTTTGTCCATTCGTGCGATTTTTATGATAGATGTGTTGGTCGCAGTAGCGTCTACTTATGTGGCGCTCGTGATTTCGAATTACTACTCGTTTTTCCATATTGTTAGTAAATTGCCTCAACTTATAATTTGTATATCATTAATTATGAGTGTGATATGGGGACGCGGGGCAAAATTGTACAAGGATTCGGCAAGAGAATTTAATTTTAGAGTCGGCAGAAAATTGTTGGAGTTCTCTATTTTTAAGGTTGGGTTTGTTGTGCTGTTTCTGTTTGTATTTTCGATGATTGTCCGAGTGAAGTTGATGAGCTCATCACAGATGTTTATTTTCGCGCTGGTGGATATGTTGCTATCTTTTTTCGTATTAGTTTTGTTGCGAATGGTGTGCTGGCGCTCAAAAGGGGAGGCGTGTCGGCAAGAAGTGCGCGAGTTGAAAATTGAAGATCTGCTCGACCGAAAACTAATAGAAATAGATAAGAGTGAGGTTAGCGAAAGTTTTCGTGGCAAAAACGTACTGGTAACGGGTGCCGCAGGGTCGATAGGAGCAGAACTTTGTCGTCAGTTAATATCATTGGGTATCAAACGGTTGATTATGTGCGATTCGGCCGAGACTCCGATTCATCGGCTTAAAATGGAACTAGTTGAATCGTGTGCCGATGTGGAGTTCATTCCGATAATTGCCGATGTGAGAATGAAAGTCAGACTGCGTAGCATTTTCAAAAACTACCGACCCGATTGGGTATTTCACGCTGCAGCCTACAAGCACGTTCCGTTGATGGAGAATAACCCTAGCGAGGCAGTGTTGCTGAATGTACTGGGTAGCAAGAATGTGGCCGATTTGTGTCTGGAATACGGAGCCGAAAAGATGGTGATGATTTCCAGCGACAAGGCAGTTAATCCGACAAATGTTATGGGCGCATCGAAACGAATTGCTGAAATCTATGTTCAGTCGTTGGGCGTGGCAATTGAACGCGGTGTTGTAATTGGTAATACAAAATTTATTACGACTCGATTCGGGAATGTCTTAGGTTCAAATGGTTCGGTTGTTCCGCTGTTTCAGGAGCAGATTGCAAAGGGTGGGCCTATCACGGTTACACACCCGGATATTACTCGATATTTTATGACTATCCCCGAGGCTTGCAAACTCGTTATGAAGGCTGCGTCAATGGGTGAAGGTAATGAAATATTTGTATTCGATATGGGCAAGCCGGTAAAGATTGTAGAGCTCGCAAATAAGATGATTGAGTTGTCTGGTTTGGTGCCGAATCAAGATGTGAAGATTTCGTATATCGGACTGCGTCCTGGCGAAAAACTATACGAAGAGTTGCTGTCGGATAAGGAGAGTACAATCCCTACAAGTCACGAAAAGATACTGATTGCAAAGGTGCGCGAGTGTGATTATGGAGATATGTCAGCCAAGATTCGCAAATTGATTCGCTTGGCATTTCTCTCTGAAAATGAAGAAACTATCGTTATGATGAAACAGATAGTGCCCGAGTATCGTAGCGCGGAATCAAAGTAAGTGAAATATGACTAATCCTATGGGCAGAATTCACCTATGTCTGGCACACTTGAGTGGCAGAGAAAAAGAGTTTGTCAATGAGGCATTCGATTCGGATTGGGTAGCTCCACTGGGGCCGAATGTAGATGGATTCGAGTCCGACTTGGAGCAATACTTCGGTGACGGTCATCGTGTAGTGGTATTGAACTCGGGAACAGCTGCTATTCATCTGGCTCTGGTCCATTGTGGCGTTGTTGCGGGAGATGAGGTGTTGTGTCAGAGTTTTACCTTCTGTGCATCTGCCAATCCGATTACATATCTTGGTGCAGTACCTGTTTTTGTCGATTCGGAACCTGATACTTGGAACATCTCGCCACAATTGCTCGAGGAGGCAATCAAAGATAGAATTGCAAAAACAGGACGAGTGCCCAAAGCAATAATCGTGGTTCATCTCTACGGAATGCCCGCAAAGATGGCCGAAATCGTAGTAATTGCCAACAAATATGGCATTACGCTTATTGAAGATGCGGCCGAAGCATTGGGTAGTTGCATAGATGGACAATTATGTGGAACACTTGGCGATTATGGAATTTTATCGTTCAATGGGAATAAGATGATTACCACGGGCGGAGGCGGAGCGCTGATTTGTGCCACAGAGCAAGTAAAATCGGAAATAATATACTATTCTACGCAAGCTCGCGAGCCCCGACCTTATTACCATCACGAACACATCGGATATAACTATCGAATGTCCAACGTTAGTGCAGGCATCGGGCGAGGTCAGATGTTTGTACTGCAGTCGCACATAGAGCATCATCGTCACATTTTTGAATTGTATCGAGAGTTGCTCTCAGATATTAAGAGCATTAAGTTGCACGAGTCTCCATCGGAGAATTTTGCTAGCAACTATTGGCTTAGCTGCATAGAACTTTCTGAAGATTTGCATATCAAAGGACAATCGGAATCGGGTGAGCCATCTGCGAATGTTGAAGCGCTGAGAGTAGCGTTGGATAGAGTAGGGATTGAGAGTCGCCCGTTGTGGAAACCACTACACTTGCAGCCCGTTTTTGCATCGTGTCCAAGTTATGTCAATGGTGTCAGTGAATCGCTTTTCAGACGTGGATTATGTTTACCCAGTGGTCCAAGAGTTTCAACCCAAGATGCAGAGTTCATCATCGACCAAATTCGAGGAAATATAGAGTGATAATTTGTGCTATTTTTACATTAAATGGTGCATTGAGGCATTATAAATTACAAATCTATTGATAGGATAAAATCTACTGGTCATTTTTAACTATATGAAAGAGACTCTATTCTTGGAGCATATTGTTTGAAGTGTTTTGATGTTATTTGTTTAGCAAATTATTGATAAATAATGTGGCGTTTTTGGGGAAGGTCGCGAGTCAAGAATCATTTTCGGTGATAAGTTGTCAGTTTCTTACTATTCGTCCATAATAATTCCTCCGCCTAGAACAACGTTATTTCGATAGAATGCTGCTGCTTGACCGGCTGCTATGGCAGTAAGTGGTTCGTGGAGACGTACGTGTAGTGTGTCGTCTGGTAATCGTGTTACGGTACAACGATTCTCTTGCTTGCGGTAGCGAATTTTTACTACAACATCATCTTTCCCGAGAAGAAGTGATGGATTGACTATATTCCAATTCTTCAGACGCATCTCTGTACGTTCCAGCGATTTCAAATCTCCGAGCACTACTTTATTCTCCGAGGGCGTAATCTCCTTTACGAAGAGTGCTTGATTTAGGTTGATGCCTAACCCTCTTCTTTGTCCAATCGTATAGAATGGATAACCTTCGTGCCAGGCTATAAAATCTCCCTTTTCATCGACGAACTTGCCTTTCTGGATAGTTCCGGTTGGTACATTATTGCGTAGGAACGTTCGATAATCCATCGGACAAAAACAAACCCCGATACTATCTTTTTTTCTAGCGGCTTTCATAAATCCACGCTCTTTGGCGATCTCGCGGACACGGACTTTGGTCAGTCCGCCTATTGGTAAAAGCATTCGCTCGAGGATATCTTGTGGTAATCCCCATAAAAAGAAGGATTGATTTTTATCATTATCGGCTCCGTTCGTGATGTGCCAATGTCCATCGATGTATTGTTTCTGAACGTAGTGTCCTGTCGCCAGGTGATAAATATTCATCTCATCGGCCAATTGGCGGAGCAGGGGCCATTTCAGGTAGTTGTTGCAAAGTGTACACGGAACCGGAGTATGGCCATTCATATATTCACTGATAAAATAGTCGATGATGGTCGATTGAAAGATCTCTCTTTGGTCGGATACGATATGTGGAATGCCTAATCGCAGACATAAATCACGGGCATCGTCCAAATATTCAGTACAGTCGTCTTTTTCGTAAAAACGGAAGGTTACACCTGTGACTTCGTATCCGGCCTCTTGCAGAAGTAATGCAGCTACGGAGCTGTCAGTTCCTCCACTCATTCCCAGTAAAACTCTTTTATTCGGTTCCATAGCCACAAAGATAAAAGTTTTATAAATAGGATACAATTTAAGGTGCTACGAAAAAAGTATTTACCTGAAAGACGTAATCTCAATTGCTATGGTGAACAAGAACATTTTCTTGCAACCAATAAAATACGTGTTTGTACACGTTTTCTCTGACCTCTGGTTGAGAACAAAATAGTTCGTGCATTCCGCCTGCGATTTTTATACTTTGTACATTACTGCCAAGTGATTGGAAAAATTTTTCATTTTCGGCAACATTCAGCACAGCATCTCCGCGCATAAACTCAGGGCTCCATTTGTGGCCTTTGATGCTGTTATCCGAGCACATCGCCAATACGGGAATCCGAATATCTAATCCTTGCCAGACTCTTTTTTGTGCATTATAAACGGCTGCAATCCAGTCCGTAGTGACATCTGGTGATAGCATCAACTTCTTATTGGTGTCGAACGACCACTCGCCTTTGTACTCTTTGAGCAAACTCTCGGCGTAGGCTGTCGTTGAGTTTTGTTTGATGTTAATAGTGGGCAATATCGGAGCAGCGGCGGCTATGAACGGGATAATGTAGTTGTTCAGAAAATCGCTCTTATTGAATTTGAAAAACGGACTATTTAAGATGAGTGCATCTACGGGACATTTGTTGCCTTTTGAATGACAATATAGCGAGGTTGTCAATCCGCCTGTTGAGTGTCCTATGAGAATAATTGTGTCGTTACCTTCGCTTTTAATGATATTGATCGTACTGTCCAGGTCTGCGAAATACTCCTCTATGGCTCTCGTGTTGCAGCGTTTTTGATGGGGTAGTAGCGATCGACCATATTTTCGCAAATCGACTGCGTAGAAGTTGTATCCCTTCTCTTCAAAACGAAATGCTATTTCGGTCTGGAAAAAGTAGTCGTTAAAACCGTGAACATAGAGTACAGCCTTACTACTCTTTTGTGCAGTCTCCCGTTTGATGAGTGTGCAAATGACCTTGCCTTCGTAATCATCTGGCATATTGATGGTTTTGCACATAAATCCGCCGCCCAATTCATCTGCTCTGTACTGAGCAAACGAACTCAGACAAAAAAGCGAGAGTATTATAATCGCTATGTAACTGGTACAACGTGAATAGAAATACATAAAATTTTTCTGATGGCAATTCCGATGGGACGAATATTAAATCTCCTTTTCGAAGTATTTGCAAAATTTAGCTATTCCGCACTTTTCGCAGTGAGGTTTCCTTGCCAGACAGACGTATCTGCCGTGCAGAATCAACCAGTGATGCGCCTTTGCCAGCAGTGGTTTTGGGAAATGTTTTGTCAGTTGCTCCTCACACTGCAGCGGCGTCTTGGCATCGTGAGTCAGTCCGATTCTTGCCGATACTCTGAACACGTGCGTATCTACTGGCATTACGTTCATATCGAACAGCACTGCGCCCACTACATTTGCAGTCTTTCTTCCCACACCGGGCAGCTCCTGCAGCCGCTCCAAATCTCGGGGCAACTCTCCGCCGAACTCCTCGGTCAGTTTGCGAGCCATTGCCCACAAATTCTTTGCCTTATTGTTTGGATACGAGATGCTCTTGATGTACGAGTAAATTTCCTCTACCGAACTCTCGGCCATATCTTGCGGAGTAGGGTAGCGTTCAAAGAGCGCCGGAGTTACGATGTTTACCCGCTTGTCGGTGCATTGCGCAGAAAGAATAACGGCCACGAGCAATTCGTAGCCGTTACGATAATTTAATTCGGTTTCAGCCTGAGCCATATTTTGCTCAAACCATTCTATTACGCCAGCGTATCTCTCTTTGATAGTCATTATTTAATCAGACGATTAGTTCTGCTATCTGGGAAGATGATGCTTGGTTTGAAACTCTTAGCCTCTTCGAAGTCCATCAGTGCGTAGGAGATGATGATGATTAAATCACCCACAGCGACCTTTCGTGCTGCAGCACCATTCAGACATACACAACCACTGCCGCGTTCGCCTTTGATGATGTAGGTTTCGAGTCGTTCTCCATTGTTAATGTCCACGACTTGTACCTTTTCTCCTGCGATGAGATTTGCAGCCTCGAGCAACTCTTCATCAATGGTTATGCTGCCAACGTAATTCAAATTGGCCTCGGTAATAGATACTCGGTGTATCTTTGATTTTAAAACCTCAATTTGCATTTGCGTTTAGTTTAGTAGTAGTTATGCCAATTCAATATTGTCAATGAGTCTGACACTTCCCGCACGAACGACTGCAAATCCTCTCACTCTCTGGTTATCCCTCCATTGAAGGACATCTTCCAGCGAGTCGGCATCAGCCGTTGTGAAGTATTCCACTTCGAGTTCGGGGTCTGAATTGATAGTGTCTGTTACATATTGTCTGATTTCGGCAATGCTCTTCTGGCGACCCATCTGAGCAGCCTCTCTCATCGTAGCGTAGATTTTTGGCGCAGCCGCACGTTGCTCTTTGTTGAGTAACATATTACGCGAACTCATAGCCAAACCGTCTTCTTCTCGCACAATCGGACAACCTACGATTTCGATGTCGAATCCACAAATTTTTACGAGTTTGCGGATAATTGCGAGTTGTTGGTAGTCCTTTTCTCCGAAATAAGCCTTGTGCGGAGTCGCAATCTCGAACAATCTCGAAACCACCTGTCCCACGCCGTTGAAGTGTCCCGGACGGGCAGCCCCCTCCATTACCTCGGCAATAGCACCGAAATCGAATTGACGAGTGTCTTCTTCGGGATATATATCTTCCACTTCAGGCATAAACACGATATCGGCACCTGCCGCTTCGAGCAGTTCTATATCTTTTTGCGGAGTTCTTGGATATTTCTCCAAATCTTTTGGGTCATTGAATTGTGTGGGATTGACAAAAACGCTCACAATAACGGTATCACACTCCTTGCGAGCGCGCTCCACCAACGAGCGGTGTCCAGCGTGCAGAGCTCCCATAGTAGGCACCAAACCGACAATTCCGCCCGCTTGAGCGAGTTCTTGACGTACCTGTGCTACGCGATTCACAACTTTCATCTGTCGAAATTTTATAATTACATTCGTGGTGCAAAGGTACATTTACATTTGATTTTAACAAAAAAAAATAGACATAAATAACAATTTTCTGAGCCACAATCCCCATACCTTATATATACTCACACACAAAATGGATAAAAATTGTAAAAAAATTTGCTGGTTTGAGAAAGAATGAATAACTTTGCACCTCGATTTTGTGTAAAGTGTGTTTACCTAAAACTTGAATTTTAATTAACAAAAGCAAAGCAAAATGCCTACTATTCAACAATTAGTGCGCAATGGCCGTCAAGTTCCAGGAGAAAAAAGTAAATCTCCTGCATTGGACGCTTGTCCTCAGCGCCGTGGCGTTTGTGTGCGTGTTTACACTACAACGCCTAAGAAGCCTAACTCGGCAATGCGTAAAGTTGCCCGTGTAAGACTTACAAACTCGAAGGAGGTCAATGCCTACATTCCGGGCGAAGGCCACAACCTTCAAGAACACTCAATCGTGATGGTACGCGGTGGTCGTGTTAAAGACCTTCCGGGTGTACGTTATCACTTGGTTCGCGGTGCGCTCGACGCAGCCGGCGTAGATGGACGTAACCAACGTCGTTCTAAGTACGGAACAAAACGTCCTAAAGCAGCTAAAGGTGCTAAAAAGTAAAAACTCTTAACAAAGAAAAGAAATGAGAAAAGCGAAGCCTAAAAAGCGAATTCTACTTCCCGATCCCAAGTACGGAGATGTATCTGTAACCAGATTCGTGAACAATCTGATGTTGGACGGCAAGAAGAGTATTGCCTACGAAATTTTCTATGATGCAATTGACATCGTAGGTGAAAAGATGAAAGATGCAGATAAGGCTCCATTGGATATCTGGAGAAAAGCATTGGAAAATGTAACACCACAAGTCGAAGTTAAATCACGCCGTGTTGGTGGTGCAACATTCCAGGTTCCGACAGAAGTGAGACCTGAACGCAAAGTTTCATTGAGTATGAAAAATATGATTTTGTTTGCTCGTAAGCGTCCGGGCCACTCTATGGCAGAAAAACTTGCAGCTGAAATTCAAGCAGCTTTCAATGAAGAGGGTGGTGCATTCAAACGTAAGGAAGAAATGCACAGAATGGCTGATGCAAACAAAGCATTTGCACACTTCAGATTTTAATGTAAGGAATACGTTATATGGCAAGAGATCTGAAATATACACGTAATATCGGCATTATGGCACACATCGATGCCGGTAAAACCACTACTTCCGAACGAATCCTTTTTTACACAGGTAAAACACACAAAATCGGAGAAACTCACGAAGGTAGTGCAACAATGGACTGGATGGT
>JAZTZL010000004.1:0-26385 GCA_045637425.1 Rikenellaceae bacterium | reverse complement strand
GTTTGGTTTCCTCTACACTTAAATAGCCACCCACTTCGATTTCCTCACCAAGCATAATTACAGTATCACGCCTTGGCAACTCGTGAGATACAAACCCACGAGGATACCAAAGTTGCACAGTACGTTGGTAGGACTTTCCTTCCCTAACTTGTTGTCCGTAAACCTCTGATGACAAACCTACTGCCAACAAAAGAAATAATAAAATGAATTTCTTCATATCAATTTGTATTTAAAAGTTTATGCAAATATAAATAACATTCAACTCTTTCCCAAATATTTATCAATATATTTTATATATCATTTCTACGTTTCGAAATATAACACACCCCAACTGCGATATGTTTTGCAATTGGGGTGTGCTTTTAATTTTACTTTTTCTTTTTTATTGAACCAGCACTAATCTTCACATTCTCATTAGGATTTACATACTGGTACGTAGAAGACTGACCCCTTAAAATTTTATTTAATTGTTTTTGCATTATTTTTCTTGCCTCTTCATTCTCGGCGACATAAACTTTTCTTCCCCAAATTGTTTCATATCCCCTCCAATCAATCCATCTAAATTCATAGAGTGTATTTCGTTGAGGCTTTAATTTAATGCTATATTTGTTGTCAAATATACCTTTTTTGTGATCAAATTTTTTATAATCTGACTTCTTGGCTTTACCATAACCAATAATCTCAAAATCCTTGGTTTCCTCTTCACTTAAATAGCCTCCCACTTCTATTTCGTCGCCTCTAATTATTACTGTGTCGCGTCTTGGCAACAAAAAAGAACTAAACCAACGAGGATACCAAGACTGCACAGTACGTTGGTATGATTTGATTACTTTTGACTGCCCACATACTTCTGAAGAAAAAGCTGAAACAAACATAAGGAGCAATAAAATACACCGTTTCATAACTATATTATTTTATGGTTCTTGAGGTGGTCATAGTAATCTTGACAGGTTCGTGACCAGGTGCCACATACTGATAAGTAGTAAATCTCTTAGGTCCTAATTTTGCGTTTAACCATTCTTCCATCTGCTTTTTCTCTTCAGCGTTTTTGGCAACATATACAATTCTTCCGTCCCTAAGTTTCCAGCCGACGTCATCAGTCCAAATAAACTCGTACGTGGTAGTTTGCTTGGGTTTTACTTTAATGAAATAAGTACCTTTTTTATACTTGAATCCATCGACTTTTTTAAGGTGCGATTTTTTCGAGTTGCCGTAGCCGACAATTTCGACTCTCTTACAAGAGACTTCACATAAATAAGCTCCTACTTCAATTTCTTCACCAATCATAATTACGGTATCACGCCTTGGCAAAAACGGAGAATCTTCAGAAATACCTGGAGGGGTAAAATCTTCGAGAGTACGAGGCAGTGATTTGAAATTTTTGACATTTATTCGACCTTGTCCATATACCTCTGACAACAAACCTACTGCCATTAAAAAAAGTAACAAGATGTACTTTTTCATATCAATAATATTTTATGGTTCTGAAGCTGTTGTGAAAGATATATATTCGCGCACACTAAGATCCCGCCCATTTTCATCTGGGAATCCTGTTAATTTTATTTCAAGTATATACTCTGTGTCGGGATACAACCTAGTTAAATCCATAGCGCTATATGCTATTTCTCCTGGAACAGCATTTTCTAACTCCCATCTAAACGTCGTTACATCACCACCATCAAAAGGACTAATCTTGATTTGAATAGACTTGGCACCCTCGTGTTCAATAACTAAATGCGCAGATGTTGATGTAATATCTGTCAATGTCCACCACATAATTCTAACTTGAGGTATAATAGCGTATGCAGCCAAAGATATACCACAAAGCAATACGGACATCAAAGTCCATTTTTTCATTTGTCTGAAACTTTTCAAAAGTATTAAGATTTAAATTAGAAAAAAAAGTTATCACTGCAAATATATGAAACATTTAACTATTTCCCAATTATTTATCAAAATATTTTTCACATTCTCACGCTCCCAAATACAACACACCCCAATTGCAAAATCGCGATTGGGGTGATATTTTTTAATTTGCTCTACTGGAACTGAAATTAGTAACCTTGACAGGTTGGTGCCCAGGTGCAACGTACTGATAAGTAGTAAATTCCTTAGGTCCTAATTTTGCATTTAACTTTTCTTCCAGCTGCTTTTTCTCTTCGGCAGTCTTAGCGACATAAACTATTCGTCCTTCTAGCATTTCTATTCCGTAAAAACTAACCCATCTAAATTCGTATGTAGTTGTTTGTTGGGGTTTCAATTTAATGCTATATTTGTTGTCAAATATACCTTTTTTATGATCGAATTTCTTTTTATAATCTGCCTTCTTGGCTTTACCATAACCAATAATCTCAAATTGTTTGGTTTCTTCTTTACTTATGTATCCACCTACCTCAATTTCCTCGCCACGCATAATCACGGTGTCCCGTCTTGGTAATACTGGATGGATAAACCCACGAGGATACCAAGCCTGCACAGTGCGTTGATTAGGTCTGCGAGGCTTTGTTTGTTGTCCATAAACTTCTGATGACAAACATATCGCCAACAAAAGAAATAATAAAATGTACTTTCTCATAGCCATTAAGGTTGTACTTCAGAAGGTGTTGTAAAAGTTATATACTCGAAATCTGTAGTATAGTGTCCTACTTCATCTCTGCAACTTTCTACTAGTACAAAAAGTGTATATGTCGTATTGGGCTGCAAATTTTCTATATCCATTACGCTGTATATCACATCTCCGGGGTAAAGTGAGTTTATTTCTCTGCGAAAATACCCTACACGTTCACCATCTGATTTACGGATAGTAAGTTCAAAATATTGTGTATTTTCATGTTCAACAACAAGGTGCGCAGACCTAGGTGTAATATCAGTGACTGACCAACTTAAAATCCAAGCTTGCGGTGCAAAGGCAAATGCAGCCAAAGATACACTCAAAAACAACATAGACATTAAAGTCCGTTTTTTCATTTGTCTAAGATTTTTCATTTTGTTTAGTATTTTAATTAAACTTCAATTATCGGTACAAATATATGTAGTATTTGACAAATTTCCAAATATTTAATTTATTAAATGTGCTAAATTTCAATCACAAAACTTTAATACTTTCAATTACTTACAGTGTGATTTTGTACTTAATTTTTTGTTGGCAAACTGACATTTTTTCAGTTAATTATGACTTATTGTCGCTATCTGTACTGACAGTCAGGTCATTAAGTCATATAAAAGTGTCAAAATTTCCGAAATTTATTTGTGGCAACAATTTTGTGTGGCTACTATAAAAGTTAAATTCGTGATGTTATGAATATAAATTCAATGACAATAAAGGCGCAGGAAATTATCCAGAGCGCTGCATCGATAGCTGCTGCGAATGGTCAGCAGGCTGTCGAGCCACTGCACATAATCAAAGCAATCATTGATGAACAAGAGGGAATTGGGAACTACCTGCTCGCAAAAGTCGGAGTCAACACTAATCAACTCAAAAATCAAATAGATCAGCAGATTAAAATGCTGCCAAAGGTTCAGGGAGGACAACCTTATTTGTCAAACGATACTACGGCTGCAATACAGAAGGCTCTTGATTCAACAAAACTTTTCAATGACAAATATATTTCGACAGAGCACCTTATTCTGGGGATTATTGGGGAGAAGAATAGTGCTGCACAACTGCTCAAAGATGTGGGCGTTACGGAAAAATTGCTGGTAGCTGCTATTCGCGAACTGAGAAAGGGGGCTACCATCGACAGCCAGACCTCGGAACAAGAGTATGATGCGCTGGGGAAATATGCGCTCAACCTCAACGAACTCGCACGAAACGGCAAACTCGACCCTGTTATCGGTCGTGATGAGGAGATTCGCCGTGTGTTGCAGATCCTGTCGCGACGTACCAAAAATAATCCTATCCTCGTGGGCGAACCCGGCGTCGGAAAGACTGCCATAGCCGAGGGTATTGCTCATCGAATAGTTGACGGCGATGTTCCAGATAACTTGAAATCAAAACAAATTTTCTCGCTGGATATGGGCGCGCTGATTGCGGGTGCTAAATACAAGGGTGAATTCGAAGAGCGACTCAAGGCTGTAGTGAAAGAGGTTGTGAGTTCAGATGGCGAAATACTGCTGTTCATTGACGAAATACACACGCTGGTCGGAGCAGGCGGTGGAGAAGGTGCTATGGACGCTGCCAATATTCTGAAACCTGCGCTGGCACGTGGCGAACTGCGCTCGATTGGGGCTACGACCCTCGACGAATTCCAAAAATATTTCGAAAAGGACAAGGCGTTGGAACGTCGATTCCAAAAAGTTATGATTGATGAACCTACGGTCGAAGATGCAATCTCAATCCTGCGTGGACTCAAAGAACGATATGAAAACTACCATAAAGTAAAAATTCGTGATGAGGCAATTATTGCTGCCGTAGAGTTGTCGAACAGGTATATCACCGAGCGACATCTGCCTGATAAGGCGATTGACCTGATTGATGAGGCAGCTGCAAAATTGCGCATCGAAATGAATTCCGTCCCTGAAGAAATTGATGCACTCGAACGAAAGTGCAGACAACTCGAAATTGAACGTGAGGCTATACGTCGCGAAAAAAATGAAAAACGTGTCGATGAACTGACTCGCGAAATTGAGAATCTTAACGAGGTGCGCTCGCAGTTGAGAGCCAAATGGCAAAGCGAAAAAGAGTTGCTCGAAAAAATTCAATACAATAGACAACTGATTGATGATCTGAAGATTGAGGCTGCCGAGGCTGAACGTCGCGGAGATTACGGCCGAGTGGCTGAAATCAGATATGGCAAGATTCAAGAGGCTGAACTGCAGATTCAAACTCTGACTAAGCAAATGGCTGAAAACGGAGTCGAAAATGCAATGATTAAAGAGGAGATTCGCAGCGAAGATATTGCAGATGTGGTGTCGCGCTGGACAGGTATTCCCGTAACCAGAATGTTGCAGAGCGAACGCGAAAAATTGCTCACTATGGAACCCCTCATTCATAAGAGAATAGTGGGACAGAATGATGCCATAGTAGCCATAGCTGATGCCGTAAGACGCAGTAGAGCAGGGTTGCAGGATCCTCGCAGACCTATCGGATCGTTCATATTCCTGGGGACTACGGGTGTGGGGAAAACCGAAGTGGCTAAGGCATTGGCTGAGTTCCTATTCAATGACGAAAACCTGATGACCAGAATTGATATGAGTGAATATCAGGAACGTCACTCGGTATCAAGGCTGATTGGAGCGCCTCCAGGTTATGTCGGTTACGATGGGGGCGGACAACTGACCGAAGCAGTAAGACGTAAACCTTATTCGGTAGTCTTGCTCGATGAGATTGAGAAGGCTCACCCCGATGTGTTCAATATCTTATTGCAGGTGCTCGACGATGGCCGACTGACAGACAATAAGGGTAGGACGGTTGACTTCAAAAACACAATAATCATTATGACCTCAAATCTGGGTTCGAGTATGATTATAGAAAATTTTGAAAACATAGATGATGCAAACCGAAATGTCGTAATCGAAAAGACTCGCAATCAACTATTTGAACTGCTTAAACAGACCATACGTCCCGAGTTTCTAAACCGTGTCGATGAAATTGTTATGTTTACTCCGCTGACTCGAGACGAGGTGCGTGATATTGTGAAGTTGCAGATTGGCTCCGTAGCAAAAATGCTGGCTCAGAATGGCGTGAAACTGAATGTATCGGAGCGGGCTGTGGATTGGCTCGCCGAGGAGGGTTTCGACCCGATGTTCGGAGCACGTCCCGTCAAACGCACGCTGCAGCGTAATCTGGTGAACGAACTCTCGCGCAGAATTCTCGCAGGTCAAATTGACAGCGATTCCATAATCCAAATCGATGCCGACTCAGACGGACTTATCTTCAAAAATGTTTAGGTAATAACCACAACCGCCCGACTCTACAGAGCCGGGCGGTTTGCGGTTATAATTTAGCGACCCCAACGTTCCAATTCTTCATCAAAATACTCAACAGCAGTCTTACCACCATACTGTTTAGCAAGTTTATTTATGAAGTCGCTTGATTTTTTGAAATCATCTTTAACCTTATCATACTGACGTTTTATATCGTCATACTTTTCAGGTTCAACAACAATTATCAAAAAGCCTTCGGGCATAGGTCTTTTTTCAGCAAATGCTTTAGGGTGAAAATCAACCCATTGAGTAGATTCCGGGGCTAATGTAATAATCCATTCTCCTTTTTTCAAACATTCGTATGGAATCTCAAGACCTAAATATCTTGATGAAATCATCTCTATAACACTTCGGTCGAATACATATCTAATCCTGACAGAATCACCTCTTTTAATGAATTGTTTTTCAAGTCTTCCTCTTATACTAATTCCTTCTGATAATGCAAAGTTATCAAATGAATTAGCAATAGAATCATTTTTTTCTTGTTTCCTTATTTTATCCCCTTTTTGCTTTGAGTCTTTCACATTCAGACTCAACGATTGGGCAGAACTATAATCAATTCCACCCAATAACACAAAGGTTAACAAAAGGACTTTAACGAACTTCATTACCATTCTCAGTTTTATATGTCACATATGCCCTTGATGTTTCTATTCCATTAAAAGCCGCAATTGTGTATAACCTCGTAGTATTGGGAGTTTCTATAACACCAGTGTACTCCATAGTATGCATATCAGCCTCAGCTCTGTTCCACCACCACACAAAAGGGCTATCATTTTCAAGATCATCTGCAGAAATTACAATCCTTTCTGTCCATTGATAAAAAATTGTAAAAGTAAACTCCTCATCTACTTGAACATCTATAGTTCCATAAGGACTTGTACTAACAATTGGTGTTTCATTTTCTGCGATTGCAATACCTGCGATTGCAGCAAGGCTCAACAGAGCCGCAAAAGTAGTAATAAATACTCAGCACGCCAAATATTTTTGACTAAATTATCAACAAAAAGCGGCCGAACTCCACTCAGGAATCCGGCCGCCATTAATATATGTGAATGTAAAAACTATTTCAAAACATTCATCTCTTTGCCTACCTTTGTGAAGGCTGCAATACACTTATCCAAGTCTGCACGTGAGTGACCTGCTGATACTTGTACGCGGATACGTGCCTGGCCTTTCGGTACTACCGGATAGTAGAAACCTGTTACGTAAATGCCCTCTTCTGCCAAACGTGCTGCAAAGTCTTGTGACAACTTAGCATCGTAAAGCATTACTGCGCAAATAGCTGATTGAGTAGGTTTGATGTCAAAGCCTGCTTCTACCATCTTAGTGCGGAAGTATTCGATGTTTTCTACCAAACGATCGTGCAACTCGTTTGATTCCTTGAACATCTTGAACGCTTCGATTTCTGCACCTACTACTGCGGGAGGAATTGAGTTAGAGAACAAATACGGACGTGAACGTTGACGCAACATATCGATAATCTCCTTGCGGCCTGTTGTGAATCCACCAACACCACCACCATAAGCCTTACCAAGTGTACCGGTCAAAATGTCAACCTGTCCACGGCAGTTGAACAATTCTGTTACACCGCGACCTGTTGCACCTACTACACCACCTGAGTGGCATTCGTCTACCATTACCAATGCATCGTATTTTTCTGCCAATGCCAAAATCTTATCCAGCGGAGCTACGTGACCGTCCATTGAGAACACACCGTCAGTTACGATGATGCGGAAACGTTGTGCTTGAGCCAATTTCAATTGCTCTTCCAGGTCTGCCATATCTGCAGATGCATAACGATAGCGTTTTGCTTTACACAAACGTACACCGTCGATGATTGATGCGTGGTTCAATGCGTCTGAAATAATTGCATCTTCTTCTGTGAACAACGGTTCGAATACACCACCGTTTGCATCAAAGCAAGCTGCGTACAAAATTGTGTCTTCTGTGCCGAAGTAGTCTGAAATAGCTGCTTCCAATTCTTTGTGAATGTCTTGGCAACCGCAGATGAAACGTACTGATGACATACCAAAACCACGTTCGTCCATAGCACGTTTTGCTGCCTCGATCAGACGCGGGTGGTTAGAAAGGCCCAAGTAGTTGTTCGCGCAGAAGTTGATTACTTCGCCGCCTTCCTTTACTGTGATTTGTGCTTGTTGAGCTGATGTGATAATTCTCTCATTCTTGTACAAACCTGCTTCTTTAATTGCTGCAAGTTCGTCCTGGAGATATTGCTTCATTTTTCCGTACATAATACTTTGTATTTATTTGGTTAAACTTTTCTCATATTTTCAACCAACAAAGATACGTTTTTATTCTTTCGGTTATACTCAATCTGAAGCTTTTTTATCATTTTTCACAGTTTTTTACACTTTTTATCTCTTTTGATGTGGTTGTTCGATTGAAAATTGAAAAAAAACTTTTTTAATCGGAAAAATCGCAGTAACTTGCGCCCGATTTCTATACTGAAAATATATAAACATTTTACGGAATGGAACTAAATAAAATTGTAACTGAAACCGATGATGTCGTTATCCGTTTCTCCGGAGACTCAGGCGACGGTATGCAGATGACGGGTACTCTGTTTACGGATACCTCTGCATTGTTCGGTAATGGTATTTCTACTTTCCCTGATTACCCAGCTGAAATTCGTGCCCCTCAAGGTACGGTATCGGGTGTTTCTGGTTTCCAAGTTCACTTCGGAAACAAAAAAATTTACACTCCGGGTGACTACTGTGATGTACTCGTCGCTATGAATCCGGCTGCACTCAAGTCTAACGCTCGTTGGCTGAAAAAAGGTGCTACTGTTATCTGTGACGCAGATACATTTAACGAAAAAGGTTTCCAAAAAGCAGGATTCAAAACTGAAGATCCTATCGCTGAATTGAACCTCGTTGATTATAACATCGTATTTGCTCCGATTACTACGATGACTAAAGAAGCGCTCAAAGACCAAGATATGGATATGAAGAGCGTTGTTAAATGTAAAAATATGTTCGCACTCGGAATATGTTTCTACATTTACGATATGTCAATGGAGCATACCTTCAACTTCTTGAATACAAAATTCAAGAAAAAACCAGCTATCGCAGAAGCTAATATTCTCGTGGTTAAAGCCGGTTATAACTATGCGGCTAATACTCACCAATTTGCTAATAGATATAAAATCAAAGCAGCGCCGTTGGCTAAAGGTAAATACCGTAGCATTAACGGTAACCAAGCTGCTGCGTGGGGTTTCATTGCTGCAAGTGAAAAGTCTGGTAGACCGCTCTTCTGTGGTTCTTATCCTATCACTGCGGCTACTGCTATTCTCGAAGAACTCGCTAAACGTAAAGACCTCGGCGTAAAAACACTCCAAGCTGAAGACGAAATCGCAGGTATTTGTACATCTATCGGTGCTGCGTATGCTGGTAACTTCGCAGTTACTACAACTTCAGGTCCGGGTCTGTCGCTCAAGAGTGAAGCCCTCGGTTTGGCTGTAATGGCTGAACTCCCTCTGGTAATTGTCGATGTACAACGTGGTGGTCCTTCAACAGGTCTGCCTACTAAAACCGAACAGAGCGACTTGAACCAAGCTCTCTATGGTAGAAATGGTGAATGTCCGTTGGTGGTTATCGCTGCAAGTACTCCGTCAAACTGCTTCGACTACGCATTTATGGCAGGTAAAATCGCTATGGAACATATGACTCCGGTTATCCTGCTCAGTGACGGTTTCATCGCTAACGGCTCAGAACCCTGGAAAATCCCCGCAATGAAGGATTATCCTCAAATCGTGCCTCCGATTATTACCGAAACTTCTGATCCATCTTTCTATCCATATCGCCGCGACGAAAAACGTTTGAACAGATATTGGGCTCTGCCTGGAACTAAAGGCCTCGAACACAGAGTCGGCGGTCTGGAAAAAGATGCTCTCAAAGGTAACGTTTCTCACGACCCTGCTAACCACCAAGTTATGGTTAATACTCGTGCTGCAAAAGTTGCAAAAGTTGCAGAATTTATCACAGAACAAACAGTCATCGGTGACCAATCAGGCGATTTGCTCGTTGTGGGCTGGGGCGGTACTTACGGTCACCTCATCTCTGCAGTTGAAGAACTCAGAGCTGAAGGTAAGAGCGTTAGCCTCTGTCACGTGAACTACATCAACCCGCTGCCTAAAAATATGGAACAGGTGTTGAGCAACTTCAAGAAAATCGTCGTTTGCGAATTGAATATGGGTCAGTTTGCTAACTACCTCAAACAAAACTTCCAACAGTTCAACTATTACCAAATCAACAAAACTGAAGGTCTGCCTTTCACAGTGGTCGAACTGAAAGAAAAAATGTCAAAAATCTTAAGCGAATAAAGCAATGAACGAACAGTGTATATATACTCCTCAAGATTTTAAAAGCGACCAAGAGGTTAAATGGTGTCCCGGTTGCGGCGACCACGCTATCTTGAACTCGGTTCAACGTGCTATGCCCGAGGTGGCTAGAGAACTCGGTTACTCGCACGAACGTTTTACTATTATCTCGGGTATCGGCTGCTCGTCTCGATTCCCGTACTATATGCAAACTTTCGGCTTCCACGGTATTCACGGTCGTGCTGCTGCTATCGCTACGGGTGTGAAGGTCGCTAACCCGAACCTCTCTGTTTGGGAAACTTCAGGTGACGGCGACTCGTTGGCTATCGGTGGTAACCACTTTATCCACGCTGTAAGACGTAATATCGACATCAACCTCATTCTCTTTAATAACGAAATCTACGGGCTGACAAAAGGTCAATACTCGCCGACATCTAAACTCGGTAAAGTGACCAAGACTTCTCCGTATGGTACTATCGAACACCCGTTCACTCCGGGTGAATTGGTGCTGGGTGCAAGAGGTACGTTCTTCGCTCGTTCGCTCGATATGGAAATCGAACTCACTAAAAACTGCTTGGTAGCTGCCGCTAAACACGACGGTACATCAGTGGTTGAGGTGATGCAGAACTGCGTAATCTGGAACGATAAAACTCACGCTGAATTTACTGATAAAGAGGTGCGCGAAGATAGAACTATCGTCCTCGAACACGGTAAACCAATGTTGTTCGGTAAGAATAAAAACAAAGGTCTTATCCTTAGCGGTCTGAAACTCGTTGTGGGTGAAATCGGCGTCGGTGGCGTAACTATGAAGGATATCCTCGTTCACGATGCTCACGAACAAAATCCAGGAATTCATATGATGCTCGTAAATATGAAGTATCCTGAATATCCCGTGGCTCTCGGTGTGATTCGCGATGTGGAAGACCACACTTATGATGATGAAGTGAGAGATCAAGTCCTTAATGTTCAGGCTCACACAAATATCAGAAATATGGACGATCTGCTCAACAGCGGAGATACCTGGGAAATCGAATAAATATTAAATAGATGAAAACTATTACATACATCTCGCCTGAAGAGGCAGTTAAAGCTATAAAATCGGGTGACCATATTCACCTGAGCAGTGTGGCAAGTGCTCCGCAAACCTTGATCAAAGCTATGGTTGAAAGAGGTAGACGCGGTGAATTCAAAAACGTACACATTCACCACCTTCACACTGAAGGTCCGGCTCCGTATGCTGACCCGGAATTGGAAGGTATCTTCCAACTCGACTCATTCTTCGTGGGTGGTAACGTAAGAAAAGTAACTCAATCAGGTGCGGCTGACTACATTCCCATCTTCTTGAGCGAAACTCAAAAACTTTATCGTTCGGGCGTATTGCCTTGCGATGTGGCTATGATTCAAGTGTCTAAGCCAGACCAACACGGATATGTTTCTTTGGGTACTTCGGTTGATGCTACGCTCGCTGCTGTTGAGTGTGCTCGCACCGTAATCGCAGTTGTCAATCCAAACGTGCCGAGATCTTTCGGTGATGCAATGATCAAAATCGAAGATATCGACCTCTTCTGCGAAGATGATACCCCACTGGAAGAAGCTCACTTCACTACACCTAACGAAATCGAACAAGCTATCGGTAAATATTGTGCTGAACTTATCGAAGACGGAGCTTGTCTGCAAATGGGTATCGGTGCTATTCCGAACGCTGTGTTGGCTCAACTCGGTAACCACAAAAACCTCGGTATCCACACTGAAATGTTCGCTGACGGCGTGTTGCCTCTGGTGGAAAGCGGCGTAGTAAACGGTAAAAACAAACGTATCGATAGAGGTAAAATCGTTTCTACTTTCTTGATGGGTTCGCAACGTGTTTACGACTTCATCAATGACAACCCAGGTGTATTGATGATGGACGTAGGTTATACTAACGACCCATTTATCATCGCTCAAAACCCGAAAGTTACAGCTATCAACTCTGCGTTGCAGGTTGACCTTACAGGTCAGGTGTGTGCAGACTCACTCGGTCGCAAGTTCTACTCAGGTGTCGGCGGTCAGGTAGACTTCATCTACGGCGCATCTCGCTCGGAAGGCGGTAAGGCTATCATCGCTATGCCGTCTGTTACAAACAAAGGCGTGAGCAAAATCGCTGACTGTCTGACTGAAGGTGCTGGCGTCGTTACTACAAGATCTCATATGCACTACTTCGTAACTGAATATGGTGCTGTTGACCTCTATGGTAAGTCGCTCCAAGAACGTGCTAAGGCTATCATCTCGGTAGCTCACCCCGATCACCGCGAAGCACTCGAAAAAGCTGCTTACGAAAGATACGGTAGCCACTACACCTATATCAAAATGAAATAATCATTCAGATATACTACCAAAAAACGGGCGCGAATCATCTTCGCGCCCGTTCGTTTTGATATGCGTTGATTACCTTGCAGGTACTCCGTCGGCAAGTTTGTCTAAAAAATCACTGAGCCTTTGTCCTCCACCAGAACGTCGGTACATATCTGCTTGTAATAGAATGTCATCATATTTTTTCTTATTCTCAGAATCAATTACAATCACACGATGATTGGTCAATCCACGAGTCTCTCTAATTGTATTATCTGCAAACTTACGAATGAGAGTTACTCTGTATAACGTAGTCTTTTTAGGTTTAACGGTTACCACAAACTCTCCATTTCTAATATCTGCAGGAGTAGTTCTGCCTACGTTCTCGATAATAATGCCTTGAACTATCTTATTGTTAAATACATATTTAATGCGTGTCGAATCTCCTTTCTTAATAATGTCGTGTTCTACAAATGCCGAAAGTTGTGAGCTATAAGTCAAGTTGTCAAAAATACGAGTCCTCGCTTTAAGAATTTCTTCAGTCGTGGGTACTCCATTTTTATACGGATTATGAACATTTACTTCAACAACACTATCTCCTGGAACTCCATTTGAATACTTGTCCAAGTATCTATTTCTATACTCACGATTTCGGGCGTATGTTTCTCTCAATGCTTTCTTATAGGCTTTGCTGTCCTCAAATACAACGATTCTCCTATTCTCCTTGTAGCATTTCAATTCTCCGTTAGAGTCTTTGGCGTAAGCACTTATTCTATACAATGTTGTCTTTTCTGGTTTTACAGTAACAACAAATATCCCGTTTTTGATATCTTCGGGCGTTGTTTCATCAACGCCCTCAATAACAACACGTTCTACTAATTGATGTGAATCGAAGTTATTGTAATTGACTATAATTCTTGAAGAATCTCCTTTCATCATCATCGTATGCTCAATTGAGACTCTCTTAACGCCATCTAATATACCATTCCTCTTATGATTTATAAGTTTATTATTGGCATATTTAATCTCCCTTTTAACAATCTCATCTGCGGGAGGAATAACGGGACCCATTGTATAACCCTTTCCGTGAATGACTTGTGAGGAGCATGGATATGTGTTGAATAGAATAAATAAACACAATATGTTTCGAAAAAGTTTTGTGTTCATAGTCTTATTATTTAGTTGGTGGGAATCGGATCAGGAGTCATAAATGATATAGAGGTCATATCTATCGCGCCATCTTCACTTTGAGCCATTACGTCGTATCTTCTGACAGTACTATATTCGTTTATAGTTATGAAATGTTCAAATCTACTTTCTGCTGGCTCATTTCGAGTGTTCTCAGGTATATCTAATCGTGTAAGTTGATACTCATTGTCAGCTTGGATAAAAAGCATATCTGTGTTTCTATAAACAATGTCAAACCTAAATGGTTGTCCAACAAACACGTCCATTGTTAGACCATCAAAGAAGTCAATTCTTACGGTTGGTCTTGTTAAAATTGGTGATTGTACTGAAGACATACACAACATTGCGAGGCAAACTAATGCCATTTTGGTAATTTTCTTGAACATAACTTTAATAGTTTTGGTTATTTGTGAACTATTTCACGACTGCAAGTTAGCAATTATTTTAATGAAAAGCAAAAAGATGTGAAAAAAAAGTATTTGCAATTTGTGTGTGCGGATTATTGAAAAATTTGTTACTTTTGTGGCCGAATTCAAGCCACAATAGCTCAGTCGGTAGAGCAACGCATTCGTAACGCGTAGGTCTCCAGTTCGATCCTGGATTGTGGCTCTCTCAGGGTCTGCCTCTATACCGGCAGACCTTTCTCTTTTTATTCCAAACCATATCGTAGCAGATTCTGAAATAAACTTTTGGAGAATAAATTTCCAGATACTGCATAATACTTTCGTGCCGTAATCTAAATCCAATTTAATTATGAATCTCAAAAATGCCTGGAACTCCTTGCGAAGTATGATCGGTGCAAATAATCCGCTCCCAAATGAACTGCAAGATCCAATCAAGGATTATCACTCGGTAAATACTCTAAATCATAAATCCGATGATGATGCCGAAGTCGAAAAACTAAAAAATCAGGTCAAAGCGCTCGAGGCTAAAAATTCAAAACTCACCGCGCTGCAGACCGTTACAAAACACAAAGAGGACCCTCTCGTCGATGCCGAATGGAACAAAACAATGAACCGTCGCGCTTATATGGACGATATGTGGGCTATACGTGAACGTTCGTAAAATATCCTTTACTCGGCAGTTGGTGGTCAAAACTGCTGAAAAACAATCAATTATTTTATCCTATTAAACTCTAAAAAAATGTCTAAAATTATCGAAAATCCTAAGTCGTATGTCGGCCACGAGCTCGACACTGTTTTCTTCAGACCGATGCTCACAGGCCCAAGTGCCGAAAACCTCGGTATCCGTGTGTTGTACAATATGCCCGTACCCACTACGCTGCAGTTCTGGAGCCGCTCGGCGGATATCCTTAAGCGTTATGCTAAAGGCTGGCACGGTGCAGACCCAGCCGAAAAATTCCAAAAAACTATCAACCTCCACAAAGTCAAGGCCGAATTGGGCTACTCGGCTGAGGATTACTTCTCGATGATCTACGAGAATATCGTGGCTGCAGACGGAGTCAACCTCGAAGATATGAGTGGTAGTTCGCTTGAAGAGGCCGAAACTACGCTCTTCAAAGAGTCGATTATGGAGGCTATTCGTGCTACGATGTGGGTCGGTGATACAACCCGTTCATCGGCTATGAACACATTCGACGGTTTCCTCAAAAATATCTTGGCAGATGTCGGAGACCAACAGAACGAAATCAAAGCTCTGACTCTCGGTAGCCAAACCGCAG
This sequence comes from Rikenellaceae bacterium, assembly GCA_045637425.1. Classification (GTDB taxonomy): domain Bacteria; phylum Bacteroidota; class Bacteroidia; order Bacteroidales; family Rikenellaceae; genus CAJGBR01. The sequence goes on along the minus strand of JAZTZL010000004.1, from coordinate 10,921 downwards.
CAGGTAGCGCTATGACCGCCTTCAAGGCACTCTGGGAAAATGCTCCCGAAGTGTTGAAAGATTCTAAAAATCAAGGCCAGTTGGTGCTGTTGGTTACATCTGATGTCTATGCAAACTATGAAGAATCGCTCGACGACTCAACCGTAGAGGCTGCGTATATTGCTCGACAAGAGGGTCGCAGTGCATTGATGTTCAGAGGCATTCCTGTGGTTGATGTCCAAATTACAGGCTACCTGAACCAATGCCCGGATATGCCGCAGTCGTTCGCTATCCTGACCGACCGTCGTAACTTGGCGTTGGCTGTGAATACTACTGACTTCCCGGGTATGGAGGTCAGAATGTGGTATAACCCAGATGAAATCGAAAATAGACAACGTGCCGTATTTATGGCCGGTTGTGATTATCTGCTGCCTGAACTCATCGTGGTGGCTGTTCCTGAATCTTTTATTAACGATTAGTAATGTCAGGGAGGGCTCATTCGGGCGATACGATTGTCGGCGGCGTCCGCAGAGTCGCCTTCGTGAGAACCGAAAATGTAAATGCTGTTTACTATGACCATAGCTGCGACTGCATATCGGAAATAATACTAAACCAAAACCAAAATTGGTCGGTGATTTTTCCTAAAGAAAATGCTGCTCGATTTACGCAATCTGTTGCGGAAGATAATCCAAATGTCTGGACAATGACTCTGGAAATATCGGTCAGATTAGCCGGCGGTTCGCAAAAGTCTTGCGCCGACAGACTGAAACTCGCACTCAGATCTGGTGCGCTGGTGGTGGTCGAACTCAACAACAAAACCAAATTGTTATTGGGATATTCGGTAAAATCAAAATGTCGGGTGCCGATGACTTTAACAAGTGCCGTAATCTCCGCGGGCAACTCGGAAGTAAAGGCTTCATTGTGCGAATCGTTCAAAATATCTTGGAACGATACCGCCCCTGCCCGAGTAGTAAACGCTTTATTCTAAACATTTGTGAAGTGGAGTGTGTAATAGCACTCCGCTTCTAAATCAATATTGTTATGATTCAAAATGAAAATATAACGGTGGTGCCGTTGAAAGCAAAATCTACAAAAACATTCATCACGGGAAATCGTGAATCGCTGTTTGACGTGGATATAAAACCCAAAAATCAAGATAACAGATTCTGGAGCTGGGGTAGCGATAACCTATTCCCCGTCGGTCTGGCGCAGATGGCTCGACGTTCGGCTACGCACAGACGAATACTGAACGACAAAGCCGACTACATCTCGGGCAAGGGATTCGTATTTGATGCCGATTTGGACAGGCTTGCAGAACTTGTCAAAATGCCTAACGGCTCGGGCGAAACACTCAGACAACTGCTTAACAAAGTGGCGTTCGACAAGTGTCTTTTCGGTAACGCTTTCGTTGAGGTGATAACTGATGCAGAACATTCGTTCCTCGCACTCTATCACCACGATGCCTCGAAGTGTAGATTGTGCAAAGATAATCGACACATTTTGCTGCATCATAATTGGGCTGCGCTGAATTGGAACGATGTCAAACGTGTAGCTCTGTTCCCGAATTTTGAAAAGGCTGCTGATGGAACACTGCGCTCGATGATTCACTATAAAGACTACGAACCGATGTTCGAAAACTATGGAGTGCCACCTTATATCGCAGGTATGAATGTGTCGGCAATAGCTTACAAAACAGATCGTTGGAATATCAGTCGTTTGGATAATTCGTTCCAGCCATCGGGAGTTATGGTGCTGGCTGCGGATCTCGATAACGAAGAACAAGCGCAGGAACTGATTAAGACTGCCGAACAAAAATTCGCAGGCAAACCCGGTCAGGTGATGTTTATGGTGAAGAATGATGCCTCGAACGACCACTCGCAGTTTATCCCGATGAACTCAAACAACGAGGCTGATTGGCTGAAACTGCATCAGCAGGCTACAAGCGACATTGTGGTGGCTCACTCGTGGTTCAGAACGCTGAGCGGATTGGACTACACCAGCGGCTTCTCGGCTGAGAGAATTCTGCAGGAGTATGAGGTTGCACTTAATACCATAATCCTCGCCGAACAAGAGGAACTGCTCGAGCCGTTACGAAAAATAATACGAGATATTCTCGAATGTGACGATTCGTCACTGGAAATCGTAAATCGCCCACCTACAAGCGCAAGACCCGATTACATAAAAGTATGGGAAGCAAGACGTGCAGATGGACTGGAATTCGATCCGGAAGATGCAGACCAAAACCTGTTCTTGGCTCAACTGAAATATAAAAACCAATAGCCTATGAAGTTGCTTATCTCAAAACAAGATGTGGTGAATATGGCATACGTTCCTTCGGAACAGATGCGTGCCGAGTTGGTGCCTCAGGCGGCCATTGCCGAGGCACAATACAAATTTATCAAACCCGTACTGAATGGTTTGTATGAACAGCTGCTGGCTGATGCTCACAGCGAATTGTGCGAATTGTATGTTAAACCTGCGTTGGCTTATTATGTTAAGTATTTGATTATTACGCAACATTCGGGTTATCTGAATCTTATGCAGTCGGCCTCGGCTCAGGCCGCGTTAGCCGTAGCTGACAGATTGCGAGCTGAAACACTTGCTCGTGCATCTACGCTGCTCAATCTGTGTGTGTCGATTGTTGAGACTTCGCCACAGGACTACCCCGAGTACGACCGAACGAAAAATGTCAGAAATCGAACTAAAATAGTGGGAGGGCTGGTAATCTGATATGGTCGAAATTTTTTCATCATTGATTGGTGCGCTGAGCGGTGTCCTGGGTACACTATTGTTCTACAAATTGTACAAACGCAGAGAGTTGGCTCAGACTCAGGCGCTTGAAATAGAAACCGAAATGTCATCGCTGACTGCCTATCAAAAGCAAATTGACTTTATGAACAGACAACTCGAAACCGCTTTTCAGCAACTCAGCAGACTGCAACAAATTATAAATGAAAACAGAGACCGTGTAATCGAATTGCTGGACGAGGTGAACTCCCTGAAGATTATGCTCAAGGAGGAGGCTGAACATCGCCAAAGTGCAGAACAAAACGCCTGCGTGCTGGAAAATTGCCCCAATAGAATACATATTGTCAAATAGTTGCTGACGACGAAGTTGTTAATTGTGAAAAAACACTTCGTCGTTGTTATTTTAGCACAGTTTTTTAGATAACGTATTGAAAAAATGCCTAACTTTGTGGTCTCAAAAATAGGTCTGCGTGAGTGCAAAATACCTGTTTGTGCGTGGAATCTAAAACATAACTAAATATGAACTTCATAGAAAAAACAAAAGCGAAAGCTGCAGAGAAAATCTGTCGCATCGTGTTGCCTGAAGGTACCGAAGAACGTACTATCAAGGCTGCCGACATTATCCTAAATGAAGGTTTTGCTAAAATCGTACTGATTGGTAATCCTAATGAAATCAAGGCCTTGGCTGAAAAATTCGAATTGAAAAATATCGAAAAAGCCGAAATCATCGACCCTGAAAATAACCCCAATCAGGAAAAATATGTGCAGCTGATGCTCGACCTCAGAGGATCGAAAGGTCTTACTCGCGAAGAGGCTGAACGTTTAATCAAAAAGCCGCTCTACCTTGCTGCAGTTATGATTAAAGCAGGTGATGCTGATGGTGAAGTAGCTGGTGCTGATAACTTTACAGGCGACGTGCTCAGACCTGCATTCCAATACGTGAAGACTCTGCCCGGTATTAATGTCGTATCTGGCGCGTTCATTATGACAGTTCAAGATAAGTCATTCGGCGAAAACGGTATGATGGTATTCGCTGACTGTGCTGTTCACCCGAACCCAACTGCCGAAGAGCTCGCACAAATCGCAGTATGCACAGGTAAGACTACTCGCGCTATCGCAGGTTTCGAACCTAAAATCGCAATGCTCAGCTTCTCAACTAAAGGCTCGGCTAAACACGAAATGGTTGACAAAGTGGTAGAGGCAACTCGTCTGGCTAAAGAAATGGATCCATCACTGATGATTGACGGTGAATTGCAATCTGATGCTGCTATCGTTCCGTCAGTAGCTGCGAAGAAAGCTCCCGAAAGCAAAATCGCAGGTAATGCAAACGTGTTGGTGTTCCCGACTCTCGAAACAGGTAATATCGCATATAAATTGGTTCAACGTCTGGGTAATGCTCAGGCTACAGGTCCTGTGCTGCAAGGTATGGCTGCTCCGATTAACGACCTGTCAAGAGGTTGCTCAATCGACGATATCGTCAATATGGTGGCAATTACTGCTTGCCAAGCTGGTGAAAAATAAAATCTTAAGATAATGACAATATTAGTATTAAATTGTGGAAGTTCTTCGATTAAGTACCAAGTAATCGATATGAACGAAGTCAATAACCCTCAGTTGTTGGCTAAAGGTCTGGTAGAAAGAATCGGTCTGGCAGAAGGTATTCTGACTCACAAACCTGTGGGTAAAGACAAATTCGAACTCAATCAACCAATCCAAGACCATACTGCAGGTATCAGTCTGATTATCGATGCAATCACTAACCCGACACACGGTGTGATTGAATCTCTGCAGGCTTTGAGTGCAGTGGGTCACCGCGTAGCTCACGGTGGTGAATACTTCGCTGACAGTGCAGTGGTGAACGAAGATGTAATCGAAAAAATCAAAACTTGTTTCGAATTGGCTCCGTTGCACAACCCTGCTAATCTGAGCGGTATTCTGGCTATCGAAAAACTCCTCCCAGGTATTCCTCAAGTGGCAGTATTCGATACATCATTCCACCAGACTATCCCGGCGAAGAACTACCTCTACGCTCTGCCGTACAAATACTACGAAAACTACAGAATCCGCAGATACGGTTTCCACGGAACAAGCCACAAGTTCGTTGCTAAGAAGGCTTGCGATATGTGCGGTCTCGATTTCGAAAAATCTAAAGTTATCACTTGCCACATCGGTAACGGTGCATCTGTAACTGCTATCCTCAACGGTAAATCTTATGACACTTCAATGGGCTTTACTCCGGTTGATGGTCTGATTATGGGTACTCGTACAGGTGAAATCGACCCGGGTGCACTGCTCTATATCGCAGACAAAGAAAACCTCTCAACTGCTCAAATCAATAACCTGATTAATAAACAATCAGGTATGCAGGGTATTACAGACGTTTCGTCTGATATGCGCGATATCGAAGCCGCAGCAGCTGAAGGAAATGAAAGAGCATTGCTCGGTCTGGATATGTACCGTACCAGAATCCAACGCTTCGTTGGCGGTTATGCTGCAATTATGGGCGGCGTAGACCTTATCGTCTTCACAGGCGGCGTAGGCGAAAATGACCCTGCAACTCGCGAACAGGTTTGTTCAGGACTCGAGTTTATGGGCGTGGAATTCGACTGCGAAGCTAACGAAGGAGTACGCGGTAAGGACAAGATTTTGAGCAAAGAGTCTTCTCGAGTTAAGGTTATGGTTACTACAACCGACGAAGAACTCGTTATCGCAACTGATACTTTCCGTCTGACAGGAAAATAATATCACTAAAAATTACGATGTCCAAAAGGCGAATCCAAACGGTGTCTGACCGTGGGATTTGCCTTTTTTTATGTGTAAAATAGTGGAAAAAATGGCTATTGTATTGATATGTAATAAAAATTTTATACATTTGCGCCATAAAATCAAAACATAATTTTTATGATAACCAACCTTGATCAAATTATCGAAGAGGTAAAATCGAAAGGAAAAAAACGCCTCGCAGTAGCTTATGCTGAAGATTCGCACACTCTGGGTGCAGTTAGTAATGCGGTAGACCGCGGAATCGTTGATGCGATCCTCGTGGGTAATCCCGAAAACATCAAAAAGATTTGTGCTGAACACAATATCGATGCAGCAAAATTCACTATCGTTGAAGGTGCTAACGATGTAAAATGCGTTGAAATCGCAGTTAAAATGATTAAAGAAGGTGAAGCAGACGTCCTGATGAAGGGTCTGGTGAGCACCGATAAATATATGCGCGGTATCTTGAACAAAGAGTACGGTTTGGTTCCTCCGAAGGGTACATTGAGCCACGTAACTGTTATTCAAGTTCCTGCTTATCACAAACTTCTGACCGTAGCTGACGTTGCTATTATCCCTGCTCCGGATTTGAAACAAAAGATTCAAATCACTAAAAACGTAATCGCAGTGGCTAAGAACCTCGGTATCGAGTGCCCGAAAGTAGCTGCTATCGCTCCGACAGAACAAATGTTGGACGGTATCCCATCTTGCGTTGATGCTGCTATCTTGGCTAAACACGGCGATCGCGGTACATTCGGTAAGGCATTGGTTGACGGTCCGTTGGCTTTGGACGTAGCAATCGATCCGGAAACTGTTAAGACTAAGAAGCTCGTGAGCAGCGTGGCTGGTGATGCAGACTGTCTGGTATTCCCGAACCTCGAAAGCGGTAACGTATTCTTCAAGGCTTGTACTAAGTTCGCTAAGGCTGAATTGGCTGCAATGATCGTAGGTGCAAAGGCTCCGTGTGTATTGACTTCTCGCGGCGACTCTGAAGAATCTAAACTCTACTCTATCGCATTGGCAGTTTTGTCTGCAAAATAATTGAAAACTATGGAATATATAATTTTAGCTATAAACCCGGGTTCAACTTCTACGAAGATTGCAATCTACAAGAACGAAGCTCCGTTATTCGTTAAGACTTTGCGTCACTCGTCTGAAGAGATTGGCCGCTATGCCAAGGTGAGCGACCAATTCCAATTCCGCAAAGATCTCATCGTTAAGGCTGTTGAAGAAGAGGGCGTTAAGATGTCGGATATCAACGCAATCGTAGGTCGCGGTGGTTTGGTTAAACCTATCGAATCGGGTGTGTACGAAGTGAACGAAGCTCTGAAGAACGATTTGATTAATCCTCCGATGGGCGAACACGCTTCAAACTTGGGCGGTCTTATCGCAGCAGATATCGCTAAGGATATCCCTGGTGCAAGAGCATTCATCGCTGACCCTGTAGTTGTCGATGAAATGGAAGATGTTGCTCGTATGACAGGTCTGCCTGAATTGCCGAGAGTTTCTATTTTCCACGCTCTGAACCAAAAGGCTATCGGTAGAGCATATGCTAAGAGCGTAGGTAAAAAATACGAAGAACTGAATCTCGTTATCGCACACTTGGGTGGCGGTATCTCAATCGGTGCACACCGTCTGGGTAGAGTGGTAGACGTAAATAATGCGTTGGACGGTGAAGGTCCGTTCTCTCCGGAACGTGCTGGTTCGCTGCCTGTAGGAGCATTGGTAAAGATGTGTTTCTCTGGTAAATATACTTTGGCGGAAATCAAGAAAATGATTAACGGCAAGGGCGGTATGGTAGCACACGTTGGTACTAACAGCTCAAAAGACATCTCTGACCGTGCAGCAGCAGGTGATGCACAATGTGCAGCACTGAACGATGCCCTGATTTACAACATCGCAAAGATGATTGGCTCGATGTCAGTAGTTCTTCGTGGTCAAGTTGATGCTATTCTGATTACAGGTGGTATCGCATACGACAAGTACATTTGCTCAGAAATCGAGAAGATGGTTAGCACAATCGCACCGGTTAAGGTTTATCCTGGCGAAGACGAAATGGGTGCATTGGCTGAAAACGGCTTGAACGTACTGACTGGCGAAGTTGCTCCGAAAGAGTACAAATAGCAGACTATACATAGAGTGTGGATTGAGTGATTCGCGCTCGAAGGGTTACGGCGACCGAATTCCAAGAGGAGTTCGGTCGCTTTCTTGTTGATAATTAAATAAATATAAAATATGATTTTGAATTACAAAATATATTACCTTTGCATCAACCCCAAAATTCTTAAATATTATGAAAAAATTCTTACTTTTAGTGCTATTTGCACTAACTATGTCGTATACATCTGCACAAGATGTGACCAAATTTTTAGGAATCCCCGTTGATGGTCCTAAGTCTGAAATGATTAAAAAATTGCAAGAAAAAGGATTTAAGTATGACCAAGTGAATGATGCTCTAACGGGAGCATTCAATGGAGAAGAAGTTGTAATCCAAATTCAAACCAATGGAAGTGGTGATGTTTGGAGAGTTGCTCTGATGGATAAGACAGAAAGAGGTGAAATTGATATTAGAATCAGATTCAACAGACTATTGAGCCAGTTTGAAAATAATGATAAATATGAGAAGATTGAAGCGTTACCTATACCAGAGGGTGAAAATATGTCATATGAAATGACAGTAAAGAAAAAAAGATATCAAGCATCATTCTGTCAGAAATCATCAGGTAAACCGAATCAAAACAACGGTGTTTGGTTTATGATAAATGAAAAATATGGAGATTATCGTATTTTAATGTTCTATGAAAATGAAAAAAATAATCCGTCAAATGGCGCTGATTTATAATAATTAAAAGTTAAAACTATGAAGGAAAAAATAAACGTTATTTGTGGTAAAAATACTGATAGCTTTGAAAGTCTAAAAGCTATGTGTATGGAAAAATCTAAGGAATTAAAGTCGCAAATTGAAATTCCCATCGAATCTTCAGTTGAAATAGCATTTTGGACAGATGGTATTCCAGAATTAATATGTAATGGGGATTTTCGCAGAAATGAAAATGGAGAAGTTGTTTATGAATTAGATTTTTCCCAAACAACTCTGTAGTTTTGTAATTAATCATTAAGCGCAGTCGAGATTGACACTCGGCTGCGTTTTGTTTTTCGCTAATTGCTTTTTTAAGCCTTTTTCACTATTTTTGTAGTCTTGAAATAGCAAGTGATGAAAAGACTTTTCCTTATAGACGCTTATGCGTTGATATTCAGATTCTACTACGCATTCCTGAACAGACCAATGCGTAACCGAGAAGGACTGAATACTTCTGCAGTGTTCGGATTTACAAAATTCCTGAATGATATTATTCGCAATGAACGTCCCGACTTGCTCGGTGTCGCTTTCGATCCCGGTGGCCCTACGTTCCGTTCGGAACTGTATCCTTTGTACAAGGCTAATCGAGAAGAAACGCCCGAAGACATCAGAGCATCTGTGCCATATATCAAACAAATTCTTTCGGCTATGGGCATTCCTATACTGCAAGTGGCCGGATATGAGGCCGATGATGTAATCGGTACTCTCTCGGTCAAAGGTGCTGAGGCCGGGTATGATGTCTATATGGTTACTCCGGATAAGGACTACGGCCAGCTCGTGCAGCAGAATGTCAAAATATACAAACAACGTAAAGGCGCTGACGATATCGAAATTATCGGATTGGGCGAAATCGCGAAACACTATGGTGTGGATAATCCGAAACTCATCGTCGATATTCTCGCTTTGTGGGGTGATGCTGCGGATAATATCCCCGGAGTGCCGGGCATTGGCGAAAAGAGTGCGATAAAGTTGGTGAGTCAGTTCGGAACTGTCGAGCAGATACTCAGCGATACCTCGAAACTCAAAGGCAAGCAGCGCGAAAATATCGAGGCCTGCCGCGAGCAGTTGCCGTTGTCGAAACGATTGGCCGAAATAGACCTGAATGTACCAATCGAGTTTGATGCCGAAAGTCTTAAAGTGAAGTGTCCCGATTGTGCAAAACTGACCGAAATATACAAGTATCTCAATTTTAATATGTTCCTCAGGGAGTTGGATTCGATGTGTTCGACTCTCGAATCTGTGTCAAACGGCGAATGCGTTCAGCGCGACCTCTTTGGTGCGGTAGTGCAGGATAGACGCGATGTGCCTGCTGCCGAGCCCGTTATTACACAAGGGTCGCTCTTTGGCGAAGATGCGCCGTCGGTCTATAAGGATATTAACTCCACGCCGCACAAATATACTATCGTAGCAGATAATTTGCAGTTTGAGGCTATGCTGATTGATGTCGAACGATACGACTTGATGTGCATTGACACCGAAACGACAGGTCTCGACCCATACACTGCGAAACTAATCGGAATCTCGCTGGCCGTGAGAGAACACGAGGCTTATTATGTAGTTTTGCCTACTGATGACGAGCAGACGCTCAACTACCGACTCGGGAAACTGAAACCGCTATTGGAAAATCCAAATATCAAAAAGGTCGGACAGAATCTGAAATTCGACTATATGGTGTTGCGCGCAAATGGAATAACTCTGAACGGACTATTCCTGGATACGATGGTGATGCACTATTTGATTAATCCTGAGTCGCGTCACAATATGGATTTCCTGGCAAAGACATATCTCAACTACTCGCCCGTGCCAATCGAAGAACTTATCGGACGGGGTGTCAAACAACTGACTATGGATATGGTTGCAAAAGAGAAGGTGGGAAATTATGCAGCCGAAGATGCCGATGTGACACTATTATTATATAAAGTACTGTGGAGCGAACTCGAAAAGTTGGGATTGACAAAACTATACCTTGAAATTGAGGCTCCGCTTATAAAGGTGTTGGGAGATATCGAACTGACCGGAGTGAAGATGGATTCACAAGTATTGAATTCCTATGCTTTGCAGCTCGACGACCGAATCGACCTATTGGAGAGTGAAATCAGAATGATGGCAGATATGCCATCGCTGAATATTAATTCATCTAAACAGTTGGGCGAAGTGCTGTTCGAGAAGTTGCAGCTCGATCCCAAACCAAAACGTACGAAGACAAAACAATACTCCACTGACGAGGAGTATCTGCAGAGTCTGTCAGACCGACACCCGATTATCGAGAAAGTGTTGGAGTATCGCGGTTTGCGCAAGTTGATGAATACCTATGTAACTGCATTGCCTCAGATGGTCAATTCGGTTACGGGCAGAATCCACACCTCGTTCAATCAGGCTGTGACTGCTACGGGACGACTCAGTTCGACAGACCCCAATCTGCAGAATATCCCAATTCGAGATGATGACGGCCGCGAAATCAGACGAGCATTCGTGCCTACCGATGATAATCACATTCTGGTGGCAGCCGACTACAGTCAGGTCGAATTGCGAATTATGGCTTCGCTCAGTGGTGATGCGGAGTTGATAAAT
>JAZTZL010000003.1:0-47312 GCA_045637425.1 Rikenellaceae bacterium | reverse complement strand
GGTGGTATGCTTACAAACTTCCCAACAATACGTAAGGCCGTGAAGAAAATGGCTGCTATCGAAAAGATGGCTGCTGACGGTACTTATGATAACTTCTCTAAACGTGAAAAATTGCAAATCTCACGTCAGAAGGCTAAACTTGAAAAGAACCTCGGTTCTATCGCAGATATGGCTCGCCTGCCAGCTGCTTTGTTCGTAGTTGACGTTCAAAAAGAAGCTAACGCAGTTCGTGAAGCTAAGAGATTGAATATCCCGGTGTTTGCAATGGTTGATACTTGCTGTGATCCGACAGATATCGACTTCGTAATTCCCGCAAACGACGATGCCGCTAAGTCAATCGCTTTGGTTCTCGATGTATGCTGCAACGCTATCGAAGAAGGCTTGGCTGAACGTAAACTCGAAAGAGAAAAAGAAGCTGCAACTGAAGCTGCTGCTCCTAAGAAAGATGCTCCTAGAAAACGCACTGTGAAAAAAGAACGTGTTGCTAAGAGCGAAGAAAATGCTGAAGCATAGTTAAATAGAATATTCTATTGAAGGACTCCTTCCGTTTTTACGGAGGGAGTTTTTTTGTGCCTATACTAATTGTCTGTAAGTGAGTGTAGTCTGTTCGAAATGAAAAATTGGATAATCTGATACGCTCCATTAGTTCGTAAATTTGACCGTAAATTAATGATTTTATGGTAGATATAGAACAAGATACTTATAGAGAGTTGGCAGAGCAGATTGTTAAGTCGCTGCCGAAGAGTGGTATAATGAATTGCACTTTCGGACTCAAGATTGAAGAGGGAAGTGTGAAGTTGAACTTGACACTCGCAGCCGTAGTTGAAGGTGCGGACATTGCTCCGATTTGGTGGGAGTGTCTGACGGAACGAAATGGAGTAGGAGAGGATAACTGCTTCAGTTGGAGTGAATTACTCCCCTTTGTAAATGAATTGCGAGTGTGATGAAAAGTGTGAATATGGAGAAGAGGTCCGATGGATTGATGGCACAGGTGGTCGAACTCGCACAGAAAAACTACACAAAGACGGAAATATCGAAACGTGCGGGAGTGTCGCGAACTACCGTGAGCCGTTGGCTGAAAAGTGTGGAACGTGAATCGCAAAAACAATCGGACAATAATGCAGATGTGTTGCTTGATGAGGCTTTAGGCGCATTGCGTCAAAGAGTTAAGGGTTTTCAGATGGTGGAGACTAAGACTACCTATGTGTCGGGTGCGGATAATTTGATGAAGGTCAAGGAACGGGTTGAGGTAATTAAAGATGTGGCTCCAGATTTGTCGGCAATAATATTTATGCTGACGAACAGAGCTCCGAATGAGTGGCGGCAAAAGCCTGAACCTGAGGTGAATAATGTTGAGTCAGATAGCGCATCGCCTGATTTGTCGGCTTTGTCTGACCAGGCTCTTAATGAACTGCTGGAGGCTTACGCGAAAAATCAAAAGTGAATATGGCGCAGAAATTGAATTTGCCAACAAAGTTGGCTGTGGAGGCGGAAGTTGCCCGCCGTTCGCTCACTGGATTTGCTCGCACAACCCAGCCAAATTTCGAATTATCAAAATTTCATACCAGCTATTACGCTGTGTTAGAGTTGTTTGCACGCGGTGTAATCAAAAAACTAATCGTGTCGATTCCTCCGCAGCACGGGAAATCATTAGGTTCGTCGATATTACTACCCGCATATATGTTAGGGCTCAATCCCGACCTGAAAATCTGTATCGCATCTTACTCGTTGTCGTTAGCAGCAAAGTTTAACCGCAGTGTGCAGCGGATAATCTCGTCGAATAAATATAGTCGGATTTTTCCGCAGACCAAGATGAAAACGGGACAGGCTGAGCGTGAGTATGTTAGGACTGCCGAAAATTTTGATGTCGTGAATCATTTGGGTGGAGTACTTAGCGTAGGGCGCGAAGGTCCGCTGACAGGAAATCGTGTAGATGTGATGATTCTTGATGATATTTATCGCGATGCAATGGAGGCGAATTCACAGATTATCAGGAAAAATGCCTGGGAATGGTACACCTCTGTAGTCCGAACGCGACTGCACAACGATAGTGCGGAACTTATTGTATTTACGCGCTGGCATAGACAGGATATAGTCGGTCTGATTTCTGAACACGAGCCTGTGGTAAAGTTGAAATCATTGACCGAAGATTTTGATTCGCATAAGTGGTATGTACTTAATTTTCAGGCGATAAAAGATGACGAGCCCTTTGATCTGGATATGCGAACAAAGGGTGAGGCTCTGTGGGAGGCTCGTCATAGTTTCGAGTCACTAGACGTAAAACGCAGACTCGACCCACATATTTTCGAAGCACTCTATCAGGGTAATCCTGTTTCAAGTGAGGGATTATTGTATGGCGATAACTTTAAGACATACAGTCAATTGCCGGAAAATATTCATAGGCGTGGCTCTTACACCGATACTGCCGATACGGGTGACGATTATCTCTGCTCGGTATGTTATGTGATTGATAACGAAAAGGTTATATATGTAACTGACGTGGTGTTTACCCGTCTGGGAATGGAAGTTACCGAGTCGGCTGTTGCTGCTATGTTGAGCCGAAATCAAACTCGAAAAGCGTGGATTGAGAGTAACAACGGAGGGCGCGGATTCGCACGCAGTGTGCAAGCATTGGCGCCAGAATGTGATGTCGAGTGGTTTTTTCAGAGTGCTAATAAAGAATCTAGAATTCTAACTAACTCATCTTCAGTTTTGAAACATATCAGAATGCCGCAAGATTGGGCTGTAAGATGGAGCGAATTCTACCAAGAACTGACTCTCTATCGTCGTTCGTTTCGGGCAAATCGAAACCACGACGCAGCCGACGTGCTGACCGGAATCATCGAACGAGAGGTGTTTTCTGCCAAACGTTCGACATTCGGTGCAGTAGGTTTTACGCGTTAAATAGTTGATTGTTAGAATGGTGATTCTTCAAATCCGTCAGAGTTCATACTCGATTCGATAATCTTCACTCGGCCGTTTGAACTGATATCTCCGCCTTGCATAAGTATCGAGTCGATAGACCCGCCGTCCCAATCGCTAAACTTCGCCAGATGTTTCTGGAATCGCATCTTGACCGTATCTGTCGCACCATTACGGTGTTTAGCGAAGATGATTTCCGCCAACCCATCAGTTGAATTCTGGTTTTCGTCCTCGCGAAGTCCGTAATATTCCGGACGGTGAATAAATGCAACAATATCAGCATCTTGCTCGATTGAACCAGACTCGCGAAGGTCTGACAACTGCGGACGTTTATCATTACGGGCCTGAAGTCCGCGGTTCAACTGTGACAGAGCCATAATCGGTACGTTCAACTCCTTGGCAATCGCTTTCAGTGCACGAGAAATTGATGCAACCTCCTGTTCGCGATTGCCTTTTGTTTCATTGGCACCGGTCATAAGTTGCAGGTAGTCAATGATTATTACGTCAATGTCGTAAATAGCTTTCAGACGGCGAACCTTTGAACGGAATTCGTAAATAGACAATGACGGAGTGTCGTCAATGAAAAGTTTTGTATTAGAGAATGTTTGTACTGCAGTCTTCTCAAGGTGAGCCCACTCCTCTGGTGATAGACGGCCGTTCTTGATTAGATTTGAATCCAATTCAGATTCTGCCACAAACAGACGGGTCATAAGTTGCAAGTTGCTCATTTCAAGCGAGAAGAAGGCTACAGACTTTTTGAATTCGACAGCCATATTTCTAGCCAGCGACAATACGAATGCAGTCTTACCCATTGACGGACGCGCTGCGATGATAATCAAATCGGACGGCTGCCAACCCGATGTCAGCTTATCAATGTCGGTAAATCCGCAAGGAACACCGCTGATGCCTTCAGGGCGTTTGCGTGCCTCTTCGATGCGCTGTAAAGTTTGAGCTACGATGCTCTTTGCGTCTTGAACATCTCGCTTGATATTGCCAGATGCAACCTTAAAAATCTCACCTTCAGCAAATTCAATTAGGTCGGTTACATCTGTGTCAGGGTCGAACGAACGGCGCTGTATGTCGGTAGATGCTCGGATTAGTTCGCGCTGAACAAACTTCTGAGCAATGATTTTGGCGTGGAACTCGATATGCGCTGCCGAACCAACGGTCTGGGTCAGTGAGACCAAAAATGCTCGGCCGCCAATCTCTTCGAGTTTGTTTTTCCTGAGTAACTGCTGATAAACAGTATAAAGGTCAACGGGTTCGAGTTGTGATGATAGGTCCAGAATTGCCTGATAGACAATCTGGTGTGATACTTTATAGAATGATTCGGGTTTGAGAATTTCCTGCACTTTCAGAATACTCTCTTTCTCAATCATCAATGCACCCAGAACTGCCTCTTCAAGGTCAATCGCCTGAGGCGGAACTGTGCCTAATTCGTTACCAACATCACCGACAACTTTGCTCGGATTGGGTTTCTCGCTATATCGTTTTGCCATATTCGATTCGTTAATTTCAGGCTACGAAGTTACTATTTTTTCTTGGGAATAAAATATCTTAAAGTCAAATTTTAAGAAAAAAAGTAAAAACCTTCATAATGTCAAAATAAAATCATACATTTGCATTTTAGAAATCTAAAAACACAAAATATGAAGGGATTAAAATTATTCTCAGTTGTTGCAGCAGCAATGCTCGTGGTTTTGAGCAGCTGCCAAAATGCAAACCAAACAAATGTTGCGCAGGAAGCTGCTAAACCTGCATCTTCAGCCAATGGTGAAATCGTTTATGTGAACATCGATACATTGGTTACGAACTATGCAATGTACTACAACCTCAAGGCTCAATTCGAAGAAAAATCAAGTAAGGTTGAGGCTGAATTGACTTCAAAAAGTCAGAAGTTGAACCAAGATGCTCGCAGTTTCGAAGAAAAAGTGAACAAAGGTTTGGTGACTCGTGCACAGGCAATCGAAATGCAAAACTCGTTGCAGGCTCGTCAAAACGAACTCTTGCAATATCGCGACCAAAAGGTTGGCGAATTGAGCGAAGAAGAACGCGTGATGATGAACCAAATTCACCATAGCATTATCGAATATTTGAAGGAATTCAACAAGGACTTCAAGTATAAGATGATTATCAGCACTTCAAACGGTAGCCCGATTTTGAACGCAGATCCGAAATATAACGTAACTTCTGAAGTATTGCGCGGTCTGAACGAAAAGTATAAAGCTCAAGAGGCTGCAAAGAAATAATTTGTCTAAGACGGCAAATAGTGTAAAACAGATGGGGTAGGGTGTGTGTATTCTACCCCTTTTTCAGAATTTAGTGAAATGGCAAAATTTTTTAAGTCGGTGTTGATGTTTGCTGTGATCGTGTTTGCATACGGTTGCAGTAGCAATTCTGAGACAACTCCATCTGCAAAACGTACGGTATTAATCTATATCGCAGCAAATAACGACCTCAGCGGATATGCCCATTCGAATATCACAGATATGATTTATGGCGCAGCCGATTGTAACCTGAAGAATGATAATCTGATTGTCTATTTTGCAGTTCCCAACGAGAATCCGAAACTGTATCGAATTGATAAGAATGGAAAAGAGTTGGTGAAGAGTTATCCTGTACAGAACTCATTGCAGCCAGATGTGATGGCAAACGTGCTGACAGATGTGCGCGAAGCCTATCCTGCGCCCTCGAATGGTGTGATTTTCTGGTCGCACGGATACGGTTGGATGGAGAAGAAGATTTACTCGACACGCTCGACAGGGGACTCTGAAGAGGGGAGTCCGCACCCGATGACTAAAAATTTCGGTGTGGACAATCTTGCTACGGGTGGCATCTCGGCTGAAACTATTGCATCGTTGCTGCCTGATAATGCGTACGATTTTATCGGGTTTGATGCCTGCCTTATGGGCGCAATAGAGGTAGTCTGGCCGTTGAGAGATAAGTGTAAATATTTCTTGGGTTCGGTAGCCGAAATCTTGGCTGACGGTTTGCCATACAGAAAAATCATTTCTCATTTGTTTGAAGAGAACGAGGTGTATTTGGATTCCATTGCTTCCAAATATTATCAGACCTACAGATTCCAAAAACAAAGTGCTTATGACCGTAGTGCTACAATTGCAGTAGTTGATTGTCAGCAACTTGAGCCATTAGCTGCGGAGTTGAAACGTTTGGCGAATAAGTATAGCGATACGACCATTGATCTGAATAAGGTGCAGTGGTTTGACCGCGTTTCGTACGGCAATCACTTCGCATTCGATTTGGGCGATTTCGTTGATAACTTGTGTGGAGATATGACCGAAAAGCAAACTTTTTATGAGTTGTTGGATAAGGCTATTCCTGCGAAGTATTCTACTCCGACATTGTGGAAGGGTGATTGGCGTGGCCGAGATATTACGGTGAAAAAACATAGCGGACTGTCTATTTTTATTCCGATGACCAACGAGCCTGCTGCTACGATGGAGGCCTACCAAAAGACAGATTGGTATAAATATTTCTATCAGAATTAATCGCTATTTGAAAGGTAATATCTGTGGTGCAGTTGGTCTGAGGTGGGGTAATCTCAATTTCGGCTCCTGCGACAGATGAACATAGTCACCTCGGTAAATCCCGTTCTTGTAGAACGGGATTGCTATTCTTAGTTGTATGGTTCTGAAAATAAGTCGCTCGTTTTTGATTCTTACGCCGATTCCGACCGAACTGAAAAAATCGTTATTAAATATTGCACCATTGCCTAACCACGCAGCATCTGCAAATGAGAAGAATGCAAACTGAAATCCATAGGTGTGCAGCGATGAAAAGAGTACGGTTTCGGTCTTTATCAGCAGTCGTTTCGTGCCGAAGAGGTCTTTGCGACTCAGGTCGCGTGGCGAGTAATCGTAGGTGAATCCGATGTGTTCGCCTTCGCCTCCTGAACGGTTGAATCCCATTGTCAGCCAACAGGATAAGAATTGTCGTGCAACAGAGGTCTTGCCAATTGAAAAAAGTGTCGAGAACCAATTTAGTCCGAAATTCATATTAGTTTGACTGAGTTGGTGCGAGTTGAAACGTGTGCCGAATTCGGCCGAGAGTTGGAGGTGTCCGATTGGGGTTGGGCGGCTCATTGTGGCAGCGCTGCCGATGTAGAAACGGTTGTCGAACTCGCACGATGAGTATCCGCCCGTCAGCGACAGGTGGTAGCCGTAAGGAACGTCCTCGGTGCGTCCATATCCGTAGATATAGCGCCCGGTGTAGAATTTTTCATTATAAATACCGACAGATATCAGTCCAATTTTGCGGTTATGGAACAGCGAATTGTAGTCCTCATTCACATCTGGGCGTAGGTGAAATTTAGTGTATTCGCCCGACATCGCCATATAGAATGCAATGTTATTACTAAGTTTGACCGATTTACCAGCCCACGCTGTGAGTGTTGAATTTGATATGGTGTGAGTCGAGTCGCAGGTCAGAAAGTCATAATCCCATCGTTCACTTTTGCCCGAGATACCGCCACCCCAATCATCTGCTGTGACGAAATTCTTATTGATTCCCAATCCGAGTATATATCGGTCATAGCTTCGACCCGCATCGAACTTCAAATCTGCAAATGTACCCGAGAGGTTTGGAATTTCAATGCCAATTTGGTTGCCTGCGTAGATTGCCCCTTTTGTATGGAAACAGGTCCGTAGCTTTAGGCTCATACCATATCCCAGCAAGTTGTCGTCATAAATTTCTGCGTGTAGTCGGTTTATTCGCGGAGTCGCGATGTTGAAACCAAGACTCCACTTATCGTTTGTGATGATGTTTATATCTACGCTGTTTGGGTTATCGGCTGATTCGGTTACTATTATTGTCGCATTGGAGAAGAGATCGAGATCGCGAAGATAGGCTTGTGTAGCGGCTACGCGGTGAGCATCGAACTTACTGCCGACATCAAACAGCAGATAGCGTCTGATGGTCTGTTGGCGAGTTGCAGTGTGAGTTTTGTTGGCCAATCGCTGGAAACCGGTCATCAGCGAGTCGGCTCCGGGGAATACGTTCAGCGGAGTAATCGTTATGTTTTCGATGGTCTTTCCGTTGAAAGGTTTCCAATAATCTTCATTGATGATAATCTCTTTTCGAGGCTGTCTGAATGGAGTCGAGTCGCTCTCAACAAAGAGTGAACGGAATAAAAAGTTTTTGAATTTTTTTCCTCCGAGGTTTGTTCTTCGGTAGAAATCCTCCGATTTTTCATCAATCTGGAGATTGTTCAGTGAGTCTAGATAAGCAATGTGTTGAGGTTTCGATTGCGCAATCGAATCGAGCGTCATACAAAACAACGCAAATGCGATTATGTGAAACTTCAGATACATTGTTACATTATCAATAACTCAACATTTTTATTAAAATTGTGTATTGGCGAAAATAATACCGTTTTTATCTTGTGTTATCTTCTCGTTTTTCAGCAGTGTTCGAATTCTCTCCACTACCAATTCAGAATCTGCACCCACTTGTTGAACAAGTTGTTTCAGTTCCATAGGGTTTGACTTCAGAATCTCAATTATTCTGGTATCAATAGTTTCTATCGGTTTTTTGCGCTGATTGCGACACAGGTCACACGAGCCGCACGGTTCGCAACTCTCGTCGCCGAAGTAATTTTGTAACATCAGGCTGCGACACCCTGCACTTAGTTCTGCGTAATCGAGCATCTGTCTGTTGCGCAGTAGGGTAATCTCCTTGCGAATAGCATAACTCTTTGGCGTGATAAACAGATGTTCCATTGGAATGCGGTCTTCGGTTATGTGGAGCATCGGCGAGTTGCTACCAGGAATGTACTTAATTATGTGCATTCGGGAGAGAGTTAGTAGCAGTTCTGATATTTTATCCTTGCTGCACTCCATATCTGCAGCAAGTTGCACTTCGTTTATGGCTCGGAATTCGGAGAATACTCCTGGGTAACGTCTTAACAGCAGTGTCGTCAGTGCTTCGAGCCGCTTGTCTCCGAATTTTATGTCGTAGAGCTCGTCTCGACTGCATTCGAACATTATCCGAGTCGGGTTTTCAATTGGCTCGCTGATTTTCAGATAGCCGTTTATGTCGAGAATTTTTATTGCATTTATGACTGTTTGCGGAAAATATCGGTATCTTTTGCAGAAATCGTGTAAATCGAACTGTTTGTTCATACCGCTACCTACGCCATACGCCAATCTCAAGTATATGAAAATTTTGTCATATATTTGTTTGATGGTTTCAATTTCGGGGAATTCCAACGCCAACCGTTTTTTCATCGTAGTGCGGTCTGCATCAGACGAAATCAGCACTGCGAATGAAGGTTTGCCATCACGTCCTGCACGTCCCGCCTCTTGGTAGTATGCTTCCAGTGACTCGCATAGGTCGTAGTGAATCACCACTCTCACGTCGGGTTTGTCGATACCCATTCCAAAGGCATTTGTGGCTACGATAACCCGCGAGCGGCCCGCGAGCCACGCCTCCTGATGGTTCGACCTTGTAAAGTTGTCCATACCTCCGTGGTAGGGCAGCGCATCAATGCCCTCCTGTGTGAGCCATAGACTGAGTTGCTCGGTGCGTTTTCGGCTGCGGACATAGACTATTGCCGAGCCGGAAACATTCTGCAATATATGGCGCAACATACTCTGCTTATCTTCGGTTTGTCGCACGACATAACTTAGGTTATTTCGGCGGAAACTCATTCGGTGTATTTGAGGTGTTCGCAGTTTCAGATGGTTTACAATCTCGTCGAGAACTTTTGGCGTAGCTGATGCAGTAAGTGCCAAAATCGGCACTTCGGGTTTGAGTTCTCTCAATGAGTTTATTTTCAGATATGCGGGTCTGAAGTCGTAGCCCCACTCAGAGATGCAGTGCGCCTCGTCTACGGCAATTAGAGAAACCTCCATTTCGGCGAATCTCGACAGGAATACCGGGCTGGAGATTCGCTCGGGTGCAATATACAGAAACTTGTAATCGCCCCATAGACAGTTGTCCAAAGTGTTTTCTATTTTTTGCAAAGACATTCCGCTGTGGACACCGGCTGCGAGAATACCCCTTTTGCGGAGCGAATCGACTTGGTCCTTCATAAGTGCGATGAGAGGTGTAATGACGATACATATCCCATCTTTAGCCATAGTCGGGACCTGGTACGTTAGCGATTTGCCGCCGCCCGTAGGCATCAGAGCAACGGTATCGGCTCCAGTATTTACCGAGTCGAAAAACTCTCGTTGCAGGGGACGGAAATTGTCATAACCCCAGATGGATTTCAATATTTTAGTTAATTCGCTCATAATGCAAATGTACGCAAAAAAAACGACTACGGCACGATATTGGTGTATTATAATTTTTGATTATTTACAGATAGGAATATTTGATTGAAAAAAGTTTGTAACATAAAAATTCAATCTTAAATTTGCAGTATCAAAAAACAAGAAGTTAAATGTTAAAATATAAAGAGATGAAAAAGAGTATTAAAGGTACAAGAACTGAACAAAATTTGTTGAAATCATTTGCTGGAGAATCACAAGCGCGTAGTAGATATACATTCTTTGCTAGCACTGCAAAGAAAGAGGGATATGAGCAGATTGCAGGTGTATTTATGGAGACTGCCGAACAGGAAAAAGAACACGCAAAACGCTTTTTCAAATTCCTCGAAGGTGGAATGGTTGAGATTACAGCGAGCTATCCTGCTGGAGTTATTTCAACGACGGCTGATAATTTGCGTGCAGCTGCTGAGGGTGAAAATGAAGAGTGGGCAGATCTCTATCCCGAATTCGCAAAGGTTGCAGATGAGGAGGGATTCCCCGAAATTGCTATTGCTTTTAGAATGATTGCGAAGGTTGAGGCTGAACACGAAGCACGCTACTTGAAATTGTTGTCGAGATTGAAATCGGGCAACTTCTTCGAAGTAGAGGAGGAGATTGAGTGGCAATGTCGCAATTGCGGATATGTTCACCGTGGTAAGAAGGCTCCGGAAAAATGCCCGGCGTGTCTGCACCCGCAAGCATACTTCGAACCAAAGAAAAATAACTACTAGAATTTTAATGTAGTTTGTTAATTGTTGAGAGCCCGCCTTGTCAAGGTGGGCTTTTCGCTTTTGTGTGAGGTGTGATTAATCGTGCGGCTAATGGCAAAATTGAAGATATTTTTATTATATTTGCGTTCAAATTGTTTAATCTAAAAAAATGTGCTGGAATGAGAGTGATTTTAATTTTGTTGGCTTTGATGTTGACATTGGGTGTTAATGCTCGGGATTTAGATGTTGAGAAATCAGAAAAGAA
Organism: Rikenellaceae bacterium; assembly: GCA_045637425.1. Classification (GTDB taxonomy): domain Bacteria; phylum Bacteroidota; class Bacteroidia; order Bacteroidales; family Rikenellaceae; genus CAJGBR01. The sequence goes on along the minus strand of JAZTZL010000003.1, from coordinate 36,144 downwards.
AGAAAAAATAGTGAAGTTTGAGGGGTCGGTTGAGAAGTTGATACGTTGGACCTTGAATATGCTTCCTGAAATGATTGGTAAAGTGTATGGATACAAGAAATGGCCTGAGGCTCAACAACAGCGATTTGATGCGGCGATGGAGGATATAGTCAACAATTATATTGATAAAGTTGTGCCGCCGTCGAAAGAGATTACTATGGAGACGATAACGCTTATGTGTGAATGTATGGATTTACTGGTAGATCCTGTTACAGATAGTACGATAATGATAGTGACTGACGAGCAGTTTGCCGAAGTTGAAGTGAAAAGTTTGAAGAGCGATTTGAAATTGACTGATCAACAGTGTGAAAAGATACATCAGATTGTGAAAGAGTCTGTGGCTAAGGAGCGTGTGTTGGTGGCTAAGAGATTGAAAGATTCGGAAGAATATAAGGCACTTGACAATAGTCTGGAAGAGAAAATTAAGGCGGAACTTACGGAGAAACAACTTTCAAAGTATTTGAAGATTCAGGCTGAAAACAGAGCCGAAAAGGAAGAAATGAAGAAAAATTTAGAGGCAATTCGCGAGAAGTATAAAGCGCTGAATGTTAACTTGGATTAGCGTAGTTTGAGTGTAATAGATTAAATAACAAGGATATAAGATGAGTACAGGTGAAAAGACAGATATTGCGGAGTTGGGCGAATTTGGTCTGATTGACCGCTTGGGAGCAAAATTTGAAATGCAGCAAAATTCTACCGTTAAAGGCATTGGCGATGATGCTGCGGTAATTGATGCAGGTGATTATTATATGCTGGTGTCGAGTGAGTTGTTGCTCGAGGGGATTGCCTTTAATTTGGTTTATACGCCGATGCAGCACTTGGGATACAAAGCGGTTACTGCTGCCGTAGCCGATATTTACGCAATGAACGGTACTCCGCAACAACTGACTCTGTCGTTGGGCGTTTCTGCTCGATTCTCGGTTGAGGATATCGATGCGCTGTATGAGGGAGTCCGTCTTGGCTGTAAGTTCTATGGCGTAGACCTCGTTGGTGGCGATACTACCTCATCTATGACGGGGCTCTCGATTGGTGTGACCTGTATTGGCCGAGTGGATAAGGATAAGATTTGCTATCGTTCTGGAGCGCAGGTTAATGATGTAATTTGCATTACGGGCGATTTGGGTGCAGCATATATGGGCTTGCAACTGCTTGAACGAGAGTCGCGAGCACTGAAAGATGTTGCCAATCCGCAGCCTCAATTCGCAGGTTATGATTATCTGTTGCGTCGTCAGTTGAGACCAGAGGTGCCGCCACATTTCTCGAAATTGTTGGCTGATGCCGGAGTGCAGCCTACCTCGATGATTGACCTCAGTGATGGACTCGCGTCAGACCTGTTGCAGGTTTGCCGAGCATCGGGCGTTGGTGCCAAGGTTTTTCTTGACCGACTGCCCATAGCAAGCGAGACATTCAAAATGGCTGAAGAGTTGCACACCGACCCTGTAATATCGGCGATGAATGGTGGTGAAGATTACGAAATGATGTTTACGGTTAGGCTCGAGGATAGAGAAAAAATTCTGGGTATTGGTGGCATCGAACAGATTGGTTATATCGTATCTTCGGACCGAGGTGTGAAACTCACTACACCTGATGGCGAGATGATAGATATTACTGCTCAGGGATTTAAGTAGTTTTTCTATAAATGTCTAAATTTTTTAAATACATTAAAAAATATTGGACTCCGTATCTTGATTTGACAAAGCGGATTGCGGTTGCTGGTATCGTTACGCTCAGCATCGTTACGCTATTGTTGTTGGTATATCTTATCGGATTTGACGTCGAAGTTCAGACGCAGGGCTCGATACATTGGTTGCTGGATAGGATAATCTATCTGTTTATGCTGTTTTGTGCGGCCAAATACCTTTCGGAATATCTTGCAGTTAGGAGGTTGAATCGTAAGCAGTTGAGTTGGCGTGCATCGGTGGTCTATGCAATGTTGTATCTGATGTTGCTGCCAGATATATTTGCTACGGCTGGGACTCCGTTTTGGGAGTCTGTTTGGGCGCTGCTCAAACACGATTATTATCAGGCTGTAGTTTTGGTTCTGATTTCGATTCTAGAACTGTCAGATGTGTTTGTGGGGATAATGAAACACGAGACTAATCCATCTAAGATATTTGTAATCAGTTTTTTGATGGTGATTTTGATAGGGGCAGGTATGTTGCTTCTACCGAATTCCACTTATGGCAGCATTGGGTTGACCGATGCGCTGTTTATCTCTACGAGTGCAGTCTGCGTTACGGGACTCACACCGCTAAATTTGACCGAAACATTCACACCGCTGGGGTTGTCGGTAATCTGTCTGCTGGTTCAAATCGGTGGGCTTGGTTTGATGACACTGACGAGTTTCTTTGCTACGTTTTTTATGGGCAATCGCTCGATATATAATCAGATGATGCTCAGTGATATATTCGGTTCGAAGCAGTTTGGATCGCTGTTCGGTACCCTGTGGCGGATTATGGGATTCACGGCAATTATCGAGATATTGGGATTTATTTTCATATGGTTGCATATTCACGGACAGGTGGGATTAGAGTTGCATCAAGAGTTGGGTTATGCTCTGTTCCATAGCATTTCAGCGTTTTGCAATGCGGGTTTTGTGATTGAGACTCCGCTTGTGGCATCGCCTTTGTTATTGGATAGCAACTCGCTGCTGCTCACCGTTTCAGTGTTAATAATCTTGGGAGGTATAGGTTTCCCGATACTCGAAAATTTCCTGCGGGTTGTAGGATTTTATCTGAAAAATATAGTCAAAAAGGTGCTCAATGGCAACCACGAAATGCGACGCAGTCCGCACCTTTGGAATCTGAATAGTAAAATAGTTTTGCGCACTACAGCGTTGTTGTTGCTGCTTGGTACGGCAGGATTTGCTGTTTTCGAATGGGATAACCTTCAGGGGACTACGATCGATCGTTTGGTAATGAGCTTTTTTATGTCGGTCAATCCCAGAACTTCTGGTTTTGGTGTTGCCGATATCAGCGAGTTGTGTATGCCGTCGCTGGTGTTGGTAACGTTTCTGATGTGGATTGGCGGAGCCAGTCAGTCAACAGCCGGCGGTATAAAGGTGAATACCATAGCCGTAGCCGCTATAAACCTCTGGTCGGTAATCAAGGAGCGTCGCAAGGTGGAAATTTTTGGTCGCGAAATCAATCAGGCGTCGGTCAATCGAGCCAATGCTACGATATTGATGTCAATATTGGTTTTGGGTGTAGCCGTTTTTGTGCTGACAATACTTGAACCTCAGATGGAACTCAAGGAGTTGTTTTTTGAGGCGATGGCTGCATTGACCACCGTCGGGCTCGGTTTTGGAGTAACCGATCAACTCGGAATGGCTGCTCGAATCGTCGTTATCGTATTGATGTTTGTCGGGCGCATCGGATTGATTACCCTGATGTTAGGCGTAGTGAAACGCAATGAAGAGTTGGATTTTGACTTCCCGAAAGATGATGTGATAATAACATAAAAAGTTGGTGATATGAAGTTTACGATTATAGGCCTTGGTAATTTTGGGCGAGTATTGGCCGAAGAACTCACTGCGCTGGGGCACGAGGTTGTCGGAGCCGATATCGAGATGGCAAAGGTTGATGCCGTAAAGGATAAGATTACGGTAGCCTACCGTCTCGACGCAGCCGATAGTTTGACGTTGAGCCACCTGCCGCTGGTTGAATCGGATATTGTGATAGTTACAATTGGCGAGAATTTTGGCGATTCGATAAAGGTCGTGGCAATGCTCAAACAGATGGGAATCAAGCATATATATGCTCGTGCGATAGACAATATTCACGCTGAAGTTCTGCGAGCACTCTCTATCGACCGTATATTGAACCCAGAAGAGGCATCTGCTCGGGTATTGGTTCATTCGCTTGATTCGGGCGTGGGACTCGAATCGTTTGAGATTGATTCGGAATATTATGTTCAGAAGTTGCAGGTTCCCGAATCGCTTGTGGGTAGCCGCGTGAGTCAGTTGAAATTGGCTGAAGATTTCGATATCCGATTGCTGTGTGTCTGCCGGGCAAAAAAGAGTGTCAGTTTTCTTGGAATATCACTCTATGATGATGCCGTGGCAAATGTTCCTGGTGAGGATTTCGAACTGACAACAGAGGATAAATTGGTGTGTTTCGGGAATTATAAGAATTTCAGACGCTTTTTACAATCGGTCTTGTAGCGCAAAAGTGAATACATAATGTTCATTTTTGCGAGATATGTGTTGCGTATTGTTTTTATAATGACTAATTTTGCGGCGATAATTATAGTGGGAAAAAGGTTAAATGCACATTGGGTGTATTAGAAAAAGAATGTCTTTATGAATAGTCAGTTGTTTCAGATTCTGACAATGTTCGGGGCGCTCGGAATGTTCCTCTACGGAATGAAAACAATGAGCGACTCGCTTCAGAAACTTGCCGGTGATAAATTGCGCAGCATCTTGGCTGCAATGACCTCAAACGTATTTAAGCGTGTTTTGGTCGGACTCCTGATTACAGTCATCGTTCAGTCTTCGAGTGCAACCACGGTAATGGTAGTTAGTTTCGTTAATGCGGGGTTGATAAACCTGACGCAGGCTATTGGTATGATTATGGGAGCCAATATCGGAACGACTGCAACTGTTTGGTTGATAAGTCTTTTTGGGTTCAAAGTCGATTTGGGGGCGTTGGCAATTCCTCTGATTGGATTGGGATTCCCGCTGATGTTTACGAAGAATCCGAGACTGAAGTCCGTGGGCGAGATGGTAGTCGGTTTTTCGATGCTGTTCTTGGGTCTGGACCTGATGAAAAAGGCAATGAGTGGTCTGCAGAGCGACCCGTCGTGGCTTGAATTCCTCTCAAGTTTCAGCGATTTGGGTTACCTGTCGATAATCATATTTGTGTTGATTGGTACGTTGCTGACGGTTGTTATTCAGGCGTCGAGTGCTACGATGGCAATCACAATCATTATGTGTAACAATGGCTGGATTCCGTTCGATTGCGCATTGGCGATGGTCTTGGGCGAAAACATCGGTACTACGATTACGGCCAACCTTGCCGCAATCGTCGCAAATACCGATGCCAAACGTGCAGCTATGGCTCACTTGCTGTTCAATGTGTTTGGGGTTATCTGGATGTTGTTCATCTTCAGAGGATTCGAGCGAATGATTATTTCGATAGTTGAGTGGGGTGGTGGGCTCAACCCGATTGAGTATGCCGAATCGCGTCCGATTGCGCTGTCGTTGTTCCACTCGATGTTCAACATTACTAATACATTGGCGTTGGTTTGGTTTACAGCCTTCCTCGGACGTTGTGTAAAGAGATTGGTGCCGCAGAAGGAGGAACCTGTTTCGAGCTTGAAGAAACTCGACCGAGGTATCGTTACTGCATCGCAACTCTCTATTGTTCAGGTGCGTAAAGAATTGGTAGCCTATGCTCATAGTGCTACGCAGATGTTCGGTTTTGTTCGCAGTCTGTTTGGCGAGAAGGATAAAGACGAATTTGCAAAAATATACGAGCGTATTCATACTTACGAAAATATAAGCGATAATGTTGAGGTTGAGATGTATAACTATCTGACCAAGACCTATGCTGAATCTTCGGGCGATGCGTTCAAGTCGATTCAGACAATGCAGAAGGTGATTTCGGATATTGAGTCTATGGCAGACTCGAGCTACCGATTGGCGCGATGTCTTAAGAAAAATCGCGATCACGGAATTGAACTGCCCGAGGAACTTTGTAAGAATGTAAATCGAATGTTCGATTTGGTTGACCAGGCTCTCGGTATAATGAACAAGAATGTCGAAAGTCCATCGGGAGATGTTGCTCAAACGATGAAGGTCGTATATGAGTTGGAACAGGAAATCGACACACTCAGAAACGATTACCGAGCAAAATACCTCTTTAATATAGATAAAATCGAGTTGCAACATAATGCCGTAGTGGCATTCGGTAGCATCATTTCTGAGGCAGAACGTTTTGCAGACTTGGTTGTTAAGGTATCTGAACACTCGTTCAATGTTGAGTTGCACACTCAACCCGATGAAGATGACTTCTAATGGATTTGATATAGATTGTGATAGATTGACGGTCAAGTGGTATGCTCGCACGGAGTCTACCAATAAACTTGCACGCGAGTCGACTGACTGCAGAGAGACGCTTTGGATTGCAGATTATCAAACCAACGGGCGTGGTCAGAGGGGTAACCATTGGCATAGTGCTGAGGGTGAGAATCTGATGTTTACGCTCTCTGTTTTCCCGAATACGTTATTGGCTGAAAAGCAGTTTCAAATTTCTGAAATTACGGCAATGGCCGTTTGTGATGCGCTCGCATTGCTTGGTATTAAGGCTCAGATTAAGTGGCCGAATGATATCTATGTCGGTGATAAGAAAATCTGCGGAATATTGATTGAACACGACCTGTCTGGACGGTATCTTTCGAGGTCGATTATTGGTGTGGGTATCAATGTTAATCAGTGCGTGTTCGACCCGTCGTTGCCCAATCCAACATCGGTGAAACTAGTCTGTGGCTGCAATCAAAATATCGACCGAAATATTCTGTTGCAATATTTCATAACGAGGTTTTTCGAGTATTATGATTCGTTGCTCAGCGGTTTCAATTTTGATGAGCCATACACTGCCGAGTTGTATCGCAAAGATGGTTCGTGCTATCCGTTCCGATTGGCAGATGGGAGACTGCTCAGTGCCGAAATAGTTGGTGTCGATACTTGCGGGCGGTTGCAAATAAAAGACAGCGAGCAGAATCACTACTCGCTGGCCTTCAAAGAGATTGAATATATCATCGGCTAGTTCAAGCCTTCATCTGTATCGACCATAAATCCACCTGCATTTCCGCGCATCTCCTTTTGTAACGCTACCATTTGTATTGCAGTGATTGCAGCCTCGTCGCCTTTATTGCCGAGTCTGCCGCCACAACGGTCGAGAGCCTGTTCCATTGTGTTGGTTGTCAGTACTCCGAAAATCATCGGCATATCCCAAGTAATAGTCAGTTGAGTCAATCCTTCGGTTACGCTTTGGCAGATAAAATCGAAGTGGCGAGTATCGCCCTGAATCACACAACCGAGTGCGATTACGGCATCAACGTCGGTATTTTCTGCGAACAATTGTGCGCAAAGTGTCAATTCGAAAGTCCCCGGTACGCGTTTAACGATGATATTTTCGCTTGGGCAACCATATTTTTTCAGTGTATTGACAGCACCTTCGAGCAGTTTATCAGTAATTTGGTTGTTCCAATGAGCAACTGCGATGCCGATTTTCATATCCTTTGCCGAGGGAATTTCTACCTCTACGGCAGAGAGATTCTTCTTTTCATCAATCATAACAATTTGACTTTAAGTTTTAAAAAAGGGAGAATACTAAAGTATCCTCCCGAAAATATCTTGCAGAACAAACTCTATTTTTGTTCGAGGCGACCGATGTATTTGTTTACATCGCGAGCTTCGATAGAGTTCATAAATTCATATTTGATACGTTTGTACACTTCGAGCGCTGCGGTATTTTCGTTGAGTTGTTCAAGAATCATACCGAGTTTTTTGAGGTACATCGGAGTAGTCAGCATATTGTTGCTGTAGTTCACCGCTTGAGTGTAGAAGTTTTTAGCGTTCTTGTAGTCATTGAGTTGTACATAGCAATCGCCCAACAGACCGTAGTTCATAGCGTTGAGAACTTCATTGGGTACACCCTTTTTGAACTTGTATTGGTTCAGGAATTTGATAGCTTCATTCCATTGACCCAGCTTCATATAGCAGATACCTGCATAGCGGTTAGCCAAGTTTCCTTGAGGTGTAGAACCATATTTTTTGATTACGTCCAAAAATCCGAGGTTATTGCCATCGCCGTTGAGAGCTTCTTCGAACTTTTCTACTGCGAAGAGTTGTTCAGCAACGTACATTTGAGCAGATGCCTCTTCTTGTTTCGGTTGAACTACGAAATTCTTGTAGCAGAAGATACCTGCAACGATAATAACTGCAGCACCAATGATTCCAAAGAAAATTTTGCTGTGATCTCTGAGGAAAATTTCAGCAGAACTAAGTGCATTACCAATGACTTCCTGCGGTTCCTCGTTTGTTTGTTTTTTGTTTTGTTCCATAATTATTTTTGTTTTTCGAATTATCACTGAATACTTTTAAGGTACAAAGATAAAACTTTTTGTTTGAAGATTATACAACAAAGTAGATATTTTTGAAAAAAATAGTTAATTTCGTGGCGTTGAGAGAATATCAAAGTTGATAAGTAAAATGTTTTTAGATAAGTTAACTATATTGAATTTCAAAAATATAGCCCGTGCGGAGTTTGAATTTTCGCCCAAAATCAACTGTTTTATCGGACTGAATGGTTCGGGCAAAACAAATTTGTTGGATTCGGTTTATATGCTGTCAATGTGTAAGAGTTCGGTGGGAATGAGCGACTTGCAATGTATCTGTCGAGATGAGGAATTTTTTATGATTGACGGTGCATATTCGTTGGCGGAGAGTGATGCTCAAAATCGGGTTACGGTATCGCTCAAACGGGGCGAGTCGAAATGTGTGAAGTTCAACGGTCGTCAGTACGAGCGGTTGGCTGACCACATCGGAGTAGTACCTGTAGTGTTGATACACCCGTATGATACCTCGTTGATTAACGATTCGGGAGATGACCGACGAAAATATATCAATGCACTTGTATCGCAGATAGACCGTGTTTATCTGCATAATGTTGTGAAGTATAACAAATTGCTAGCAGACCGCAACCGATTGCTGAAACATAGCTTTTCGAGTGGCGAACTGCTGGAGGTTATTGATATGCAGTTGGCCGATGTCGGGCAGTCGATATATGCTCAGCGCAAGGAGGTGATTGAGGCAATTGCGCCTGTCGTTACGCGTTATTACTCAGAGTTGGCTGATTGTGGAGATGAGGTGCAGTTGTCCTATCGCAGTCAGTTGAATCAGGCTACGATGGCAGAGTTGTTGCAGGCATCAAGAGAGCGCGATCGTGTAATGCAACACACTACGGTAGGAATTCACCGTGATGACCTGTCGATGACCTTTGGTGGCAGACAACTGCGCAGGTTTGGTTCTCAGGGCGAGCAGAAGTCGTTTTTGATTGCGCTAAAACTTGCTCAGTATGATGTCATTGCGCGCAATTCGGCAGTCAAGCCTATTTTGTTGCTGGACGATATTTTTGATAAACTCGATGCTGGTCGGGTCGAACGACTGATTAAGTTAGTGTCGGACAACCGTTTCGGACAGATATTTATAACTGATAGCAATAAAGTTCGCTTGTCGAATATATTGGATAATATGACACTCGAGCATCGACTCTGGCAGGTGTCAGGGGGTGAATTCGAACAAATTTAGTAGCTTATGAAACGTACTGACCCAATTGCCATTGGTGATTTGATATCGGCAATGATTGATAGTAGCGAACGCCTGAAGACAGGATTTGCAGAGAATAAGGCGCTACAGGAGTGGAAGCGAGTCGCGGGCCGCATTGCGGCCGAAACTAAAGATGTCTACCTGCGAGATGGAGTTTTGTGGGTCGTATGTTCGTCGGCTGCGGTGCGTAATGAGATTATGATGCGGCGTTCGAGCTTGGTTGCCGAAATAAATAACCGAGTGGGGCAAAAGGTTGTGAATATGATACGAGTGCGTTTTTAGTTGTGGCCACTCTTTGTTATAACGATGAAATTTAATACCTTTGCGAAAAATTTTGGAAAATGAAAAATAGATTGGTTTTATTGGTATTGGTGGCTGCGATGTTTGCAGCGTGTCAGCCTGAAGCGTTGAGAAAAACAATCCCGTTTGATTTCTTTTCTCAATACGAAGGTCCTGTTAAAGAGGTAGTTCACAAGGTGGCAGCAGGAAGGAAAGAGGCTCCGAAAGTTGTGTTTATCGAGAAGTTCGACACTGCGGGTCGTCTGGTTTCGAGAGAATTCCCTGCAGGTGGCTCGATGACTGTAACCTATGACACTATGGATAATGCGAAGAGTATTTTCTACACAGGTTCAGATACCATTGTCTATAATCATAAATTCGGATATGATACATTGATGAGAATCAATGCCGTAATTTCGCACAATAAGGATCACGGTCTGATATTGTATGAATATGAATACGATGCCAATGGATATATCCAATACTCAAAGACCTCGACCGAAGAGTCGGGTCTCAAGATTACATACAAACGCGACAAGTTTGGTTATCTGATGTCATCAGAGATGAATGACGAGATTCGAACAGAATATTACTATAGTGGAAAGAAAAAGGTACGTCAGATGACTTACGAGATTGAATCTGGTAAGAGAATCTCTGTGCAGACTTTCAAGGAAAAACTTAACGATTATGGCGACGTAATCGAGCGTAAAACTTGGAATGGAAACGGCCTTGAATCCATCGAATATCTGGAATATACCTACTACTAGTAGATTGCTCGTAGCAATAAACTAAAGCCCGTCTGAATTGCTCAGACGGGCTTTTTTGTGGTTGTTGATATTCGGTTTAGCCTAAGAACTCTTCACCTCTGAGGAATACGCGCTCAATCAGTGGAGTAGAGTATGCGTAGACAAAGAACTCTGGATTTGGCATAGGTTTAGTTATGAAGAAGTTCGCAACTTTTCCTACGGTAATCGAACCGTAATCTTTGCTGATACCCATTGCGTATGCTCCGTTGATAGTAGCAGCAGTCAGCGCTTCAAGCGGAGTCATCTTCATCTTAATTGAAGCCAAAGACATAACCATACGCATATTGCCTGAAGGCGACGAACCTGGATTGTAATCTGATGCAAGAGCCACGCCAAGTCCTGACGAAATCATCTTGCGAGCAGGTGGGTAGCTCATTCCCAGGAAGAATGCAGCTCCAGGGAGCATCGTGGGCATAGTTTTCGAGTCCAACAATGCTTTTATCTCATCATCACCCATTCGTTCGAGGTGGTCTACCGAGAGTGCGCCCTCTTCCACACCAAGTTGTACTCCGCCCGATACGTCTAATTCATTGGCGTGAATTTTGGCTTTCAGTCCGAATTCGGCTCCGCGACGCATCATTCTGCGAGTCTCCTCAATGGTGAAGAATCCCTTGTCGCAGAATACATCAATGAATTCTGCAATACCTTGTTCGGCTACGGCAGGAATCATCTCATTGCAGATATGGTCTACATATTGGCTCTGTCTGCCTTTGTATTCTACCGGAACTGCGTGTGCGCCCAAAAACGTAGCCTTAACCTCCATTGGTATGCTCTCTTTTATGCGACGAATCACACGCAACATTTTCAATTCGCTTTCAGTTGAGAGTCCGTATCCACTTTTGATTTCTACGGCACCAGTTCCCATTCGCGCTATTTCTCGAGCACGCTCCATCGCCTGTTCGTAGAGTTCGTCTTCAGAAGTGTCTCTTAGCAGTGCTGCCGAATTGAGAATGCCGCCTCCATTTCGAGCAATCTCTTCGTAGCTCAGTCCGTGAATCTTATCAAGAAACTCTCGTTCGCGGCTGCCAGCGTAGACGATATGCGTATGCGAATCGCAGAACGACGGGTAGAGCATTCCACCTTTGGCATCTACAACTTGGTCGAAATCTTTTTCGTCTGGCTGTTTTTCTTCGTGTATTGAGCCGAATCCGGTGATTCTTCCGTTCTCGGCAGTCAGCCACGCATCGCAACACATATCTACATTGTTCATATCGCCATTGTAGATACGTTCGCGATTTTGAGTGTCAATTCCGACTATTAATGCAATATTTTTAACGAGCAGTTTCATCTATCTGTTGTTTCTCAGGAATTGAATTGACTCTTCAATTAACGGGTACATAATCACGTCATTTTCAATGAAAGGCACCACTTTGCGATATTTGCTCAGCAGTTCTTCATTGTGGGCAGAAGAGCGTGCAGGGCGGCGGAATTCCAATGCTTGAGCACCGTTCATCAACTCGATTGCCAATACTCGTTCGGTGTTGAGTACTACGCGAGCGAGTTTTGTTGCGGCATTAGAACCCATACTAACGTGGTCTTCCTGACTCTGTGATGACGGAATCGAGTCTACAGATGCAGGCATACACAGCCCTTTCGATTGGCTTACGATAGATGCTGCAGTATATTGAGGAATCATAAATCCGCTGTTAAGACCAGGATTTGCTACCAGGAAGCTCGGCAATTCGCGAGTGCCCGAAATCAATCTGTAAATACGTCTTTCAGAGATATTTCCGAGCTCAGCAACTGCTATTGCGAGGAAGTCCATCACAAGTGCAATAGGTTGTCCGTGGAAGTTTCCGGCTGAAACAACCATATCATCTTCGGGGAATACGGTTGGGTTATCTGTTACGCTATTGATTTCGTTTTCGAGCACGAATGCTGCATATTCAATCGAGTCTTTCGATGCACCGTGAACCTGAGGAATGCAACGGAATGAATATGGATCCTGAACGTGATTTTTGTGGCGAGAGATGATTTCGCTACCTTCGAGCAACTCTCTCATTCGGCGAGCAGTCACCAGCTGACCTTTGTGTCCGCGAACGATATGCACTTGGTCGCAGAAAGGTTCGATTCGGCCGTCGAATGCGTCGAGTGAAACTGCCGCAATGCGGTCAGCCCACGCGCTCAGGTCTTGAGCCTTGAGCAGCGACCATACGCCGTAAGAGCTCATAAACTGAGTGCCGTTCAGCAGAGCAAGACCCTCTTTTGATTGGAGTTCAATCGGGCTCCAGCCATATTTTTCGAGCACCTCTGCTGCAGGGCGTATTTCGCCATTGACTTCAACTTCGCCCATACCCAGCAGCGGAAGCGACAAGTGTGCCAGCGGAGCAAGGTCACCTGATGCTCCCAATGAGCCTTGTTGGAATACTACCGGCAGAATGTCGTTATTGAAGAAATCGACAAGACGTTGCACTGTAACGTCTTGTACACCTGAATTTCCATACGACAGAGACTGTACCTTGAGCAGCAACATCAGTTTTACGATTTCATTAGGCACTCTGTCGCCCGTACCACAGGCGTGTGACATTACCAGATTTTTCTGCAGTTGACCCAGCTCGTCAGCACCTACCGAGATGTTGCACAGCGAGCCGAATCCCGTAGTTACGCCATAAATCGGTTTATCTTGATTTTTCATCTTATTGTCAAGATATTCACGACAACGGCTGATGCGGTTGCTTGCATCTTCGCTCAATTCCAGTTTGAAGCCCTCAGAGAGGATTTGGCGCACGCGGTCGAGTGTAAGACGTTGTGCTGATATTTGATGGATATTCATAGTCTTTATTTTAATGCATTCTTGATTAATTGTTCGTCTGCGAAGTTTGGCAGTGTAACTTTCAGGTCCGGAGTACGTTCCATTTCTCGTTTGATAGCATCGATTGCGCCGCTGTTTCTTGCCCAGCTACGACGAGCGATACCATTATTGACGTCCCACAACAACATTTCGCGAATGTGTCGGTCAGACTCATCTGAACCGTCAATCACCATTCCGAAACCGCCGTTGATTACTTCACCCCAGCCTACGCCGCCACCATTGTGGATTGATACCCAAGTAGCTCCGCGGAATGAGTCGCCGATGACATTGTGTACTGCCATATCAGCTGTGCGTGACGAGCCGTCATAGATATTCGATGTTTCGCGGTAGGGCGAGTCTGTACCCGATACGTCGTGGTGGTCGCGACCCAACACAATCGGAGCCGAGATGCGACCCTCTGCTATTGCGCGGTTGAATGCCTGTGCGATTTTTGTTCTGCCTTCGCAGTCGGCATAGAGAATGCGTGCTTGTGAACCTACTACCAATTTGTTTTTGCCTGCTTCACGAATCCAGTGGATATTGTCGTCCATCTGTCCGCAGATGTCTGCAGGTGAATTCTTTTTGATTTCTTCGAGTACTTCTGCGGCGATTTGGTCAGATGTTTTGAGGTCTTCAGCCTTACCCGATGTACAAACCCAGCGGAAAGGACCGAAACCGTAGTCGAAGAACATCGGTCCCATAATATCTTGAACATAAGATGGGTATCTGAATTTGCCATTTTCGCCCATTACGTCAGCACCTGCTCGAGATGATTCCAGCAGGAACGCGTTGCCGTAGTCGAAGAAGTACATTCCCTGAGCCGAAAGTTTATTGATTGCAGCCACTTGTCGGCGCAATGACTCCTGAACACACTCCTTGAATCGTTCAGGCTCTTCGGCCATCATTCGGTTAGACTCCTCATAGCTGTATCCTACGGGGTAGTAACCTCCAGCCCACGGGTTGTGCAGCGAGGTTTGATCCGAACCCAAATCTACGCGAATGTTTTCTTCGGCCAGACGTTCCCAGAGGTCTACGGCATTTCCGACGTAAGCCATTGAGACAATCTCTTTAGCTTCGACAGCGCGGCGGATTCTCGGAATAAGTTCATCGAGTGAAGTATGCAATTCGTCTACCCAACCTTGAGCGTGACGTTTTTCTGCAGCCTTGGGGTTGATTTCGGCAACTACGCTGACCACTTGTGAGATGTTACCCGCTTTGGGCTGAGCTCCTGACATACCGCCCAGACCCGATGAAATGAACAACATTCCACGAGCATCGGTTTGTCCTTCGGTGTATCTTTTGCGAGCTGCATTCATCACTGTGATGGTCGTGCCGTGAACGATACCTTGCGGGCCGATATACATATACGAGCCTGCTGTCATCTGGCCGTATTGAGATACGCCCAGCGCGTTGAATCGTTCCCAGTCGTCTGGTTTAGAGTAGTTGGGGATAACCATACCGTTGCTGACCACCACACGCGGAGCATCTTTGTGTGACGGGAACAATCCGAGTGGGTGACCCGAATACATAACCAGCGTCTGTTCGTCTGTCATTTCAGACAGATATTTCATTGTCAGACGATATTGCGCCCAATTTTGGAATACCGCGCCATTTCCGCCGTAAGTAATCAGTTCGTGCGGGTGTTGAGCTACGGCTTTGTCGAGGTTATTTTGAATCATCAGCATAATGGCTGCAGCCTGACGCGAACGAGCCGGATACTCATCAATCGGACGAGCATACATTTCGTAGTCGGGACGCAGACGATACATATAGATTCTGCCATATTTGTTCAACTCTTCAGCGAACTCCGGAGCCAATACTGCGTGGTGTTTCGGGTCGAAGTAACGCAATGCATTGTGCAGAGCCAACTCCTTCTCTTCGGCTGTGAGAATCTCCTTGCGTTTCGGAGCGTGGTTTATCTCAGCATCATAAGGTTTCGGTTCGGGTAGTTGGTCGGGGATACCCCTGCGAATATCTTCGCGAAATTCTTGAAGTGTCATATTAGCCGATTTTTTCTTCAACGATAGCCAATACTTCGCGTTCGGCAGCCACGCTGCGTTCTGCAATTTGATCTGCTTCTGCAATCAGTCTGCCTGCGATTTCCTTGTCTTTGAGTCCTGCTGCGTTGATTCTCACGTTGAGTCGAGCGCCAAGCACTGCGCTGCGAGCAGCCAATGCGCCTACGCCTGCGTCAGATACCGAGTTTGGATTACCAATTTCAGCCATAGCCTTAACTATTTCGAATACCTTTTCTGCAGCTCTCATTGTGCGCAACGGTACCTCAGTAGCATAAAGTGTTGCATCTTGCAGTGCCTTGCTGCGAGCAGCCTTCTCTTCGTCTGTAGTCTTTGGCATAGCGAATACGTCCATAATCTTGTTGAACGCAGCTGTATCTTCGTCTACCAAGTGCAGCAACTCGTTTTGCAGCGCCTGACCACGTTCTGCCCAATTTGAGAACTCTTCCCAGCGGTCGTCCCAGCCCGGTTTGTGAGAAGAGAGGTTTGCAACCATTGCTCCCAGTGCAGCACCAAGTGCGCCCATATAAGCCGAGATTGAACCACCACCCGGAGCAGGAGATTCACTTGCAGTCTCTTCAGCGAATGCCTTGCAAGTCATATCTATAAGACGTTTTTGGCTATTGTCTTCGAGCAGATATTCGATAACTTTTTCGCGTGGTTCGAATGGTTTGAGGTCATCGAGACCCATAGATTTGATAGCGATTTTGATGATTTCCTCTTCAGAGATACCCAACGAGCGACGTTGTTTTCTGAGGAAGTGTTTGCCTGCTTCGACGAGTGCAGATTTCGGAACGAGACCTACGATTTCTGTTCCTGTAATGCGGATTCCGCGAGCCTCTGCAGCACGGCATACTTCGTCAAACGCTACGTGCAATGGCGTAACAGAAACATTAGTCAAGTTCATAGAAACTTGAGCAACTCCATATTCTTCGATGAACCAGCCGATTGCTTTAGCACATTTCAGTGTGCCCGGACGCCATACCGGTTCGCCGTTTTCATCTTTTACTACTTTACCCACGATAGGGTTGCCCTCTCTTACCATACGGCCTTTTTCGCGCACGTCGAATGCGATTGCATTTGCTCTACGGGTTGAGGTTGTATTGAGGTTGAAGTTTACTGCGATGAGGAAGTCGCGAGCACCTACTGCCGTAGCGCCTGTGCGGGCTACGCCCTCGTCGAATACTTTAGGACCGAAGTCGGGAGCAGTCTTTTCGTTTGCAAATTTCTTAGCCAGACCCTCGTATTCACCTTCACGACACACTGCCAGGTTTTGGCGTTCTGGAGTAAACGCAGCCGATTCGTAGCAATAAATCGGAATGTTCAGTTCGTCTGCAATGCGTTTAGCCAATTTGCGAGCAAGTTCTGCACACTCTTCAAGTGTAATACCTGAAATTGGAATCAGCGGCAATACGTCAGTTGCTCCCATACGCGGGTGAGCACCTGAGTGTTTGCGCATATCGATTACCTCTGCTGCGCGTTTTACGCCCATAAATGCAGCTTTGAGTACCTCTTCGGGTTCGCCCACGAATGTTACTACGGTACGGTTTGTTGCTTCACCCGGGTCTACGTTGAGCAGTTTGACATTAGCGGCAGATTCTATTGCCGAAGTGATTTGTGCAATTACATTTTTGTCGCGTCCTTCGCTGAAATTGGGAACGCATTCGATTAATCTTTTTGACATATTTGTTTGAATATATTTTCTTGTTGAAACCTCAAAATTAGCGTTTTTTCTGCAAAGATTAGCCTTAATTCCAAAAAAATATTATTTCAAGCTATCTCTGAACAGCAACGAGCTGTCGCCGTAACTCAGAAAACGGAAGTCGTTGTCGAGCGCGTAGTTGTATATCTTGCGCCAATCTTTACCCACGAACGAGGCAATCAGCAGTAGTAATGTGCTGTGTGGCTGGTGGAAATTTGTTACGATTATGTCCACTACTCTGAATTTGAAACCTGCGGGAGTAATCATAATTTGTGTTGCAGCTGCGAGTCTTTCGATATTGTTATTTCTCATATAGTCGCGCAGTGCGGTGAGTAGCTCTGTACCATCAAGATGTTCTGGAATATCGTATGCTTCCCATTGAGCTACAGGTCTTTCCAAATCAGGAGTGCCACTGCTCAGGATTCGGTAGCCGAGTACGGGCAGCGACTCGAGTGTGCGCACCGAGGTTGTTCCTACGGCCACTCTCTTCGGAGCCTCAATCAGCGCATCGAGCGTCGATAGGTCTACCTCGAAATGTTCGGTGTGCATTGTGTGTTCGGCTGCGTTTTCAACCTTGACCGGGACAAATGTGCCTGCTCCCACGTGCAGCGTGACTTCGTGTCGGGCGATTCCTCTTGTTGAAAGCGCCTCGAGCACTTCAGGCGTGAAATGCAACCCGGCGGTAGGTGCTGCTACTGAACCTTCCCAGCGGCAGTAGACCGTCTGGTAGCGGGTGTTATCTACCTCTGCGCTATCTCGGTTGAGGTATGGCGGAATGGGTATTTTGCCCAAATGTTCGAGCAGTTGCCCAAATGTTACAGGCGCATTCCAATCAAACCTCACGATGTGCTCCTTCTCTGACGAAGACTCAAGTGTAGCCGATAATTCGTAATCTATTCCATCGAGTACGAATTTCATAGTCAGCGGTTCGGTTTTCCATTTTTTCAGATTGCCGATAATGCACTTCCACGTTACGCACTTTTCGGCAGCGAGCGACCGTTCGTAGTCGGCAGGTTCGTGTGGTTCAAGACAGAATATCTCGATTCGTGCTCCCGTAGTCTTGAAAAAGATGAGGCGTGCTCGAATGACCTTTGTATTATTGAATACCATAACTGCGCCTTCGGGCAGCAGTGTCGGTAGCTCGGAAAATCTAAATGTACAAATTTCTCCCTGCTCATTGCATTGTAGCAATTTTGAGGAATCGCGTTGTTCGAGAGGGAATTTCGCAATTCTTTCGTCGGGCAATGCGTAGTCGTATTCGGAAATGTTGATAATTCGTTCCATATACATTATTAAATATGATGCAAAATTAGTAATTTTGCGCTATATAAATATTGATACTATATGATAAAAGTTGGAGATAGGGTAAAATTTTTGAGCGAAACTTTATCCGGAATAGTTCAGTCTATTGATGGTGACAGGGCTGTAGTATTGACCGAAGATGACTTCGAAGTGCCTGCATTGTTGTCCGATCTTATTGTGGTGGACAGAACTGAAGAACAACGTGTGAAAGAGAGAATCGGATATGATCAACCCCGTCCTGGTGGTGGTAATCGAGGAGCCGGTCGCAGTGCCGAGCAGAAGAAGAGTACTGCAAAGCACGAACGCGATGTCCCCAGATATGGTCGCATTACACTTGAACCCGAGTTTGATGATGAAGATGAATTGTCAGAAGAGGGTGGCGAGCAGTTAGATATGTCGGACATTCGCCGTCAGATTGTGAATGGTCGAATTGCACAACAAGAGGAAGTGGCTGAGATTCGAGTAGTTGAGCCTTCTCCGCTTGAGTTGACTGACTACAAACTCAGACTTGTGTTTGAGCCGCAGGGTAATCAGTCAGAAATTGAAGCCGATGTGGTATTGTGGCTTGATAACTCGAGCAGTTATCGTATCTACTACACATTGTCCACCGAGCAAGGTGAGGGTCGTACGTTGAAAATGGTTTCGCACGGAGAAATCGAGCCTCGCGACCGAGTGCGAATTATGCAGATCGAGCGTGCCGAATTGTCATCGGTCATCGGTATCGTGGTTAATGCCTTGCTGTTCAAGGAGACGGTTTATGTACCCCACGAGCCCGTGATGTTCAGATATCAGACTCAGCCTATGAAGTTTGTGCGTAAAGGGTGTTTTGTTCCTACAGAAGGGTATAGTCGCCCAAGTTTCTGCATTGACGTAGCCAGCGACAAGACAGACCCTAAACTCGAACATCTCGATCCTGTCGAAATTATTCGCGCATTAAAACAGAAAGGTGATGTGAAACCTACGCAGCGTCAGCGTCGTAATGATCAGCCAGAAGTTGTTGATTTACACGCAGAAGAAATTTTTTCGTCTATCGACGGAATGGCTCCTGGCGAGATACTTCAGGGACAGCTCGGTCGTTTTGAATTGGCGCTTGATTTGGCTCTGAAGAGTGGCCGTTCGGGCAGAATGGTATTCATTCACGGCGTAGGTAGCGGTAAACTGAAACACGAAATAAAGCGTGTGCTGACTACGAAATATAAGAAGTTGAGATTTCAAGATGCTTCGTTTGCCGAGTATGGTTACGGAGCGATAATGGTCTTTCTTAAGTAGAATAATTTTATATGCAAATAGATAAATGCGAGTGAATAGCTCGCATTTATTTATTGGGTTTGTCTTGATTATGTTTCTGCTAAAAAAATTCTAATGGCCTTAAGAAGGCTAACCCCTCCATTATGACTGAGACCTCCATAGTTTACGTCGTGAAATTTTTTGGGCACATACATTATATACTTGCCATCAACAGTTTCATGAGGTGTAAGTGGATTATGATTAGGCTTTCCAAAATTCAAAGCGTCATCTTTCCAGCAAGTATAATCATCTATATTTATATCTAAGGGTGATTTCCCAACATAATTAGCAATGATTTTTGCTCCCTTTTTATCTTTTAACATTAAATTTCCAGCTATTTCTTGGGCTTTACAAACTTTATCTCTTGGATTGAGAGTTTCAGGAATACATTTGTCAAGAGAGCCTGGTAACTTGACTGTATATCTAGAAACAGGGCTAAAATCTATTTGACCATTTTTATATTTAATTCTTTTGCCAGATTCCTTTTGTATTTCATCCAAAATGCTTTTTTGTTGCTCATTTTGTGGTAAAACTTCTCCAAAATTAAAATTTTGTCTGCTTGGTAAATTCTTTTTCAAAAACTCTTGCATATTTTGAGGAAGTGTATTGAATACAATCTGGAAAAGACCTTTGGGTAGGTTGTATAGAAACATTATGGACATTTGGAGTTTCCCAGCGTTTTTCATTAAATAGAGAGGTGTTAATTCAATTGAAAAGTCTGCAATTAATAATAAAAGTACGAGAGCAATGATGAAGATAATGATGTTTTTTAATAATTTGTAGTTGATATAATTATTATGCTTGACTTCTTTGACTTCTTTGACTTTCTTGTTAGCATCACTTATAACACTTTCTTTGGTCGTGATCGTTACATCCTTTAATGGAGTAATCTCTGATAATGATTTTATAATGTGAATGTTTTCTTTGTTTGAAATAAAATTTATTATAGGTGCCTTTAAATCAAATTCATTTAACAAAAGAAAATACGTTTCACCTTTCAATCGTTCTGCTAATAGTAAGAGTTGATTACATACCATTTCAGTTGAACTTCTGAAATTATTAAGACCATCAGATATTATTATTACCCTACGGTAATTTGGTATTGAATCAATTATTTTAAAAGCAACCGTAAAATCAGTATTGCCTTTGGGAATTAAGCGTAAGGATTCTATTTTGGATTGGACTATGGAATTATATCCAGAATAGGTGTATACATCTTGAACTTTGTCTGTAAAATGAATTAGTGTTATGGTGTCTTTTGTAGAAAGTTTTGAAAGAAAGTCTGTTAATTCATTTGAAATCATCTTGATGGAGTTGATAGGGCGGACTTTAGACATTCCCGCAACAGATCCTGATCCGTCGATAATTATAACTGTGTTAGTCGCATAAGTCGTGGCTATTGTGCTCATAAATAAAATTATTACAAATTTTGTAATAATTCTTAAAAAAACTTTTCCCATATTCTTTGAGTTAGTTGTTAAATGTTTTTATCATTATTGAAAGGTCTTAAAATGTTAAGACGATTCAATAATTTTTGCAAATATAAATAACATTTTCACTTTTTCCAAATATAATAAACCTATAATGCAGTCTTAATGGTAAAAAAAATAACCCGTCTGAGTGATGTTCAATTCAGACGGGTTATTTGGTTGTTTCAACAGTAATTAGGCATTTTCGGCCAGAATCTCTTGTGCTTTTTTCAGAATTGTGTCGTCATCGATAGTAACAGCACCACCATCAGGACCCTCTTCGAAATGGATTCCGGCAACGTCTCCACTTTTATAATTACTAGCTCCGAAATAGTTTCGGACTGTTTCTACGTTAAGATTCAATTCGTCAGCGATGCGTTGCATACTTCCTGACGGCAAACTGTCTTTAATACGACGCAGTTCGTTAAATGTCATTATTACAGCCATAACAAAACAGGTTTTTAGATTAATATTGTTGTTAATAAAAACTCTTCTTTTGAGTGCTTAAAATTAGTAAAAAATATCCAATCTGCAAAATAAAATTGATAATTTTTTCAAAAAAATAATCCAATGCGCATTTATACTGCACATTGGATAGGTATGTGATGAATGAAAAAGTCTTAATTTCTCATTCTGTAGTGCTGTTTTTTCAATCCTTGGTCGATGAAAATCGCGAACATACAGTGTAGTGCCAACGATACACAATCTAACTTTTGGGATATGGATTTGCAACGGTCATAGCGTTTGCGCGATCTGTTTGTATTGCCGAAAATTATTCCGCAATTTGCCTGGTTATCGATTTGTGATATGAGCGAATTTATAGTTTGGTCGCTACATTTCAGTGGTACGAGATACAAGGTGTCAGAGTTGAGTGTAGTCGGAGAATCCACCACCTGAAAATCCTTGTAGCCGTTGGTTACAAAGATATTCTTTATCATAGTTCTCTCTCTGCGGCATATGCCCCACGCGTTGAAGTCTACATTCTTCAACGCATCTTTTTTCAGAAGTCTGTGTTTCATCAGCGCGCTGCGTACCATTCGGTACATAAACGGAGAGTGCACTCCGTATCCGTGCCAATACTTGATTCGTGATGCCGAGATGATTTTTGAGTATAATCTGAACGGTGTGAATTTCAGAGCCATACGCCACTATTTAAGCAATCCAGCAACGTAGCCTGTCGAGAATGCAATCTGAAGATTGTAACCTCCTGTATCTGCGTCAATGTCAAGGACTTCGCCAGCAAAGTAGATTCCCTTTGCTATTTTCGACTCAAGGGTGCGCGGGTTAACCTGAGAGCAGTCTACGCCACCCGCCGTAACGATTGCCTCCTCGAACGGACGGTAATCGGTAATCTTCAGTCGGAAATCCTTCATTGTGTTGATTAATGCCAGCTTTTGTTCGTCGGTCAGTTTGTCTACGAAGAGTTTGGGATCTACTCCGGCTTCGTTGCAGATAGGGCGAATCATCGGGCGCGGCATCATCTTTTCGAGCAATACCTTAACCATTCCGCCGCGTGAGATTTCGGGCAGTTCTCTTGCTATTCTCTCCTGCAGTGTCTTTTTGCTCAGTGTTGGTTTCAGGTCGAGACTCAGCACCACGTCGCGTTCTTCAATTAATGCGTCTACTACTTGGCGGCTCAACTGCAACACAATCGGACCATCAATGCCGAACTCTGTGAACATCATCTGTCCGAAGCGTTCGTCAATCGACTCGCCATCTATAATAAGGTCGAGATTGACATTCTTGAGCTCAAGACGTTTCAGTTCAGGCAGATATTTTTTGTCAGTTTCGAGTGCTACCAAAGCAGGGCGTACCTCTTCGATGTTGTGTCCCAATTTATTGGCGAACATATATCCGTCGCCGGTCGAACCCGTCGCCGGATAGGATACGCCACCTGTGGCGATGATTATCTTTTTGCAGTAATAACTCCACGTTTCGCTCTTTTCGTTTACGGTGAGTTTGAATCCGATATTTCCGTTTCGCTCGATGGCTGTAACCTTGCTGTTGCAGAAAACATTTACGCCCGACTCTTCAATCCAATCCTTCAGACAATCGGCTACGTCCCAAGCCTTGCCGCTGGCTGGGAATACTCTGCTGCCGCGTTCGATGCTGATTTCGAGTCCGTTGCGCTCGAAGAAATCGATTGTGTCGAGGTTTGAGAATTCGTTGAGCGAGTGTGCAAAGAATTCGGCATTCGCGCGAACCTTCTCGAGTATTTCGGCTTGAGGTTTGCTGTTTGTAAGGTTACATCGTCCCTTGCCCGTGATTCGCAACTTGCGCCCGAGTTTTTCCATCTTTTCGAGCAGTGCTACGTTGTGTCCGCGGCGTGCCGCTGTTCCGGCAGCCATCATTCCGGCAGGGCCTCCGCCGATTACTATAAGGTCGAATTCTCTCATTACAGAATGTTTTTGTAGTATTGATTTACAAATATTATACTGCAAAAGTAAAAAAACGTCATCAGAATATGAAATATGAGGATTATTTTTTTAACTTTGTGTAGTCGCAAAGGTGCGATTTTTGTTAAAAATTAGAGTGAAAAACCTAAAAATTATAGTCATTATGAACGAGGAAAAAATTATCGAAGTACTGAAGAATGAAGCGCGTGCAATGAAGAGTGCTGAAATCGCAACTGCATCGGGCATTGATAAGGCTGTTGTGGATAAGGCAATCAAAAAACTTATTGCGGACGGTAAGGTTGAATCGCCGAAAAGATGCTTTTACCAGGCTAAATAATGCGAATTGAAAAAATAATCTGTACCTTTGTGGCATAATTTTGTGTAGATTATGTCATTGATCTTAAATATAGAAACAGGTACAGAGGTTTGTTCTGTGGCATTATCCCAGTCGGGAAGACTTATCTCGCTGAGGGAGAATGTGCGTGAACGTAACCACGCTCAGGATTTGGGCGTGTACATTAAGGAACTGTTCGAAGAGAACCATATTAATGCTGATGACCTTGATGCCGTAGCCGTAGGTATGGGGCCGGGTTCGTATACGGGGCTGCGTATCGGAGTCTCGATGGCGAAGGGGTTGTGCTATGGAGTCGGAGTGCCGCTCATTGCGGTTCCGAGTCTGAAGTCTATGGCGAGGGTTGCTCTGGAAGATTTTGAAGCAGGTTTGCTCGAGGTGGAAAATCCCGAGCAAGCCGTTTTTTGTCCTATGATTGATGCTCGCAGAATGGAGGTTTACACACAACTCTTTTCTTTCGACCTGAAAGAACTTACACCTGTGTCGGCTGAGATAATTGATGAAAATAGTTTCGGACAATTTAACGATGGTCGCGAGCTGGTTATATTTGGCAGTGGCGCTGCAAAGTGTGTCGAGCCGCTCTCAAGACTTAATCTCAAGTATTGGGACGTGCAGCCTTCGGCTCGTGGAATGGTTGCCGAATCGTTCGAGATGTTCAATCGTGGCGAATTTGTGGATACGGCCTATTTCGAGCCCTTCTACCTCAAGGACTTTATGATTAACAAGTCGAATAAGAAGTTTTTCTGATTTTTTTGTGAGCAATGAATAAAGATGCAAAAATATATGTAGCAGGCCACAGAGGATTGGTTGGCAGTGCCATAGAGCGAAACCTGCGAGCAAAGGGATACACTAATATCATCACTCGCACACACTCGCAGTTGGATTTGACCGACCAGCGTGCTACGGCAGAGTTTTTTGCTGCAGAACGCCCCGAGTATGTATTCGTTGCTGCTGCAAAGGTGGGCGGAATTATGGCCAATAATACCTATCGTGCGCAGTTCATCTACGAAAATATCATTCTGGCTGCCAATGTGATTCACCAGGCTTATCTGAGTGGCGTGAAAAAATTGCTGTTTTTGGGTTCGACCTGTATCTATCCGAGAGATGCTCAGCAGCCGATGGCAGAAGATGCGTTGCTGACTTCGCCGCTGGAGTACACAAACGAACCTTACGCCATCAGTAAAATCGCGGGGCTGAAGATGTGCGAGTCGTACAATATGCAGTACGGCACAAACTTCATTGCCGTAATGCCCACGAATCTCTACGGACCTGGAGATAATTTCGATTTGGAGAAATCACACGTATTGCCTGCAATGTTGAGAAAATTCCATCTCGGGAAATGTCTGATGGAGGGCAATATGGAGGCTCTGAGACAGGATTTCAACTGCCGACCCGTCGAGGGTGTAGACGGCAGCAACATTGACGCAGTAATCGAAAAAATGAAAAAATATGGCGTGACGGACTCATCGGTTGAGATTTGGGGTACAGGTACGCCGCTTAGAGAATTTCTCTGGAGCGAGGATATGGCCGATGCGTCGGTATTCGTGATGGAGAATGTTGATTGGGCGGATTTGTGTGCGGGTATGACTGAACCACGAAACTGTCATATAAACATTGGTACAGGTAAGGAACTCTCGATAGGTGAACTTGCTAAACTTATCGCAGAAAAGGTTGATTATAAGGGTGAAATCGTATTTAATACCAGCAGGCCTGATGGTACTCCTCGTAAATTGACCGACCCGTCAAAACTGCACAACTTAGGCTGGCAGCACAAAATTGAACTGCCAAAAGGTGTTGAAAAACTCTATGAGATTTATACTACGGGTCTGACTGCCGCAGGACGTTGATAGAGTTCGACGTGGAAAAGTCGGGCTACAGCAATAAGGTTGTCGAATACATCGGCGACCTTTTTTTCATAATTGACAAAGCCTTTTTCTGCCGTAAATGCGTAAATTTCCATCATCAAGCCGTTCTCGCTCGACTGGAGATAGCGCACCGAGATCGGTAATTTTTCATTGATGTTGGGGTTTGTTCGCAGGTATACTTCAGCGTAGTTGCGGTAGAATGCCAGATTGGTAATGAATGGGTTGCTGTTGTTTGCATCGTTCATTGCCTGAATCTGTTCTGCCAGCGGTGCAATCCACGGGTGACTTTTTATTTCGTCTACTTCTTGCGGGGTTAATGCTCTTACACTAAGGATATTAATCATCAGTGGGCGTTTGAATCGACGTCCGTCGCTCTCCTCCATATTGCGCCAATTCGTGAATGGCTCACTGACAAGTTTGTAAATTGGAATCAATGAAAGTGTATTGTCCCAATTCTGAACTTTCACACTGTTGAGGTTTATTTCGGTTACTACGCCGTCGGTCGAAGCTGATGGGATTTCAATCCAGTCGCCCTTGCGAACCATATCCTGAGCAGACAATTGTATCGAGGCTACAAATCCGAGAATGGTATCCTTAAAGACAAGGGTGATGATTGCGGCTCCGGCACCGAGTCCGACTAATAGGTCTGCGGGGTGTTTGTCGAAAATCAGCATAAAGACGAGAATCCCTCCGATAATATAGAGAATTATTTTGGCACTCTGAATGTAGCCTTTGATTGTCTGCTCGGGCATTCGACTTTCGTAGATGTCGTTGGTCGCATCTAAAAATGAACATATCGTGCGCACCAGCATAAAGGTCAGAATTGACCACAAAATAATATCGCAAATTTTTAGTGTTTGTTCGTTATAGCCTGAGAATATGGTTTTTACGAACATCAGTATTATTATGATGGGAATCAGTTTAATTGCTCGCGAGAAGAATTTTCGCTCTTCGAGTCTGTCGTCCCACTTAGTCGAAGTGTGTCTGATGCCTTTCATAATGGCCTTCAGTATAATCTTGTTGCAAACCCAATTGACAACCCACGCTAAAAATAGCAAAATGAAACACGCAGCAACAAATGTTATTGTATCAACAATGCTGCTCGCAATATTTGCCCCTTCGAATAAACTTTCAATCCAATCTAATGCCCAAAACTTTTGGGCTGAACTAGTTGTATTTGTCATATCTCTGTAAAAATTTTTGCTAATATAGCTCAAAGTTTTCAAAAAAAGGCGATAACTATCGAAAAAAAATGTATCTTTGCACTCTAAAAAGTGTGCGAAATTGCCGAGGGAATCTTGTCTTGGCAGTGCAACTTGTTGTTAGTGAATAAATTAATAAGTAACAATAAATTAAACAAAAATGCAGAACAAAGGCGCTATTAAATTTCTCGCGATAATTTTGGCTATCGCGTGTGCTTATCAGCTTTCGTTCACGTTGGTTACTAAAAACGTAGAAAAGAAAGCTTTGAGTTATCCAAAAGGCGAACAAGCTTATTTGGATTCAGTTAGAAACCAGCCGGTTTATAACCTCGGTTTCATTAAATTTGATTACCAATACTGCAAGGAACACGAGATCAACCTCGGTCTTGACCTGCGCGGTGGTATGAACGTAATGCTCGAAATTACAGTTGAAGACCTTATCCGTTCGCTGTCAAACTACAGCAAGGACGAGATGTTCAATCAAGCATTGGCTGAAGCAAAAACCGAGCAAAACAACAGTAACAAAGATTATCTGACTCTGTTCAGTGAGGCTTACAACAGATTGGCTCCGGAAGGTCGTCTGAGCTATATCTTCGATTTGAGAAAGTTGCAAAACGTAACTGCAAATTCTTCTAACAGCGATATTATCGACGCGCTGAAGAAAGAATGTGAAGCTGCAGTTGAAAACTCTTTCAACGTATTGAGCAACCGTATCAACCACTTGGGTGTTGCATCTCCGAATATCCAACGCGTTGAGGGCTCAAACCGCATTATGGTTGAGTTGCCAGGTGTTAAGGATCCGGAACGTGTGCGTAAACTTCTCCAAGGAACTGCATCACTCGAGTTCTGGACTACTTATGACAACACAGACTTCTACCCGATTCTGGTTAATGTGAACAACGCAGTAAAAACTGCTTTGGCTGCAATGCAACCTGCTGAAGGTGAAGAAAATGCTGAAGAGGCTAAAGAGGAAAAAGCTGAAAACGAATTGCTCGACGAAATGGGCAAACAACAAGATGCTGCTGATCAAGCTAACCTCGAAAAGGAATTCCCGTTGTTTGCAAAACTCACACCGATGGCTTACGGCAATAACGTTATGCCGGGTTCAGAAATCGGTTGCGCATTGCCGAAAGATACTGCAGCAGTGAACCAATACCTCTCAATGCCGCAAGTTAAGGCTATTCTGCCTCGCGACGTGAAATTTATGTGGGGTTTCAAACCTGAACGTTTCGACCAAAACGATAAGACTCAACCTGAAATGTTCCGTCTCTATGCAATCAAGATTTCAACTCCGAATGGTCTTGCTCCGCTGGACGGTATGTCAGTTGCTGATGCAAGCGAAGTGTACGAACAAACTCAAGGTGGTTATGCAAGCGTTTCAATGAGAATGACCGCTAAAGGTGCTGAAACTTGGGCACAGATGACTGCTAACAATGTGGGTAAGTGCATCGCTATCGTAATGGACGGCTATGTATATTCTGCTCCGCGTGTTAACGAAAAAATTACTGGTGGTTCTTCTTCAATTACCGGTAACTTCACAAGTACTGAAGCTCGCGACTTGGCTAACGTATTGAAATCTGGTAAATTGCCTGCTCCTGCAAAAATTATCCAAGATACAGTTGTTGGTCCGTCACTCGGTAAGGAATCTATCGAAGCCGGTATGACTTCATTCGCATTGGCATTCGTATTGGTACTTATCTATATGGCTTACTTCTACAACCGCGCAGGTATGTACGCTAACATTGCTCTGTTGGCTAACTTGTTCTTCTTGTTCGGTGTGTTGGCATCAATCAATGCAGTATTGACTCTGCCGGGTATCGCTGGTATCGTATTGACTATGGGTATGGCGGTCGATGCTAACGTTATCATCTTCGAACGTATCAAAGAAGAGTTGCGTGCTGGTAAGGGATTGTCTCAGTCAATCTCTGACGGTTTCTCTAATGCAATCTCTGCGGTTGTCGACGGTAACTTGACAACATTGATTACAGGTATCGCACTGCTCTATGGTAAAGGTCCGGTTCGTGGTTTTGCTACTACTTTGATTATCGGTATCCTGACATCTATGTTCAGCGCAATCTTCTTGCCGCGTCTGATGTTTGTTGCTCGTTTGGCAAAAGAAAAGACTATCAAGTTCTCTAATAAGTTCACTGAAAACTTCTTGACAGGTTTGCAATTCGATTTCATCGGCAAACGTAAGATCGCTTATATCGTTAGCGGTTCGTTGATCCTGATTTCATTGATCTCTTTGGCAACTCGCGGAATGCAGTTCGGCGTAGACTTCTTGGGTGGTCGTTCGTATGTGGTTAAATTCGACCGCGATGTGACTGCAAATGAAGTTCGTGCTGCGATGGGTAATGTATTCACTGAAAGCTACGAAGTAAAACAATTTGGTGATGCAAATCAAATGAGAATCGTTACTCAGTATAAGTACAACGATATGGACGAAAATGTATCTTCTGAAATCGAAGGCTTGTTCTATAAGGCTTTGTTGCCACTCTATGACAACAAGAACCTGACTTTGGAAGAATTTACTACTAACCAAAATCCGTTGGGTATTATCAGCTCTGATAAGGTTGGTGCTACTGTGGCTCACGATATGAAGACTCGTTCTGTTATCGCTGTTATCATCAGTCTTCTCGCTATCGCAATCTATATTTCATTGCGATTCGGTCGTTGGCAATGGGCTCTCGGTGGTGTTGCTGCATTGACTCACGATGCTTTGCTGACAATCGGTTTGTTCTCATTGTTGCACGGTTTGTTGCCTTTCAATATGGAGGTTGACCAAACATTTATCGCTGCAATTCTGACTATCATCGGTTACTCTATCAACGACACCGTAGTCATCTTCGACCGTATCCGTGAGTACAGAAAACTCTATCCGAAACGTTCGTTGCGTGGCAATATCAATAATGCTGTTGCAAGTACATTGGCTCGTACAATCAACACCTCTGGTACTACACTCGTTGTGTTGTTGGCTATCTTGCTCTTCGGTGGCGAGGTTATCCGTGGATTCGTATTCGCAATTATGTTCGGTGTGATTATCGGTACATTCTCGACAATCTTCATCGCAACTCCGATTGCTTACGATGTAATGTCGAAAGATGAAAAAGCTGGTGAAGATAAATAATCTAAACTTATAATGCTGAAAAACTCCGAGTCCTGCGGGCTCGGAGTTTTTTTGTAAGAAGTGTGGGTGATTTGTAGTGTGCTGCTAAACGAGCGAGTAGAGCAGGGCAATCTCTTGTGGCCAGATGCTCTCGTTTGGAGTCTCGAGAATCAGCGGCATATCGTCAAAGCGTGAATCCTTCGCTATGAACTCAAATGGAACCATTCCGAGAGTTCCTTCGCCAAGTGAGGCGTGTCGGTCTACGCGGCTACCGGTGCCCTTAATCGAGTCGTTAAGGTGCATTCCGCGCAGATAGTCAAAGCCCACGATGCGGTCGAACTCCGCAAAGGTCTGCTGGCAACCCTCCGTAGTCGAAAGGTCGTAACCTGATGCGTGAGTATGGCAAGTATCGAGGCAAACTCCGACTCGTGATTTGTCCTCGACGCGATCGATTATGTATGCAAGGTGCTCGAATCGCCAACCCAAATTTGAGCCCTGTCCCGCAGTGTTCTCGATTACCGCAGTCACACCCTGAGTCTGTTTCAGCGCAATGTTAATCGATTCGGCAATTCGCTCAAGACACTCTTCGTCGGAAATCTTGCCCAATGAGCTACCAGGGTGAAAATTCAGCATTTTGAGTCCGAGTTGTTCGCAACGGCTCATCTCGTCAATGAAGGCGTTGCGCGACTTCTGAATGTCCTCGGTCGGATTGCCGATGTTAATCAGATAGCTATCGTGTGGCAAAATGTGCTTGGCCGAGAACCCATATTCCTGACAGCGCGAAATGAACGTTTCGATGGATTTTGCACTTAGTGGTGCAGATACCCATTGGCGTTGATTTTTTGTAAATAAGGCGAATGCTTTTGCTCCTATCGAGTGTGCATTCAGTGGCGCATTCTCAACTCCACCGCTCGCGCTAACGTGTGATCCAAAATATTTCATAATACATTTTTTATTTAAGACAAAAATAATTAATTTTGTACAAAATCCTAAATATTAGACCATATGAAACTTGTGAAATTTTTGCTATTATTTTTATCTGTTTGTATTTCAGTGAGTTCGTTTGCACAGTTTAGACGTGCTATGCCTGAGAGTTTGGGCAAAGACTTGAGTTTTGAAACAATAGATAGTGCTAAAATATTGGAAAAGCAGGCAATTCGAGAGGCTCGCAGAAAGGCATTGCGCGAACGAAACATCATTAATGGAGGAGTTTCGTTGGTTATGACCCAGGCGGGATTCGATAACTGGGCAAAAGGAGGTGAAAATTCGTTTACGGGTAAGATGGTGCTTGATTTGGCCTATACTCACAAGATTGACAAACTTACGATGGATACCAAACTTGAAGCACGTTATGGTGTGAATATTATTGATGGTGACGCATTTAAGAATGAGGATAAGTTCTCGCTCAACAATCAGGTCGCTTGGAGTATTTCTGAGCGCTGGTCATATTCTGGTATCCTGAACTTGCGAAGCCAATTCACAAAGGGATACGCCTCTCGTGACGATAAAACTCTGAAGTCGAATTTTATGTCGCCAGGGTATATTGATATTGCGTTCGGTTTCAAGTTGAAGGGGCCGAAGTCACCGCTGACATTGACCCTTTCTCCGATTACTGGTAGCATTACTACGGTGCTGTACAAGCCGTTACAGGAGTTGGGAGATAATGGAGTTCCCGCTGGACATTCTACTGAATCAAAATTGGGTAGTTCAATCCAAATGGACTTCTTCCATAAGTTTTTTAAGGAAAAGGTGACATACAAGTCCTATTTTTACTCATTCTATAACTATTCCATTCCTGCTAATTTCAGATGGACAAATACTATCGAAATATTTGCTACGAACTTCATTACCACGATGTTATATTGTGATATGATTTACGATGAAAGTATCAAGACTCCCAATGAAAGATCAAGTCTACAATTGAACTACACGTTGGGTCTGACTTTGACTAAGAAGTTCTCTAATCAGAAGTAATCACAAAATTACATATTTCGTATGATTGAAAAAATGCGTGGTCGATTAACCACGCATTTTTTTTATTCTAATCACAAGCCTCGAGCGGTGTCGTTTGTTACCCTCGCAGCTGTCTGTTTAGTCGAGTTGTTGCATTGAGATTAACTTGCTGTACACACCGTTTTTATCCATCAATTCGGTGTGAGTACCCTGTTCGATTATGCGACCGTGATCGAGTACGATAATCTTGTCTGCGTGTTGAATCGTACTGAGTCGGTGGGCGATAACCAGCGAAGTTCTACCCTTGAGCAGATTCGACAACGCCTCCTGAACAAGTTTTTCCGATTCGGTATCCAGAGCTGATGTAGCCTCGTCAAGAATCAAGATGTTCGGATTCTTCAACACTGCACGAGCAATGCTCAGACGTTGGCATTGTCCCCCCGAAAGTTTCATACCGCGGTCGCCAATATTTGTATCAAAGCCATTTTCGGTCTCTTGAATGAACGTGAACGCGTTGGCAATTTTTGCTGCATTTTCGATTTCGTTCTGCGTAGCATTAAGTTTACCCAGACGGATATTTTGCTCGATTGTGTCATTGAACAACACAATGTCCTGAGTTACAAGCCCAATGTTATCTCTCAGCGAGTGGAGCGTGTAATCTCTGATGTCCACTCCGTCAATGAGAATCTGGCCGCCCGTTACGTCGTAGAATCTCGGAATTAGGTTGGCTATGGTAGATTTGCCACCGCCTGATGCGCCGACCAGTGCTACGGTTTGCCCCTTCTCAACTGTGAAAGAGATGTTGTCTATGACTGTCTTATTGTTTGAGTACGAAAATGATACGTTGCGGAATTCAATTTGATTGTTGAACTCGACAAGTTTCTTTGCATTCTCTTTTTCGGGAATCTCATCAGTTGTATCGTACAGCTCGAACACGCGTTCTGCTGCTGCAAGTCCTTGGTGAATAGTGCTGAATGCGTCTGCAATCGCACGTACGGGGCGGGTCAGTTGCGAGAATGCAGCTACATATGCCAAGAATGCACTTGCTTCAATGTCGCCGTCCAATACCATATTACCACCATATACCATAATTACGGCTACGATGCTGATGCTCATAAATTCAGATGCCGGAGAGGCCAATTGTTGACGACGCGCCATCGCTCGTGATGCCTTTGAATATGAGCCGTTTATGCTTGCGAATTTCTCGATAATATAGCCTAAAATATTGTAACTCTTGATTACCTTAACACCAGATACCGATTCGTCGATGCAACTAACTAATTGACCATAATCGTCTTGAGTTTTGCGCGCAACCTGTTTCAGGCGTTTGACGATTCGTGAAATAACCAGAGCAGCTACGGGCAGCACCATAAGTGTGAAAAGTGTGAGGTGTACCGAGATGCTCATCAACATCACGAAGTAACCAATGATGAGGAATGGTTCGCGGAAAACAACCTGCAGAGTGTTGGTGATACAGAACTGTACTACCTGAACGTCTGATGTGATTTTCGAGATGATATCGCCTTTGCGTTCGTTTGTGAAGAATCCGACGTGCAGACTCATAATGCGGTTGAATAATCCATTACGCAGATTTTGCAGCGTGTGAATGCGGAAATTTTCCATCGTACGTTGGGCAAAATAGCGACTGATGTTACTCATAAAGAACGACAAAACGAGGAACAAACTCAACAGCACAAGTACTTGCATTACAGAATACTCGGGACCATAGACCAGATAGAGCAAATAATTTACCCATTGGTCGAGACTCTCGGTGCTGAACTCCAGCGCAGGTGGTGTAGTTACCGCCTCAACGGCCTTGTCCTTAACGAACAGCGTGTCCAAAATCGGAATTAACATCACGAAGTTGAACGTGTTGAAAATGGTGTGAATCAGTACCGAGAAAAAGTATGGGATTGCATATCTGCTAATCGGACGCGAAAATTGAAATAGACGGAAATATGTTTTCATCTCAAAATTTTATCTAAAAATACTATTAATCAAAATTTGTCAAAGACAGAAAATATTGCGACAAAGTTAATATTTTTTGGCGTAATATTAAAGTCTGCCGATAAAAATATTACCTTTGCAAGATTATTAGAGAGTAAATTAAAATATGGAAACAGTTGTAAGTGGTATTCGCTCGACAGGGAACCTGCATTTGGGTAACTATTTCGGAGCATTGCGCAATTTTATAAAGATGCAACAGGATAATCGTTGTTTCTTTTTTATCGCAGATTATCATTCATTGACTACTCACCCAGACCCTGCTGCGCTACACGGGAATGTGAGAAGTATTTTGACTCAGTATTTGGCTGCGGGACTCGACCCCGAACAATCGACAATATATGTGCAGAGTGATGTGCCTGAAGTGACAGAGTTGTATTTGCTGCTCAATATGCAGGCTTATATTGGCGAATTGGGTAAGACTGCATCGTTCAAGGACAAGGCTCGCAAGAATCCCGATAATGTGAATGCGGGGCTTTTGACATACCCTGTGTTGATGGCTGCGGATATTCTGCTGCATCGTGCCGACAAGGTGCCCGTTGGTAAGGACCAGGAGCAACACCTCGAAATGACTCGCCTCTATGCGCGTCGATTCAATAACAGATATGGTGTGGAATATTTCCCTGAAAGTCAGCCGTATAATTTCGGTTCGGAGTTGATTAAGGTGCCGGGACTCGACGGCTCGGGCAAAATGGGCAAGAGCGAAGGCAACGGAATATACCTCACAGATGATGATAAGGTTATCAGAAAGAAGGTTATGAAGGCAGTGACCGATTCGGGTCCAATTGAGCCTAACTCTGAAATGTGTGATGGTGTGAAGAATATCTTTACCCTTATGGATATTGTTTCACAACCCGATACTGTGCAGTTCTTCAAGGATAAGTATAACGATTGTTCGATAAGATATGGCGATCTGAAAAAGCAGTTGGCCGAGGATATCATTGCTGCCGTAGCGCCGATTCGTCAGCGTATAGAAGAGATTGCAGGTGACGAAGAGTATCTGCGCCGAGTGACTCGAATGGGTGCGGAACGAGCTCGTGAGAGTGCTGCAAAGACCGTAGCCGAAGTGCGTCAGATTATGGGTATCAAGTCGTTTTAGCGCTCTGATATGAAAAAAATGAAGCCCGCCTGTGAACTCAGTTCAGGCGGGCTTTTTTTCATTAGTTTGCGGAGATATTTATTTCCACACTCCGCTCACAATACATTGTAGCGCAGATTCGGAAAATTTTCGTAAAATTTATTGATAAAAGTTTGGAAATTAGATCATTCATTGTTATATTTGAAACGTTAATCAATTAAAATTTTTAGTATGAAAAAAACAATTTTTACGGCTTTGTTGAGCCTTGTTGCAATCATTTGTATCGCAATTGGAAAACCCTATGTAACTCTTACAGCCCAAGGCCCCGTCGGAGTTTTGCCTAATGAGCCTTATACATTCACAATTGCATATTATAATGTGCAAGAAATGGTTATTGAGGTTAATGGCGTCCCTGATGAACAATGGCTATGGTGGTGGGAAAGAGAACAGGAAGAATGGAATTATGAAAGTTATACTGATCAATTGACAGAGTATAATATGACTAACAGATACAGAGTAACAGTGACTAATGACCAAGAATACGATTTTGAGGAAATTGTATATTGTACACCACATATAGGACGTTAGATTGTTATGAGAAGAGTATTAATAGTCATATTGCTTGCTGTATTGTTTTGTAGTTCCGCTTCAGCCCAATTGAGAAGACGTAAAGCTACTCCGGAGGAGATTGCCAGAGCCAAAGCTCAATATGAACAATACCTAAAGGATACTAAAGATGAAACATTTGAAACCTTTAAATTAACACAAGGTAAAACAATTAGAGGTAAAATAGATCGCTTTATTATACCGCAAGGTGATTCGGCTCAAATCAGATATGTATTTGACGATAGAGTTGTCCATATTGCCGTTGAAGGAGGCGGTACAACAACACCTAAAGATATCCGAAATAGAGTTTTTTTGACGAAGATTTCTCCCTCTAAGACAAAGTGGGTAAAGGTTGTCTTCGATATTAAAGATATGATAACAGGTGAACCTTATAAACAAATGATTGGGTGGCGAGTGATTGTTGTTGCACCAGAAAAATACGATAGCATTATGTCCATATACAATAGCCTGCCCGAAGGAAAAGCAAGGTATGCTTTTACAGATTCTCTCGCGGGTGGAACTTTAAGAGATTTTAGGTTAGGTAAAGTCAAATAAATTCTA
>JAZTZL010000002.1:0-11666 GCA_045637425.1 Rikenellaceae bacterium | reverse complement strand
CTGTTCATTTGTCGTATTATTTATTTTAGCCTTTCCCGAATCGACAAACAGCAGATGACTATATAACTATAGCCCGTATTTTCTTCTCAAATGTAAGAATTATTTCTCATTTTACAAAATTTAAGTGTCTTTTATATCTATTAATGTACTTTAGCGAATAGTTACACATCAGTTTCTGTTTTTAATTAACAGAAGAATCATTGCCTTGAGGATAACATCGTTGCGTTTGGGCCAAATTTTATGTTTTTACACGATTAATAATAAAGAAAATACGAGACTCATTTCTGAATCCCGTATTCTCTATTAAACAAGGAGTTAAAGATTATTCGTTATCATCTGCTTTAACGACCTTCCAAGTTTTATCATTATCATTATAAACGGCTTTGTAACCATCGGCAACGTAGTTGGCATAACCCACAACGATGTCTTCATTACCAGCGTCTTGATAAAGAGGAATTTGAGTCGGGTCAAAACCAAATATACCGCCAGTGATGATAATTTCGCCTCTGTTTTCCAAAAGTGGAGAGATCTTTCTTGAGTCTTTTTCGTCTGTGTCACCAACTCCGAAATCACCACCTTTAATATATACAATAGCACCTGCGTGAGCAACTACAAAACATTGACGACCAGCTCCTGTCATTCTGAATGTACCGTCATTAATGGTAAGCGTTCCTGCGCAATTGAACGCATAACGTTGATTAGTAACACCAGCACCAGTTTTCATATAGATACTTCCACTGTTAAAAGTTACATTGCCTGCGCCAATTTGCATACCACCGCCTCCTTGAATATTCATATCATTTAAGGTGACATTAATAGGAAGGAACCAAGAGAATCCATAATTGGTTGCATTACTTACGAGAATGTCATTGCCATTTACAAGGAGTTCCTTTTGACTGAAACCATCAACAGTGCAACCTCCCATATAATTTTGTACAACACCAGTTTTGCCAAAGCCGTCACCTACAAAATGAAGAGTTACGATGAATTGGTTTTCCAATGCGGCCAAAACTTCAGACTCATTTTTCACCCAAGCCTCGGTGATTAACTTAACTTCGTGGTATTCATCTTCACCCTCTTCTGAATGGAGAACTGTGTAACCATATTTTACGTAGTCCTTAGATTCGTTTTTTTGTGGATCGAAGTTCTTGAATATACCACCTGTACAAATGATATTAGGATCTTCGCTATCTTTGTTATCATCGTTCAAAATGAGATATTCATCATTAGACTTTGTCAATGCTTCGAATTCACCACCTTGAATACTGATATGGTTGGTGCCGCTTGCATAGATAACGTCTGATTCCATATATGCGCCGACATACTTACCGCCTTTGATTGTAATTTCAATGCCATTGTCGTTGCCAAGAGCACATACCGCGCGGGTATTGGCTGTAACTGTACCTTCGCCTTCGATTGTCAATTTAGCACCTGGTGTTTGAACGATAATTGCTTCGCCCATTCCAACTTCATCGCTATAATTAACCACTGTCATATTGTGACCATTCAATCTCAAAACTGTGCTGTCGGCAGTTACATTAAGAGATTTATTCAATTCAATATCGCCGGTCAAAGTGATAATGTGACCAAGTTCGTCTGCATATCTCAGTGCCAAAATAAGTTCAACTTCGTTACACGGGAATGCTGTCGGATAGATCTTTTCATTATCAGGCATATCGAATTTTTCGTCGATTGTCACTTGGAAATCTGCTGTTCCTGTCAAAATACGTCCCAAGATATTTGTTCTGTGGTTGTATTGTACCGGAACTGTTGCCAAATCAAAAAGAACTTCGTTTGTTCCAGTTACATCTTGGAATGTATAATTTGCTGAAATGTTCTTTGTTGATTCATCGTTTCCGACGAACATATAGTTCATTGACAAGTATACGAATTTTTCATCGTCTACCACTAGAGTGTCACCATCAACGTCTACGTTCAATGTCTCAGCAGGGATTTCTGCCAATGAAAATTCCACGTTATCAACTTCGTCTTCGAATGTTCCTGTCATCAGATTGAAAGTGTTGTACAAACCACCGCCAATCACAACTTTAGATTTTGACATTATAACACCGAATGAAACTGCTGCGTCCCAATCTGATTTGAACACACCCACGTTCAATTGCGCAAACGGACGTCTCAAAGTGATATCTGTTCTATCTCCAGGTTGAAAAGAATCAACTACTGCGAAGAAAGCATCGCGTTTTTCATTGTTACTAGCAACTTTCAAATCGTAATTAGCATCGATTACCATTCCGCTGCCTACTTCGTACTGAGATTCTTTGTGTTGTGCCCAGAACGCAATCTTGTAAGTTCTACCTTTCAACAAACTCAACGCAACTGCCGCAGTGCGGTCTTCTGCGCTAAATTCATCTTCAATTCTAACAGGTTCTGGTGTGAGTGAAAGAGCCTCTCCGTTTTCATCAAAAACCTGATAGTACAAATCTGTTACAGTCGTACCATCACCAATCGCACGAGTCCCTGATTGCCCCTCGAGTCCCAAGTTAAACACAACTTGAGCCTCATCTCCGTTGTTTGAGCCAACTTTGTCTTCGGCACAAGACGCAACAAACAGCATTGCCGATGCTGCCAAGAAAGAAAAAAATCTCTTCATTTATTTGTTAGATTAAAGTTAATATCAAATTGTATGACGATACAAAGGTATGAATACAAAATATAAAAATCAAATAATAAATCACAAATTTTTAAATAAATTCTTGGAAATATGAATTTTATTTTATATTACAACAGGTCCATTTTAGAATTTTTATAAACAATACATCGAAGATTAAACAATATTATTTAATGCATATACAGTTTCTATTTGTTGTCTAAATGTATATTAGTACTGTACACTACTTATTCATTTTGTTTCAATTATATACCAAGTATGATCTAATCTAAAGCGTTTGTATAGTGTTTGGAATTACAAATAATTTGTCGGAAAAGACTTGCTTTTGCATAGTTTTAGAGTCGTAGCATTATCAAAATTTGGATAATACAATGTGTAAATAGACATAGACTGATAATGATAACTATATAAAGAAAAAAGCATCGACAATCATCAGATTATCAATGCTTTTACCAAGTCGGGGTGAGAAGATTCGAACTTCCGACCCCACGCCCCCCAGACGCGTACTCTAACCGGGCTGAGCTACACCCCGAACTGTCAAAATGCGGTGCAAAGGTAATAACTTTTTTTGGAATTAAAAACTACCTGTATACTTTTTTTGTGTTAAATCTATTAATATACTCCGATAGATACATCTTCATTAAACATAGAGTGCCCTAAGTTTTATGAATTTTAGTCGCAAATGTTGCGCGATATGTATATTCAGTTGAAATAATTACTATCTTCGCGATAAGTTGAATCCTAAAATGTATATGAGATGAGATTGATGATTATGTTTGCGACACTATGTTTGACTGCGTGTTGCAATAATGCTGTTCAGAAGAAAACCGAAACAACCAAAACTCAAATTAACTTTACTGAAGAAATTAAGTTGGTTAAGCCCGACGTGGTTGCGGGGTTCACCGTAAACGAAGCGTTGCAGTTGCGTCGCTCGTGGCGTGAATATGGTAATGAGCCTCTGACTTTGGAAGAGGTATCTGGTGTAATCTGGGCTGCAGCAGGGATAAATAGACCTGATGGACACAAAACTGCGCCGTCTGCGCTTGGCCTTTACCCGATTAAAGTGTACGCTTTTTTTGCTGACGGAGTTTATCTTTATGACGAAAAAGAGCATAAGTTGGTTAGAGTGCTGGAGGGTGATTATCGTGCAGAATCTGGCGCACAACCTTTTGTGTCTACTGCTCAGATGAATTTGGTATATATTGCAGACAAATCTGTTTATGATGGCAAGCAGATGCCTCAAGATGCAATCCGTTACTCGTGCGGTCTAGATGCAGCCGGTGCTGCTGAAAATGTGAATATTTATACTGCTGGGCACGGCCTGAGGGCTATTACTCGAGGCAGTTTCTCTCCGACCATTTTGAAAACGCTAAACCTTGATGAGAATCGCTACTTCTGTGCTTTGGCGCAAAGTGTCGGTAAATAATCGAGATTAACACTAAAATAAAACAGCCCGACTCAATGTCGGGCTGTTTTGGCTTCAGGATTTTTTTGTTGGGTTACAGATTAAATTTTGGACCTATTACGCCGAAGAATAAGTAAGCCAGGATTAACGTAACCACGATGTTGAATGTCTGTGCGCTCAAGAAGGCAATCAAGGTCTTGCGGTTCTCTTTGGATACGATATCTTTGAGCTTAGTATCCAAACCAATGCACACGAATGCCAATGAGAAGAATAATTGAGAAAGAGTCTTTGCAAGACTTGTTTCTACGAGTTTCGAACTGCTCGCATCAGGGAAGATGTTGCCAGATTGCAGCAGACTGAATACCAATGATGCACCTACAAATCCGAGTATGAATTTCGGGAATTTCTCCCAAACTATACCCAATGATGGTCTTTGTGATTGGCCATTCTCGCCCTTTGTCGAAAGGAATAGTGCTATGAAAAATGCTACAAAACCGATGAGTACGTTCTGAGTAGCTTTGACAATTACTGCAGTCTTGTTTGATAAGTCGCTTATTTCAGCGAATGCCATTTCAGATGATGCAGCTACACCGCTCGTTGTGTCGATTGTGCCGCCAATCCACGCACCTGCGATTTTTTGTTGCAGTATTGGGTCTGAAGTCAGCAGCGGTACAATTTGCTCAGCCAACCACGGCATAAGGTAAATCATCGGTACTACTACAATCAGTACTACTGATACTACATAAGATAGGTTTTTATCGCTTGTGTGTGCAACACGGGCAGCGGTGATACACGCCGATACACCACAGATTGATACCCCAGAGGAGAGCGTCATTGCCGTAGCTCGTTCCACGCCCAGACGGCGTGAAATGAAGTAGGCGAAGAACCACACGATTGCTACAACGAGAATAGCCTGCAGCAAGCCCATACTTCCTGATTTCATTACGTCGCGGAACAGAATGGTAGCACCGAGGCATACTACGCCAATTTTGATGAAGTACTCGCCTTGAATAGCAGGCTTGAGCCATTCGGGGATACCGAAGCAGTTGCGGATAATAAGCCCGAAGATGACAGAAAAGAATACAGCCTCAAATCCATAGTATTTTACTACGGGGATTTTTGCTATCCATAGAGCCAATGCGGCAATGAAGAATACCACGATAAACGACAGCAACAATCCTTTCATCGGGCGGCTAAGCATTTTGTTGCCGGCGAATAATGTGACCAATGCAATGATGAATAATGCTGCCATATTTCCCCACGCCGATAGGCTGTGCAGTTCAGATGGGATAGTTATGGTTGGCAGGTAGTATGCAAAACCTGCGAGTATCAATAGCGGTACTGAGATGAATGTAACTACCCAGTCCTCTACTAAGAATTTTTCTAGATATTTTTTCATTGTTATGTGAAATAATAGTTTGTCAGTTTGTTAGAATGAGCCTGTGAGCAGCATCTGCACCAATGAGAATTTACGATGATTTTGCGATAATGCTGTTGAGTGATTCTGTTCGTAATTTTGGAGTGTGTAGTTCACCTGCAAACGAACATTTTTGTTCATTTTGTAGTTCACACCAACGAGGTAATTTGTTTGAGCTACATCTTCTACATCTTTATTTTCGTTGAATGTGTCATAACGAACAATAGTCGAGAATTTGCTTGTAACATTATACCCCATCAATACATATACTCCGTCGCATTCAACGTCGTCGGTTTTGCCGTAGAGATATTCACTGCGCAGAATTGCACCCTGCGGGTTTTCGTAAGCGGCTCCAAATGCGTAGCGTCTGCGCGTAGTGAATGTTTCGCCCCATTCACCCTCTAAGAATGAACCTGAAATTGTAAGTTCTTTGATAGGTCTGATGTTGATTCGCCCAGCAAAATCTTTAGCCGAGTTGTTATCTTTCGCGTTGATGCCTATTCCGTTGAATACGCCCACTTGGTAGCTGATGACTGAGTAGCCATCTTTTTCAAGGAAGCTGCCATAGAGCGATGCACCTAAATCGCGACCTGATGATTTAATTGCAGTGCCGTTGATTTTTTCGTTAGAACCCAACAATCTTTCCAGAGCCATTGGGTATTCGATAGTTTCGACGCGGGTGGGGGAGTAGTCTACGTTTTCGATAGTGAATGGCACTTTGTATTGTCCTACTTGTACGTTCAGCGATTTGTAGGGAGTGAATCTGACATAGGCGTCGAGCAATTTTGGAGATCCAGACAATTCTGCCTGCACTTTGTAGTCGGCAAATTTAGGCATCAGTTCACCACTGATAGCAACTCGGGCACGACGAATGTTGAATGTTGATTCGTCATTGGCAACGTTGTCGCTCCACTGATAGCCGATTTGTACATAGCCGCTGATTTTGGGCAATTTTTTCAGCAGATTTTCAATATTTTCATTTGTTTGTGCGTAGGTTGCCGCACTTGCCAGCAAACCACAAGTTAGTAGTATTAATTTCTTCATTCACAATAAAATTTATCCACGCAAAATTACACATTCCCCAACGACCATACAATCAGCATTTATGCGTAATTTTTTGTGGTCAGCATAAAATAATACCGCCCGGCTCACTCACGAGTCGGGCGGTGTCTGTATATTTATTTTGTTAGAAAGTACCGTTATATATTGGCAACGCAATTCTTTTCTGGAATTCAGGGTCGATTTTCCTTAGATAATCACTGAGTCCTTTCCCATTTTCATTTTTCTCATAGAACTCTTTAGCTTTGGCCTCAACCTCTTTATATTTATCAGGCTCTAAAACTAAAATCTCAATACGCGATGGCAATGACGTAACACGCCCCACTCGGTGTTCATAATAATAAAATTCTGCTTGATACATTGTTGATTTTTCGGGCTTTACAACAAGAACCCACTCACCCTTTTTCAAATTTTCAATTGTAGCAGATGGCCCATTTACAATCTCTATTTTTTTAATAACACCTGGATCAAATACATATTTTATTCTTGTCGAATCACCTTTCTGAATAA
Source organism: Rikenellaceae bacterium (assembly GCA_045637425.1). Taxonomy (GTDB): domain Bacteria; phylum Bacteroidota; class Bacteroidia; order Bacteroidales; family Rikenellaceae; genus CAJGBR01. The sequence continues at coordinate 4,646 of JAZTZL010000002.1, read as the reverse complement.
ATCGACGTTCTGCATACGCCATCCATTTCGTAGGATTAGATGATTTTAGCCGTTCCTTAAATAGGCTTGCAACCTCATCAAAAGTCTTTTGTCTATATTCCGATTCCGACTTAAACCCTAACGAATTGACCGTTTGTGCAATTGACATCTGAGACGCACATAGCATCAATAACAGACACATTAATTTCATTTTCATTACATCATCACATTAGAGAGTAATACAAATACACAAGGCCTCAGCTCTCTGCAAACCATCCTCACTTTCAACAATACAAGTATAGGTTCTTAAAGTATTTGCCTGATCAATTGTTCCTCGAATTATAAGCATACTTTCTGACGGCAGATTTTTTGTCGATTCATCAATCAAGAACTCAAAATCCCCTCGAATTCCCCCTTCCTCCATTACGACAAAAACCCTCGCAGTATTAGTGTATACAGCTGTAATATCAAAACTAATACCTGGTTCAACAATCATCGCAGATGGACTAACAATAACTGTGGGTGACAATTGCGTTGCGAATACGACTCCTGCAACAAGGCTCAACAGAACCGAGAAAATTTTTCGTTTCATAATTTTATGTTTTTAGAAATTAACATTTCAAATGTAATACTAAATAGACTAATTTCCAAATTTTTAGCAATAAATTTTATAAAAATTTTTCGAATCTGCGCTACAATGCGTTGTGAGTGGGATTGTGAAAATAAATATCTCCGCAAACTAATGAAAAAAAATATTCCCAGCAAACTAATGAAAAAAAAGCCCGCCGAGTGAGGGCGGGCTGGTGTATAATGCTGAAAAATTATCTCAATAGTGTATCTGCAGCTTTTTTGTAGACATCGACTCCGGGCTGGTCGAATGGATTGACTTTGAGTCCGTATGCGCTGATTCCGCACGCACGCTCCATAAAGTAGATTAACTCGCCTAAACTATGTGCGTCCAATCTTGGCAGCTCGATGGCGATATTGGGTACACCGCCTTTTGTGTGGGCAATGGATACCGCCTCGAAAAGTTTGTGGCTGATGTTGCCGAGTCGCTTGTTGGCAAGGTAGTTCAGTCGGTCGAGGTCTTCCGGCTCTGGCTGAATCTCGATTTTAGACCTTGATTCGTGTACCTTTATGGCAGTCTCAATCATCATTCGCGGCCCGTCCTGGATATATTGTCCGATTGCGTGCAGGTCTGCCGGGTAGCTCACCGTCGAGGGGTAGAGACCCTTACCTTGTTTGCCTTCGCTCTCGCCGAAGAGTTGTTTCCACCAGCCGCACACCATCTCGAGATAGGGTTCATAGCACGCTAAAATCTCGATTTGTTTACCTGCTCGGTATAGTGCACTTCGCGCTGCGGCATATTGCAGTGCAGGGTTGTCCGATGGGTTCATCGCGCTCAGACAGCGCAGTCGCATATCTCGAGCACCCTCAATCAGCTGAGCAATGTCTATGCCCGCGACTGCCGCTGGTAGCAATCCGACCGAAGTGAGTACAGAATATCTTCCGCCCACGTTGCTCGGCACCCCGAGTGCTGCGTATCCTTCCTTGTTTACGATATCTCTCAGACTTCCTTTATTGTCGTCAGTCAGTACGAAAATTCGGTTCTTTGCATCGGCTCCGTAGCGACGCTGCATTTCCTCGCGCAGTATCCTGAATGTCAGCATCGGCTCGAGCGTGTTACCCGACTTGGATACTGCAATAAGCGCTATGTCGCGTCCTCGTGTAGCCTCAATCAACTCTGAAATATAATCTTCGCTGATGTTCTGACCCGCAAATACGATTTGTTTTTTATTTTCGGGTTTGAGGTACGAGAATCGTTCGCTCAGCGCATCAATCAATGCACGAGCTCCCAGATAACTGCCCCCGATACCGATTACAATGATAATGTCGGCAATCGAGTTTATCTCCTCGGCCATCTGGTTGATTTGATTCAGTAGATTCTCGTTTGTAGTCTCGGGCAAATCAACCCAACCCAACATATCCCTACCTTCGCCATCAGCAGTTTCGAGCATACGGTTACACACGACCAATTCGTTCAGTGTAGTTTCGAATTGCTCAGGTGATACGGTCTGGAAGATGTTTTTTGTTTCTATTGAAAGTTTTTGCATAATGGGTGTAATCTTTTTTCGAGACTTGTTTATCAAGAATCATTCCGAAAATATATATTTCTTAAATCAATTTGTCAGTAAGTTTGTTTATCGTTTCGACTGCAGCCGCATCATCGTACAGAATCGAATATACAGCTTCGGCGATAGGCATATCTACACCGAAACGCTTATTGACCTGTCTGATGCAGTATGCCGAGTAATACCCTTCGGCAATCATACTCATCTCCATCTGAGCGCTCTTTACCGAGTAGCCTTTACCCAACATCATACCGAAAGTCCTGTTTCGGCTGAATTGAGAATAGGTAGTAACCAGCAGGTCACCCAAATATGGTGATGAACTTGTGCATCTCGGGCTTGGGTATGTATTGTCCAAAAAGCGTTGTGTTTCGATTGCTCCGTTTGCAATCAGCACCGAGATAAAGTTATCGCCATAACCGATACCTACTGCAATACCCACCGCAATGGCGTAGATATTTTTCAATATGGCTGCGTATTCAACACCGTATATATCTGTCGAGGTGCATACGCGGATATAGTCGCACGCAAATTTTTTCGACAACACCTCTGCAGTCTTAATGTCTTTGCACACCATTGTGAGGTATGAAAGTCTTTCGAGGGCTACCTCTTCGGCGTGGCTCGGACCTGTGATGATGCCAATCTGGTCAAATGGAATAGAGTAGTGCTGATTGAAGTATTCGGCTACGGTGATGTACTCGTCGGGAACAATGCCTTTAATAGCCGATATGATAAATTTGTTGTTCAGCGGTACGGTCAGCACTTCGAGCATACTCTTCAAGAATGCCGATGGTGTCGCCATCAACAAAATGTCATAATTTGCTACGATGTAGTTCAAGTCGTCAGACATTGTTAGCTTTGTGCAATCGAAATGAACATCTCTCAAATATCTCGGATTTGTGCCGTTTTCTTTGATGTATTCTATTACTTCCGGCTTGCGGATAAACCAGCCGACATTGTGGTTGTTTTCCAGCAAAATTTTCACCAAAGCGGTAGCCCAACTGCCATATCCAATGACTGCTATAGAGGTCGATTCTTGTATATTTAAACTCATTATCGTCTGCATTGTTAGATAAAAAATCACGTAAAATTATAAAATATCGAGTAAATTGCCATAAAATTAGTGAAAAATTACTTTAAAATTTGTACATTTGTAGATTGAATACCGAATAATAATAAAACACAATATACCGTGAAAAAGATTAAAAGCGCTTTAATATCAGTCTATTACAAAGACAGACTTGATGAAATTGTAACTAAATTAGCTGCCGAAGGAGTAACAATGTATTCTACAGGCGGAACACTCGAATTTATCAAAGGTTTGGGCCTTGATGCGATTGCAGTCGAATCGCTCACAGGTTATCCTTCAATTCTTGGCGGACGCGTAAAAACTCTCCACCCGAAAGTATTTGGTGGCATTTTGGGTCGTCGCGAATTGCAAGATGACCTCGTGCAGATGGAACACTATGAAATTCCCGAAATCGACCTCGTGATTGTAGACCTCTACCCGTTCGAACAAACTGTAGCTTCTGGAGCTCCAGAGGCTGACATTATCGAAAAAATCGATATCGGCGGTATATCCTTGATTCGTGCTGCAGCAAAGAACTTCAAAGATGTCGTGATTGTTCCTTCTCAAGCTGAGTATGCTGACCTTTTGGACGTGTTGAACGCTCAAGGTGCGCAGACAACAATCGAACAACGTCGTCGTTTCGCAGCTAAGGCATTCAACGTGTCATCACACTATGATACTGCAATCTTCAACTACTTCAACCAAGTTGAACAAATCCCGGCATTCAAACAGAGCATTCAATCGTCAATGTCGTTGCGTTATGGTGAAAATCCTCACCAAAGTGCAGCATTCTATGGCGACCTCGACCAGATGTTCGATAAACTCAATGGTAAGGAGATTTCATACAATAACTTGGGCGACATCGATGCGGCAGTGAATCTGATTGACGAATTCACTGAACCTACGTTCGCAATCCTGAAACATATGAACGCTTGCGGTGTAGCAACTCGCGCTGATATTTACACTGCGTGGGTTGATGCATTGGCTTGTGATCCTGTTTCAGCATTTGGTGGTGTGTTGATTGCTAACCGCGCAATTGACAAGGCTACTGCAGAAGAAATCAATAAACTTTTCTTCGAAGTGCTGATTGCTCCGGAATATGAAGAGGCAGCGCTCGAAATCCTTTTCTCAAAGAAGAACAGAATCGTTTTGCGTCGCAAGGATATCGAATTGCCGAAGATGCAGTTCAAATCGTTGCTCAATGGCGTGGCAGTTCAGGATCGTGACCTTAAAGTTGGTGGACAGGATAGTGTTGCTGAGTGCAAGACAACAGTCGCTCCTACTCAAGAGCAGTTGCAAGATTTGGTGTTTGCTACAAAAATCGTTAAGCAATCAAAATCTAACGCAATCGTATTGGCAAAAGGTGGTTGCTTGTTGGCAAGCGGCATCGGTCAGACATCTCGCGTAGATGCACTGAGACAAGCTATCGAAAAGGCTCGTGGTTTCGGTTTCGAGTTGGAAGGTGCAGT
>JAZTZL010000001.1:0-7872 GCA_045637425.1 Rikenellaceae bacterium | reverse complement strand
CGATCCGACTTTTTTTTCACAAACATATTATTCAACACAAAATCACACCTTAATATATAATAAGGCAGCCCGCTTTTTTTTGAATTGGGCGGGCTACTATCTTAAAATTACTACTGAGTCTTCCTCTCAAAAATTGTCGTCTAAATCATCGAAATCTTCATACTCCTCATAATCATCGATGTCATCAGCATCGTCAATGACATCTTCGCAATCACAATCAAAAAATTCATCTATTAAAAAGAATGCGAGAAGGGTTTTCCAGATAGACATTTCATTATCTTTTATATTTACGACTCAGTATCTTTATTCATTTAATTGTCCCAGCAGAAACAGACGCAACATATTTATCGCATTGGCTCCCGAACGCTGAATGTTTATATCACGCAGGTTTCCAAACTGCATTCGGCGTGAATATATCCCGTACGGTGTAGCAATTGCCATACAAACCGTCCCAACTGGTTTCTCTGCACTACCACCATCTGGGCCCGCTATGCCCGTAATAGAAATCGCGTAATCGCTCTTGAGCGCTGCTCTCGCACCATCGGCCATCTCCTCTGCAGTCTCACAAGATACTGCACCAAACTTATCTAAAGTCTTTTGACTCACACCCAGCAATTCCTTCTTCGCACGATTCCCGTAACTGACAATTGCACCTTTATAATATACCGAAGCTCCAGACATTGCCGTAAATTTCGATGACACATATCCACCTGTACACGATTCGGCAACGCTCAACGTTGCTTTACGTTCGTTCAACATTCTTGCAACTTCCGACTCTACCGATGTTGGCATTTCGCCAACGAATGCTCCGCCAATTATTTTTTTCACCTCATCAAACATCAGTCGCAATTCATCTGTCGAATATGCTCCGTCATAACAAGATAATCTTAATTTCACACCTTGAGGATTAGGCAGATACGCCAACTTCACGCTACTTGGCAGTGCATTTTCCCACGCCGAAATCTGATCAGCCAGAATCGACTCTGCAATGCCAAATGTCAGCATCGTAACGTGAGCATTCGGTTTGAGCGCAAAGTGTTCGCTAATCAATCCAAAGCCGTACTGCTCCATAATTGATTTCATCTCGTAAGGCACTCCCGGTAGCGACAACAACACACTGCCGTTTCGCTCGAACCACATTCCCGGAGCTGTTCCGTTGTGGTTGCGAACTACACGAGCACACTCGGGCACCTGCGCCTGAGCACGATTCAGAGCCGTAACCTCAATGCCTCGGCGCTCAAGACAATTCCTCACATCTTCCAACACATCTGCATTCTCAACCAAATGGCTTTCAAATAGTTTTGCCAACGTATGTTTAGTAATATCGTCTTTCGTTGGGCCGAGTCCACCTGTCACCAGCACAAGTTGCGAACGATTCATAGCACAATCTATCGCTGAAGCAATTTCATCGGCACTATCCGACACAGAGGTGATTCTGAACACCCTGATTCCGAGTTCTCCCAACCTCTGTCCCAGCCACGCCGAGTTTGTATCCACAATTTGCCCGATAAGGATTTCGTCTCCGATTGTTATTATTTCCGCATTCATAAATTATCATATTAATAATTGAGGGTGCTCCCTCTTGGACAGACACCCTCAAATTGTTCGTTTTTCAGTTTGCCGATTATTTGCAGACTAAGACAAATACTCGCGAACTCTCCCAGAAACGAACTCGGTCTTTAATTTCGAGTTTTTCGATTTCACCATTGGCATTCTTAACCAATGTGTACGAGTCGCTTGGGTGAGTGCTGGCAATCGCAATTCTCTTGTGGTTGATTTTGAATCCGCTTGTAGTTCTGATATCGACTCTGGTCATATTGTTAATATCGGTATTTCCATTAACCTTGAAAGTTTTTTTCAGGAATCCTGATTTAGTAATGACACCCTGCGCAATCAACTCTTTGGCAGTGCCCACTATGTAGTAAGCCGTATTGAGTTCTCTAGCCTGATTATCAACCTGAATTTCAAGTGCAGCACGTTTAATGTCGAGTTCTGCAACCGTGCTATTCAGCGTAGCAACTTTGCTAGTCAGCTGTTTTATTTCAACATTTCTCTTTTCGAGGTTCTCCTTCAATGATGTAATTTCGCGATCTTTCTGGTCTATTTGAGCATTGAGTGTTGCTATGAGTTTATCAAGTTTAGCAATACGAACATTAGCTTTTCGCAACTGCTCAGCCGAATTTTTCAGACGTTCGATAGTCTGTCTGTTCTCCAGCAACAATTGGTCAATTTCCTGAATATCTTCAGAGATTTTAGTTTTAGTTTCGCGATTCAATTCGCCACTTTGCGCAGTAACGATATTTTCGCGACTCTTAATCATATCGAGATTTTCCGAAATTGCAGTCAATGATGCAAAGACATCATTCAATATCGAATCTTTCGCAGCAGCCACCAACGCCAACGAATCTTTTTGCGAAGTGAGTTGCTTTGCGGTCTGACGGCTGACACACGAAAATGCACCAACCAAAAAGAACGCTATGCTCAAGATGGAGAATTTTCTCATAAATTCTATACTAGAAAGTGAATCTCATAGAGAATGCAAAATCTGCACCCAACAAACCTGTGTGTCCGATAAGATTCAGACAGGGTTTGTAGTCGATAGACAACAACAATGGAAGTTGTTTAATTTTATATTCAAGTCCCACAATGCCGTCTACGCCCAAAGTGAATTTCGTAGTTTCAGCCTTTTTCCACGAACCGAGATTACCACCCAGACCGTAGTAGAATCTGAAACCTTCGCTAATCACAGGCATATTAAATTGGTAGAGACCAGTGAAGTGTACACCGTGATTGAAAGCAAGAATACCTTCGAGTGAGTTTGCTGCATTAAAGTTATACTTAGCAGTCAAACCATACGAGTAACCGCCTCTTAAGCCGACACCCCACTCATAACCTTGTGCCTTTACACCGGTAAAGAGCATAATGCAAAAAAGCAATGAAATAATTTTCTTCATATTTTCAAACATTTTTTAGTTAGAATTGTACCACAAATATAATACTTTTTTGCAAGAGATAATAAACTTCATTGGAAAAAATCGAGACAATTGACATTTTATTTTCCATTTAGACAATTCTTTATATAATATAAGTAGAAACTATTATGTATATTATTTTCTACTTCGACAAAATTTTAAAAATTATTTTATACATTTTGCAACCAAATGCCAATCAAATACGTCTAATGAATAAAAGACTATTTTAACAAAAACAAACAACTCATTAATTATGAAAAGAATTTTCACACTACTGGTTGCACTGATGATGCTGACCCCGGCAATGACATTTGCAAAGTATGACTCTGTCAAAGTCTCAAAACCAGTCATTCACACTCACGTATTGGTGATGGCCAGAGACAAAGATGGCAAAACCAAAATAAGCGAATCACACTCTACCACACTTAGTGGCACAAAGGCGACGATCGACTCCATTCTCGAAGCTAACAATTCTGATTCATTAAAACATTTGCTCAAAGACCCGATTAAATTTGCATTCGATTTCAAAAACGATGATGGCGATATCATAGACATCACATCAGGCATCACACTCACCCTTTTGCTATGTTTATTAATGCCCATAATAATAATCCTGATAATCATCGGAATTTCAATATGGAAAAGCTATAACCGCAATAAGTTGATTCGCGAAATCATAGCGTCAGGACAGAATGTTCACGAATCACTACTCAAAAAAGATTACAATAAAAAAGGAGTCAAAAACATATCCTTGGGCGTAGGTCTGACCATATTCTTTGGAATGGTTTGCGAAGACTTTAGTCTTGGCATAGGCTTCGGAGCCATTGCAATCTGCATCGGAATAGGACAACTTATTGCTCATAAAATGAGTAACAAAAATATTAACGACAACACTCCTCAAAAGAGCGAATAGCAATTGTGAACAGGTCAAAAAATAATCTCAGCGATTTGGCATTAATTGCACAGGTGCTGATATTCAAGGACACCCGGGCGTTCGACAAGCTGGTGCAGAGACACCAATCGGACCTCCGGAGGTTCTTTTTGAATCAGACTCTCGGCAATAAGATGCTAAGCGATGACCTTGCTCAGGAGACATTCATTAAGGCATATCTTAATCTGGCAAGTTTCAATCGAAAATCAAGTTTTTCGACGTGGCTGCACAGTATCGGATACAACGTGTTATATGATTACTTACGCACGCAAAAGAACACCTCAACCGAATTAGAGGCAAAACACTCTATCACTATGACGAGCGACCGAATTGACAACTCGACCGACCTATACAATGCGCTTAGCATTCTCACCTTAACGGAACGAACCTGCATAACACTGCACTATATGGAGGATATCTCAGTTTCAGATATCTGCAATATTATCGGGCTACCAAGTGGAACAATAAAATCACACCTGTCGCGCGCAAGAATGAAACTATCTAAATTCTTAAAACAAAACGGCTATGAATGATTCTGAACAAGATAAATTGATTTCAAAATTTTTGAAAGAAAATAGATTCGAGGTCGAAAATATCGACTTCTCGCGCAAGGTTATGCGCAAAATCCGCAGAGGTTCACCTAAGTTAATATCATATATTTCGGCATTCGTAGGTGGAGTTGTCAGTTGTTCTATACTATTTTTGTTCGACGGTAAAGAGGTGGTGTACAAAATATTTAAGAAATTTGTATCACTGTGGCTCAATACGGCAGACGAGATTCTGCTTATGTCCGAAACAAAACTAATAATCTCACTTATAGGCATCGTAATAACACTTATTGTTGTCGCTTATCAACTTAAATCGGATTATAAATTCAATAACTATTAAAATTATTGTCGACAGATTTTTTATCTTTTAGATTTTGGTTATCTTTGCGACTATGATTGACCCGGCTATAAAAGATAAAATATTCGCAGTCGCCAATATTGTGGAGGTTGTCAGTGATTTTGTAACTCTGAAAAAACGCGGAGTTAACTACATTGCGTGCTGTCCGTTCCACAACGAGAAAACTCCATCATTTGTAGTCTCGCCAGCTAAAGGAGTGTTCAAGTGTTTCGGGTGTGGCAAAGCCGGGAATGCCGTAACATTCGTTATGGAACACGAACACCTAAGCTTCGTTGATGCGATGAAGTACATCGGTCGCAAGTACAACATTGAAGTTCAAGACCGTGAACTGACTCCCGAACAGCAACAGGCTCACGACCAACGTCAAAGTATGCTGGCTGTAAACGCTTTTGCTGCAGAATATTTTGTCAACACGCTCAATGATACGCCACAGGGACAGAGCATCGGCTTGAGTTATCTCCGTGAACGCGGAATCAGCGACTCTGCAATCAAAAAATTCGGACTCGGCTATTGTCCCGCAGGCAAGGATACATTTTCACAAGCTGCACTCAAGGCGGGATATAAACTCGAGTATCTGACGGCTACGGGACTCACCATTCAGCGCGAAGACGGCTCGTTGTATGACAGATTCTCAGATAGAGTAATCTTTCCAATTCACTCGGTCAGCGGAACCATCATTGGGTTTGGGGGGCGAATTATGTCTTCCGAGAAAAAGACTGCCAAGTACCTGAACTCCCCGGAATCGGATATATATCATAAAAGCGAAACGCTGTACGGAATATTCTTTGCTCGCAACGCTATCAGCCGAGCCGACAACTGCATATTGGTTGAGGGCTATACTGATGTAATTTCGATGCACACATCAGGCATTGAGAATGTCGTGGCATCTTCAGGTACATCGCTGACGAAGGAGCAAATTACACTCATTTCACGATTCACTAAAAACATAACTGTAATATATGATGGTGACGCAGCCGGAATAAAAGCATCGCTCAGAGGTATAGATATGATTCTCGAGGCGGGTCTGAATGTTCGTTGCGTACCGCTGCCCGAAGGCGAAGACCCAGATTCGTTTGCAAGACAACATACTGCCAGCGAACTCGAGGCTTACATCGAGGCTAATACCGAAGATTTTATTACCTTCAAAACCAACATTCTGATAGGAGATGCGGGATCGGACCCATTACGCAGAGCAAACGCTATTAAGGATATTGTAGAATCCATCGCAGTTATCCCCGATAAGATTACCCGCTCGGTGTATGTAAAGCAGTGTGCACAGTTGTTGGAGATTGAGGCTGAAATTCTCGATTCGGAGGTTTTGCGCAAGATTAACCAACGCAACTACACAGCACAGGAGGTGCGCGAAATTGAGAACCTGAGAAGAATCGAGCAAAAAAAACAGAAGCAGACTCAGTCAAGCGAGCAGCCAGCCAGCAATACTGAGAGTCATCGAATCGAACAATTTGAACGCGAGTTGATTGGTTATCTGTTGCAACACGGGCACGAATACTTTCACAACACATTGGACAACGATGAGGTCGAGCGCAGAAATGTGGCGGAATATATCATTTCTGAGTTGGATTACGACGGCATAAGATTGCAGAATAAAACTTTCGATAACATATTGATGCTCTACCGAGCACATTGGCAATCGGCATTGGAAAGTGCACGCAACGAGAATCCACAATGTGATCCGCTTGAAACGCTCGAGAAAAACGGGTGGCAATTCCCGATGCACGTTTTCAACAACAGCGAATCTATTGACATCGCCCAAACTGTGAGTGATATCATAATGCAAGATGAGAAATTACGTCCCAGTAAGTTGTGGGAAGAGTACGATATGCCGGTTTGTCCCGATCGATTGCGTCTGAGCGACCTGATACCCAGAACGATAAATATCTACAAGTCAAAAATCGTAGAACAGATGATTGCTCAGATTCAGAGTCGTCTCGACTCGCCTGAACTCAGTGAGGAGGAGATCGTGGGGCTCATCGACCGCATAAAACTGCTCAACGAATCGCGCGTATATTTTTGTCAGAAATATACACGGATAATAATATAATTGGCAGTCGGTTACATAAACGATTTCACCCGTTCGATAATTCTATCCAAATCCTCGGGCACCAGAACAAAATCTTCGCTATCCACGTCGATTACCAACAGTCTGCCCTTGTATTCGTTTTGAATCCAATTTTCGTATAACTCGTTGAGTCTGTTCAGGTATTCGCTGCTGATGGACATTTCGTAGGCACGACCGCGACGTTGAATCTGACTTATAAGAGTCGGAATGCTGCATTTGAGGTAAATCAGCAGGTCGGGCTGCGGCAGACTATCAATTGCCAACTCAAAAATATCCATATATGTTGAGTAATCGCGCGTAGTCATCAACCCCATCTGGTGCAGATTTCGAGCAAAAATATATGCATCTTCGTAAATTGTACGGTCCTGTACTACATTGCAATTCTCTGCCAAAATAGCCTTAACACTGCGCAAGCGCTTCGACAGGAAATATATCTGCAGATTGAATGACCATTGAGTCATATTGTCATAAAAATCAGCCAAATAAGGATTCTTATCATCTTCATAATATGGCTTGAATCCAAGCTTTTCAGCGATAATTTCAGTCAGCGATGTTTTTCCTGAACCTATATTTCCTGCGATTGCAATATGCATAGTATCAAAGTGTTATTTTAATAATTCCAGCAGTTGGTCAATGTATTCTCTGTTATTTGCCAGTCGCGGCACTTTATTCTGTCCACCCAATTTTCCACGATTCTGCATCCAACGATAAAACGTCCCATCGGGCAATACGGTCAGTTGCGGAGCCTCCAATGTTGTGGAATTGAATCGTTTTGCTTCGTAATCAGAATTGACCTCCTGAAGTCGGCGATCTAACTCTGCAGTAAATTTCTCAATCGAGTCTGGCATCTTCGCAAATTCGACTAACCATTGATGACTACCCTTATTCCCATTCTCCATATATACGGGGCCGGCTGTGTAATTGGAGATGACTGCGCCCGTTTTTTCGCACGCAACACTCAACGCCTGCTCGGCATTGTCAAT